>CAYNPY010000067.1:0-20677 GCA_964399195.1 uncultured Fibrobacteraceae bacterium
CGGCGGCCGCGGCGTCCAGCGCCGCCCCGGCGAGCAGGTCGTCGCCGGCGGCGCGCCAGGCGGCGCCCGCGTGCAGCCACACGTGGTGATCGTCGGGCGCGGCGGCGGCGGCGGCCGCCGCCAGGCGGATGCGCTCGGCCGGCGCGGCGGCGGCCGCGGCCTGGCGGCCCAGGTCGGCGGCCGCGTCGCGCCGCGCCGCCATGGCGGCCGGATCCAGGCGCAGGAAACGGTCGATGTCCAGGGAATCGGCGGGGGCCGCGTGCAGGAGGGCGGGATCGGGCAGGCAATCGTAACCGGAGGTGCCGGCGCAACCGCCCAGGGCCGTCGCCAGCAGCAACACGGGCAGGACGCCGGCCACCGCGAAGGCGCGGCAGGAACGCGGGGCCCGCGGCGGCGGCGGCGGCCGGTCCGGCCTGCCCGCGCGCCGCTGCCGCGGACCGGGCTCCATCAGTGCACCAGCCGGTGGAACCAGCTGCCGCGCGGGGCTTCCTGCATCGTGACGATGGGCACCGAGCCGAGCAGGCGATCGCCCAGCTTCACCAGGGCGCGGCCCACCTCGGCGCCGGCCGCCAGCGGCGCCGTCGCCTGGCGCGGCAGCTCGCGCTCGATGACCAGCTCCGCGCGCCGGCCGCGCGGGACGCTGACCGTGAGGGCCTCGCCGTAGGTCACGGGCACGGCCTTCACCTTGCCGTTGCGAACGGCCAGCATCTGCGGCAGGGCGTCGCCCGGACCGTCGATGATCTTCACGGGCTCGTACATGGCGAAGGCCATGCTCAGCAGGCGCGCGGTCTCGGCCGCGCGCGCCTTGTTCGTCGAGCAGCCCATGACCACCGACACCAGGCGCAGCCCGTTCTGCTCGGCCGTGGCCGTGACGCAGAAGCCGGCCGCCCTCGTGTAGCCCGTCTTCAGGCCGTCGAGGCCCTGGAACTTGCCGAGCAGACGGTTCGGGTTGTGCAGCGTGAACGTGCCGTCCCGGAACGGGGCCTCGATCAGCGAGCCCCACTCCAGCGCCTCGGGGTGCTTCAGGAGCTCGCGCGCGAGCAGCGTCATGTCGTAGGCCGTGGAGATGTCCGAGCGCTGGCCGCGGGCCGGCGGCAGGCCGTGCACGGAGTGGAATTCCGTGTTGCTCATGCCCAGGTCGCGGGCGCGCGCGTTCATCAGTTCGACGAAGGCGACGGTGCTGCCGGCCGCGTGCTCGGCCAGCGCCGTGGCGGCGTCGTTCGCCGAGTGGATGGCCAGGGCCATCAGCAGGTCGCGCACCGTGAACCGTTCGCCCTCCTTGAGATACACCTGCGAGCCCCCGACCCGGGCCGCGTTGGCGCTGACGGTCACGACGTCATCGAGGGACAGGGCCCCCGCGGCGACGCGCTCGAGCACGACCAGCTCGGTCATCATCTTGAGCATCGAGGCGGGCGGCAGCCGGTCGTGCTCGCGATGGGCCTCGAGGATCAGGCCGGTCTCGGCATCCAGGACGATGGCGGAGGCGAAGTCGCCCGACACGCGCGCGGGCGAGCGCTCGGCCGCGACGGCGAAGGCGGCGGACAACAGGACCAGGATCAGGCTCAGCAGGGCCGCGCGGAGGGGGATGCGCGTAAGCTCCGTCTTGGACATGGAACGTTCCTCGAAGGTTGAGCGGTTCCGGCGGGGACCGTCGGCTCCCTCCGAACGGCCCGGTCGCCGGTCACGGCGCCTGGCGGCAGCCACAGGATATCGCGGCCGCCGCCGGAATTCAACCGGCGGCGTGCGGCGGACGCTCGATTTCCGGCGCGGCTCAGCGGCGGCGCCACACCCAGATGCTGCCCGAATCCGACTCGGGATCGAACTCGCGGCCGTTGAAGTCGGCGTCGTGCCGGACGAGCTGCCAGCGCTCCGCCCCGTGCAGCGCCCGGTAGCCGACGCTGGTCAGCGGGTAGAGCGTCTCGCGGCCGCGGAAGACGACCCGTTCGGGGTCGGTCAGCGCGGTGACGAACTCCAGCCGGCCCGGTCCGATGTCCTCGTAGGCGCGGTGGAAGGCCAGCCCGCCCTCCGGGACGCGGATGACCGGGAAGACGTGCGAGCGGCGGCGCAGGATGGGGTCGAAGTTCACCGTCTGGAAGACCCAGGTCCCGCCCGGCTCGAGCAGGCGATGGACCGCCGACAGGAACCCGGGCAGCAGGGCCAGCGGCAGGTGCGGCAGCACGTTGCCCAGGCAGATGACCGCGGCGAACGAGCCGGCCGGCAGCAGGCCGATCTCCTGCATGCCGAGGATGCGGAACTCGGCGGCCGGGTGGCGGGCCTCGGCCTGGGCGATCATGCCCGGATCCAGGTCGATGCCCAGGCAGGACCGCCCGGGCCGCGCCAGGTGCCCGCAGCAGGCGCCGGTGCCGCAACCCACGTCCAGCACGCGGCCGGCGGCCGGCAGCTCGCGTTCGAGGAACTTCAGGACGTCGCCGCGCAGCGGGAACACGGCGTCGTAGTGGCCGGCAAAGTCGGCGTAGAAGGCCATGGGCGAATGCCTTCCTCTCGTCGCTGGCGGCGCCGCGGCCGGCGCGCGCGGGTTGCCGTCGATCAGCCCCGGGGCGGCGCCGTCGCGGCGTCCGGTTCCGGCGGCAGGTCCAGGGTCCGGCCCTCGCCCAGCCACTGCGTCAGTCCGCCGGCGAGGTGATGCGCCCCCGGCCAGCCGAGGGCGCCGTGCAGGTAGCGCCCGAGACGGCGCGTGCGGATGCCGTTGCGGCAGACGAGCACGAACGGGCCGCCGCGGTCGGCGACGCGGTCGAACCCGGCCAGCCACGCCGCCAGATCGTAGCGGCGATACTCGTCGAAGAACGTCAGCAGGCGGCTGCCCGGGATGATCCCCGTCAGCTCCCACTCCTCCTCGCGGCGGATGTCGATCACCGGCGCGCCCGCAGCCTGCAGCGCGACCAGTCCGGCCGGGTCGAGGTCGGCGACGCGGGCGTGGGCGGGGGTGTTGAACAGCAGGTGCAGCACGGTTCAATCGACCAGATAGTACACGACGGTCGAGACCACGCGCACCTTCTTGATGTGCGGGTTGTTCTGGTCGCGGTCCTCGACGGTGAACTGGCCCTGCTGGGCGGACTTGATGCGCCCCAGCCGGCTGCGGCTGTCCTGGGCGAACTTCTCGGCCACCTCGCGCGCGTTGCGCGTGGCCTCCTCGATCATCGCCGGCTTGAGGTCGTTCAGCTTCGTGAACAGGTACTGCGTCTGCACCTGGTAGGGGTCGCCGCCCAGGACGATGCCGGCCTGGCCCAGCTCGCCCAGGCGCTTCTGCGTGGCGCGGACCAGGTCGATGCGCTGCGTGTAGACCGTGACCGAGCGCTGCGCCGAATAGCGCAGCGGCGCCTGGTCGCCGCCCCACTGCTGGGCCAGCTTGTCGGTCACCACGGGCGGCGCGACGGTGATCTCCTCGTCGGTGAAGCCCGCCTCCTTCAGGAAGGCCACGATCTTGGCGGCGTTCGCCTCGACCGTCGTGTAGAGCGCCGCCGCGTCGTTGGACGCCGCCGAGAACTGCAGCGGCCACAGCGCGATGTCCGCCGGCGCCTCGCGCTCGGCCAGGCCCTTGACCGTGACGGTGCGGTCCAGCGCGCGCACCTGCAGCGCGCCGCGTCCCAGCAGTAGGTTCAGTGCCGCTAGGTTCAGGAAGATGCCCAGCGCGATGGCGCCGGCTCCGCGTCCGTTCGACTGGCTCATGTCCGCCCCCTACTTCTCGAGCTGGAAGACGCTGTCGATCACCGTGCCGTCGACCCACTTGATCGCCGCGACGACCTTGTCCGTCAAGCGGGGTTTCGCCGGCGGCCCCCCGCAGAGGTCTTCCACCTCGGCCTTGATCTCGGCCAGGGGACGGATCGGCAGCGTGCTGCCCCGCAGCGCCTCGCTCAGGTCCCGCCGGAGCGGGTTGATGGCGATGCCCCGTTCGGTGACGATGACGTCGATCAGTTCGCCCGGCCCGCACAGCGTCGTGACGCGGTCCACGATGACGGGGATGCGGTCGCGGAAGCTCGGGATGGGCAGGATCGTGCACCGGCTGGCCAGGCAGTTCTGCCAGCCGCCGATGCCGTGCAGCAGCCGCCCGTCGCTGTGCGTGACGACGTTGCCGTTGAAGCCCAGATCCACCTCCGTGGCCCCCAGCACCACGCAGTCGAGCAGCGAGGCGAAGTTCCCCTTGCCGTGCCAGTTGTAGCTGGTGAAGGGCGAGGTGTTGACGTGCCCCGGGTTCTCGCGCATCGAGCGCACGCCCTCCAGGTCGAAGGTCTGGCCGTCCAGGATGTAGTCGGTCAGCCCCTCCTCCAGCATGCTCACGAGATACTGGTTCGACCCGCCGCGCACGAAGCGCGCCTTGATCTTCCGCTCGCGCATGATGTCGCGCAGGTAGATGCCGAACGACAGCGCCGTGCCGCCCGCGCCGGCCTGGAAGCTGAAGCCGTCGCGGATGATGCCGGCCTCGTCGCAGAAGCGCGCCGTCAATTCGGCGATCAGCAGCCGGTCCGGCGACTTCGTGATCTGGGTCGAGCCCGAGACGATCTTCGCCGGGTCGCCGATCGAGTCGATGACCACGACCTGGTCCACGTGATTGCCCTGGATCTGCCAGGGAATGCAGGGGAACGGCACCAGGTTGTCGGTCACGACGATGACGTGGTCGGCGAACTGGCTGTCCGCCAGCGCGAACCCCAGCAGGCCGCAGGCCGCCGGGCCGCGGTCGCCGGTGGCGTTGCCGAACGGGTCGGCCGTCGGCGCCGCGATCACCGCGATGTCGATGTTCACCTCGCCGTCCTGGATCGCCTGCCAGCGGCCGCCGTGGCTGCGCAGCACGGCCATGCCCCGCATGCGCCCCTCGGTGCAGTAGTCCCCCAGCGGACCGTTCAGCGAGCCTTCGATGTGGTGGATCACGCCGCTTTCCAGGTGCGCGATCAGGCCCTCGTGGCAGGGGAAGCTGGCGCTGGGGAACCAGCGCAGGTCCTTGACGCCCAGCTCGGCGGCCGCCGCGAACACGAGGTTGGCCACACGGTCGCCGTTGCGCAGGTGGTGGTGCGTGGAGATGGTCATGCCGTCGCGCAGGCCGGCGTTGACCAGGGCCTGCTTGAGCGACTCGACGGTCTTGTCGCCGTCGGCGGGATAGTCGCTGCAGCTGCGCAGCGGCGGGCCGGCGCGGCGGCCGGTCGGCAGATGGCGCCCCACGCCGGCGAACGGCGCGGCGGGCCGGCCGTTGATCTCCGTCGGCACCAGGCGGCCGGCGGCGTTCTGCACCAGGCGGCTCATTCGCCACCTCCCGTTTCCTTCTTGGCCGGCGGCGGCGGCGGCGGCGTCTCGCGCCAACCGGCGTCGAGCCGGCCCATGCGCACCGCCAGGTCCACCGTGGCCAGGGCGCGCCGGACCACCGGCGCGTCGATCATCTTGGTGCCCAGGCTGACGACGCCCAGGCCGCGGGCCTGCGCGTCCTCGAAGGCGCGCACGATCTTCACGGCCTTGTCCACCTCGTCCGGCGCCGGGGCGAAGGCCTCGTGCACGACCGCGACCTGCCGCGGGTGGATGCAGCCCTTGCCGGTGAAGCCCAGGGCCTTGGCCTCCAGGACCGAGGCGCGCAGCCCGTCCATGTCGGCCACGTCGCTGAAGACGGTGTCGATGGGTTGCACGCCCGCCGCGCGGGCGCCGTTCAGCACCTGCGCGCGCGCCCAGAACGACTCGGTGCCCGCCAGCGTGCGCTGCGCGCCGATGTCGGCGGTGTAGTCCTCCAGCCCGATCGCCAGCGCCACCACGGCGGGGCTGGCGCTCGCGATCTCGTAGGCGCGCCAGGCGCCCAGCGCCGACTCGATGATCGGCATGAGCAGCACCTCGGGACCGCCGGCGCCGGCGGCGCGCAGCTGCTCGCAGCGCGCGGCCACGGCTATGACCTGGGCGGGATCCTCGACCTTGGGCACCAGCACCAGCTGGACGCCGTGCCCGACCACCCATTCGAGGTCGGCCAGCCCCTGCTCGCCCTGGTTGATGCGCACCATGCGCTCGGCGCCGTGGAAATCGAGCGCGCGCAGCGCGTTGCGCACCAGCGCGCGGGCGGCGTCCTTCTCCGCGGGCGCCACCGAGTCCTCGAGGTCGAGGATCAGGCCGTCGGGCGCGTGCAGGCCGGCGTTGGCGAAGAACTTCGGCTCGTTGCCCGGCAGGTAGAGCCGGCTGCGGCGCAGGCGGCCGCGCTCGCCGGGCCGGTCGAAGCCGGCGCGCGCGGTCGGCAGCCACGGCCCCGGCGGCTCGTGTCCGGCGCGGCGGACCGCGGTCTCCAGCCGCGCCGCCAGGACGAACGGCAGGGCGCCGGCGTCCACGACCGCCACCTTCGCGTGCGCCACGCCCAATGCGCGGCAACCCTCCTGCACCTGGGCAGCGATCGCCTCGCCGTAGAGTGCCGCGACCTTGCTCTGCAGCTCCAGGCGGATGCCGCCCGCGGCCTGCAGCTCCACGCCGATCCAGCAGTCCGAACGCGTGCCCGCGTCGCGCTTGCCGGCCTCGCCGGAATCCGCCATGTCCTTGCCTCCAGGCCCGGCCCGCGCCGCGCTGGACGCCGCAGCGGGGCCTGCCCCGGTTGGGGAATGTGCCGCGGCTATGATCGCCCACGCCCGCGACGCGGGCAACCGGCGGCTGGAGCGGCGCGAAGCCGCCGTCGTCCGCCGGCAATGGCCTGAATCCCGCGCGCCGCAGCGGGGGATAAGCCGGGGCATGCATACGATCGGACGATAATTACAATTCGCTGACAATCGGATATTTATGATCCCGACAATCAGTTAGCCGGAGGCTGGACCGGGACCGGCGCGGGCGCCGGGTTGTGGACAACCTGGGGACAAGGGCCGGCATGAAGGCGCGGCGCCCCCGGCGGAGGGGACGCCGCGCGAAGCCGCGGCCGGATGCGGCCGCACCGGCCCGGGTCAGGCCCGGGCCAGTTCCGTCACCGTGGCGGCGAACAGCTTCCAGATCTTCTGCACGGAACTGATCTGCACCTTCTCGTCCGGCGAGTGCGCGCCGCGGATGTTAGGCCCGAACGACACGATGTCCAGGTCGGGATACTTCTCGGTCAGCAGGCCGCACTCGAGCCCGGCGTGGATGGCCAGCAGTTCCGGCTCCGAGCCGAAAGCCTCCCGATAGCGCTGCTTCGTGATCGCCAGCAGAGGCGAGGCCAGGTTCGGCTTCCAGCCCGGGTAGCCCTGCGGCTGTTCCACCGCCGCGCCGGCCAGCAGGCCCAGGGCGCGGTGCTGCTCGGCCAGCGCCTGCAGCGACGACATCACCGACGAGCGGCTGCAGCAGACGATCTCCACCCGCAGGCCGTCGGTCTTGACCACGCCCAGGTTGGTGCTCGACTCGACCAGCCCGGGGATGTCCAGGCTCATCGCGCAGACGCCGTTGGGGATGGCCGAGAGCAGGTTCAGGGTGGCGGCGCTGCACTCGCGCGAGAAGCAGCGCGGCGCCTGCACCGTGGCCACCTTCCAGGCGAACTTGTCGTCGATGCCGGCCAGCTCCTCGGCGGCGATGCGCGCGAAGCAGGCGTCGACGACCTGCTTGAACCGGCGCGTCTGGTCCCCGGGGACGGTGACCTTCGCCTCGCACTCGCGCGGGATCGCGTTGCGCATGCTGCCGCCGTTGATCTCGACCAGCCGCACGTCCATCTGCGCGGCGGCCGCCTGCAGCGCGCGCACGAGGATCTTGATGGCGTTGCCGCGATGCTCGTGGATGTTCAGGCCGGAATGGCCGCCGCGCAGGCCCAGCACCGTGACCTTGCGGCCGACGGCGCCCTTGGGCGCCTTGGCGGCGCGGTTCTTCAGTTCGTAGCGCGTGTCGCGGCCGCCGGCGCAGCCGATGAAGATCGCGGTGTCCTCCTCGGAGTCGAGGTTGATCATCTTCCGCGCCGTGAAGAAGCCCGGCTTCACGCCCGCGGCGCCCGTCAGCCCGCGCTCCTCGTCCACGGTCAGCAGCACCTCGATGGGGCCGTGCTCGACCGAGCGGTCGTCCGCCAGCGCCAGGCCCATCGCCACGCCGATGCCGTTGTCGGCGCCCAGCGTGGTGCCCGTGGCCTTGACCCAGTCGCCGTCGACCTGCAGCCGGATGGGGTCGCGCAGGAAGTCGTGCGCCGTGGCGGCATTCTTCTCGCACACCATGTCGACGTGGCCCTGGACCAGGACCGGCGGCGCGCCTTCGCGGCCGGGCGAGGCCGGGATGCTCACCAGGAGGTTGCCGACCTCGTCCTGCTTCCACGGCAGGCCGCGCTGGTCGGCCCAGCCCTTCAGCATGCCCAGCACGGCGGCCTCGTTGCCGGAACCGCGCGGAACGGCGCTCAGCTTGTCGAAGATGTTCCAGACGGCGGCCGGTTGCAGGGAATCGAGCAGCGACATGTCATCTCCTTGGTTCAGTCGGTCGGCAGGCGTGGCGCGGCGCGCGTTTCCGCCGGGCGGGGCGGGCGCCGGTCACTCGGTGAATTCGATGATCAGGCCCCAGTAGCCGACGCACACGAGGTTGCCGCAGGGGTCGACGGCGATCGCGTCCAGCTGGTCGCGGCGGCCGGTGGGCAGCTCCGTCCAGCGATCGCCCGTGTACTCGAGAACCAGGCCGTTGCTGCCGGCCCCCAGCACGCGGCCGTCGCCGTCGCCGGCCAGGCCGAACAGGGGGAAGGCGGCGCCGGTGCCGCGCGACTCCCACGCGATCAGGCCGTCGTCGGGAACGCCGTGCAGGGCCAGCCCGGCCTCGCCGACCACCACGACCTCGCCGCCGGGCCGGCACCAGACGGCCTGCAGCGGGCGGTTCGTGCCGCTGCTCATCGCGTTCCAGACCAGGCCGTCGAAGTGGACGATGGTCCCGCCCAGCCCCACCGCGTAGACGTCCTGCGGGCTGCGGCCGTGCACGTCCAGCAGCGGCGCCGTGGTGACGCTGTCCATCTCTTCCCAGACGTAGCCGTCGAAGTGCATGATGATGCCGCCCTGGCCGACGGCGTAGATGTCGCCGTTGTCGACGCCCCAGACGGCCTCCAGGTTGGCGCCCGAGACCAGCTCCCAGACCGTCCAGGGACGTCCCTCCTGGTAGCGCATGATCAGGCCGCGGTTGCCGACGATGAAGAAGTCGTCCGGGCCGGTGCCCCAGACCCCAGCCCAGTCCACGCCCGTGATCTGCGGGGAGATGTCCAGCCAGTTGCCGCCGCGCCCGATCAGCACCGCGCCGCTCTTGCCGACGGCGACGGCGGTCCCGCAGTCGGCCGTCCAGACGTCCGTCAGCCAGTGCGTGCGCCCCTCGTTGAGCGTCTCCCAGGCCGGCGTGGTCAGCCGCATCACCAGGCCGTTGTAGCCGACCAGCAGCAGCGAGCTGTCGCCGTCCTCCCACAGCCCGTACAGGTAGCGCCCGCCGGCGATGGTGCGGGCCTGCCAGACGCCGTCGACGCGCGTCAGGTAGGTGCCGTTGGCGCCGACGGCGACGGTCGGCGTGCCGGGCAGGCCGCGCACGTCCCACAGGCGGTCGGCGGTGCCCGTCGGCTCGACCTGCCAGGAATTCCCGTCGTAGTGGACGATGGTGCCCAGGGCTCCCACCGCCCAGACGTCGGTGCCGCTGCGGCCCCAGACCGCATCGAGAGTCTGCGTGGTGCCGCTGTCCATCGCCGTCCAGGCCGCGCCGTCGAAGTGCAGGATGACGCCGTCGCGCCCGACGGCGAAGATGTCGTCGGGCCGCGATCCCCAGACCGAGTACAGGGTGGCGTCGGTGCCGCTGTCCAGCGGCGTCCAGCTCTCGCCGTCGAAACGGGCCAGGAAGCCGTTCTCCCCCGCCACGTAGGCGTTGTCCCAGGCCGTGCCCCAGACCCCGTGCAGGTCGCGGGAGGTGCCGGCGTACATCGAGATCCAGTCCTGTCCGTCGAAGCGCAGGCACATGCCGCTTTCGCCCACGGCCAGCACCCGGTCGGCGGCCGTTCCCCACACCGAGCGCAGGTTCCAGAAGTACTCGATCTGCCAGGTCGTCCAGGCGCCGTCGCGATAGCGGCTGATGGAGCCGCGCTCGCTGGTGACGAAGAAGTGGGTGGGCGACAGGCCCCAGACCGCGCGGTTGGTGTACTGGGGCTGGAGCGAGGTGATCCATTGACGGCCCGTCCGCGGCGAGGTCGGATCGTCGTCGCAGCCGCAGAGCGCCAGCAGGGCGGCGGCCAGCAAGAGGGCCGACGCTAGGGCGCGCGCCGGCACTCGGCGCGGCGGGCGCCCGGCCTTGTGCGTTGTCGTGACGGGCCACAGCATGATTCCACCAGCCCGGGCGTCGGTTACGGCCGGCCCCGGGGGCCGGCGCCGGAAGCACAATGGTAGCACACGCCGCCCGCGGCGGCAGGGGCAAACCGCCCCCGCGGTCCGTTCAGCGGGCCGCCAGCAGGGGGGACTCGCCCGCCGGCCAGTTGCCACGCTCGGGACGGCCCTGGCCGGCGGGCAGGGCCAGCCAGCTGTAGCGGCCGTAGTGCGAGACGCGGTCGGCCAGGCCGGGCAGGCGGGCCGCCGAGCCGCACAGGACGACCAGGACGGTGGCGCCCGCGCGGCGCGGGTCGGCCGCGGCGTACACCAGGTCCGTCGTGTCCAGGCTGTAGCGGCGGCCGTCCAGGAAGAATGTCTTCCCCGCCACCGTCAGCCCCGGCGCCGCCAGCCGGGCCAGCAGGTCCGGCCCCGGATTGAGCACGACGGCCGTGCGCTCGTCGGCCGGGAGCGCGCCGTCGACGACCTCGACGCTGTCGGATTCGGCGAAGGCGCGCGCGAACGCCTCGGCGGCGGCGGCCAGCGGGCCGCGCGGAGCGTCGACCACGAACACATGGCGCTCGCTGCCGAAAACCTGGCTGATCGTCGGCTCGATCTCCGCCGCGTCCAGGCGCCGGAAGAGATGGCAATCGGGGTCGACCGCCAGGCGCGCGGCGCCCTTGACGGGCAGCGTGAACGCGGCCTCGGGCCCGTCCAGCCTGACGACGTGCTCGCTCACCGCGCCGTCGGCGGCCGTCACCACGACGGGCACGCTCAGTTCGTAGGCCGGCTCGGTCTGCCGCAGGCGGAACGTGACGCTCTCGGCGCCGAACCCGACGTCCGCCAGCGCCAGCGACGGGGCGCCGGTGCGCTCGAGCCACTGCGCCGCGAAGGCGGCGTCCAGACCCATCGCGTCCAGGAAATCGCTCCAGCCGGCGGCGCGGAAGCGGTGCGCGGCGGCGACCTGGCGCAGGGCGGCCAGGAAGCGCTCGCGCCCGACCAGGCGGTCGGCCATGTGGAAGACCATCATGCTCTTGCCGTAGCCGACGGCGCGCGTGGCTCCGCTGTGACGGCTGCGGAACTTCGACAGCGGGAAGTCCTGGGCGGGGTCCGCCACGTAGGCGGCGTAGTCCTTCAGCAGGTTGCGCCGGTATTCGCGCGCGGCGGCAGGCCCCTCCAGCTCCTTGTAGTGGTAGTCGGCGCACCACGAGGTCAGGCCCTCGCACCAGTTGCCCTCGGCGGGATCGACGAAGACCGAGTTGCCCCACCAGTTGTGCGCGATCTCGTGGCCGAAGCTGGTGTAGGGGATGAACGGCAGGCGCAGGACCTGGCTGCCGAGCAGCGTCCAGGAGGGCATGCCGTAGCCGGTGGGGAACCAGTTCTCGACCGTGGCGAACTTCGCGTACGGGTAGGGGCCGATCATCTCCTCGTACATGGCGATGTAGGCGCGCGTGCGCTCGAGGTACGTCGCGCGCAGGGCCGCGTCGTCGCTCAGCAGGTAGGTGCAGGACTCCAGGCCCTCGCGGATCGTCTCGCAGGTGACGACGAAGCGGTTGGCCACCAGGTCCAGGCTGTCGCTCGGATCGCCGGACACCCACCGCGTGCGCAGGCGCCCGCCCTCCTGCCGCCGCTCGACGAGCCGGCCCTGCGTCAGCGTCTCGTAGCCGGCGGGCGTGTCCAGCGTCAGGTCGTAGGTGCCGAAGGCGCCTTCGGCCGTCGGCAGCCAGCCCGACAGCGACGACAGGTAGATGCCCTCGGCGGAGATGGTGGCCGCGATCTCGCCGCCGACGTTCTCGCGCGAGAAGGCGACCTGGTCGACCGGGGCGTGGAACACGGCGCGGGCCTCGAGCACCATCTCGCCGCCCTGCGGGAGCCCGGCGGCCGCCAGGTCCAGCCGCAGCCAGGGACCGCTCCCGTCCGCGTCCTCCTCCACGCGCGCGAGCGGCGACGCGCCGGCGGCGGGGGCCGGCGACACCAGGCGCCAGTCCAGGCCGACGCCCAGCCGCAGGGACTCCAGGCCCGGCGGCACGGTCAGGCGGTCGCGCAGCGAGACCGCGTGCGCATCCAGGTCGAAGCTCGCCTCGACGACGTGCCCGAGCACCGGCGGCTCGGCGCCCGCCGCCGGGCCGGCGGCCAGGGCCAGCACCAGCGCCGCCGCGCGCGCCGGCCTCCGCCACGCCGGCTTCATCGCTGTCCGCATCGTCACCTCCGGGACGGCCGCGCCGCCCCCCGGTCCTCAGTCCACGACCACTTCGATCCAGGGGCGGCCGGTCAGGTACTTCGCGGCCGCCGCCTGCAACTGTTCCACCGTGGGCGCCGCAGCGCCACCGGTCGCGGCGCCTCCGGTCGCGGCGAGCGCCCCGTCCAGTTCCGCCATCGCCAGGTAGTACGCCTGCCCCAGCGAGGACAGCCGCCGCATCATCAGGCGCCCGCGGCGGGCGGCGTGCGTGCGCTCGACCTCGTCGGCCGTGATCGTGGCCGCGTCGAAGCCGGCGACGAACTCGCGCAGGGCGGCCAGGCCCTCGTCGCGCCGCGGGGTCGGCGGGTTGAGCCAGGCGGTCAGCACGGCCTGGCCGGCCTCGATCTCCGCCGCGGCGCCGGCGCTGTAGCTGAGCCCGCGCGTCTCGCGAAGGTCCATCGCCAGGCGGTCGCTGAGGATCGCCACCAGCAGTCCCAGCGCCGCTTCGTCGCCAGCCTCGACATCCAGGACCGAGCCCAGACGAATGGCGCACAGCTGGCCGCCGAGCGTCGCCGTGGTCGCCGCGGGAGCCGTCGTCACCGGCAGCGGCGGCAGGGCCGGCGTCGGCCGGCCGGCGCCCGGCAGCAGGCGCGCCACGTCGTCGCACCACTGGGCGTGCGTCTGCGGACCGACGCAGGCGATGACGAGATTGCGCGGTGCGAACGCCGCGGCGTGGACGGCGCGCGCCTGCGCGAACGTCAGCTTCCCGAGCGAGGCGGCGTCGCCCTCCGCCGGCAGCGCCAGCGGGTGGTCGCCGTAGAGCGCCTGCGCGAGCAGCGCGCCGGCCACCGCGCGGGCGCTGCCCTGCTGGCGTCCCAGTTCGGCCAGCCGCTGGCCGCGCACGCGGACGAAGTCGGCCTCGTCGAAGGCGGCGCCGCGCAGCGCCTCGGCCAGCAGCGCCAGCACGGCCGGTCCGTGCTCGGCGGCGCATTCGACGCGGATGAAGCTGAAGCGCCCGTTGGTGTAGTAGTCGTCCATGGGGATGCCCGGATCGTCCACGGTCTTGACCAGGGCGCCCAGTTCGCGCAGGCGCGCGGCCAGGCAGGGGCCGTCGCAGCCCGGGAAACCCTCGTCCAGCAGCCGGTGGACCAGGTCGACGGCGCCCGCGGCGGCCAGCTCGCCGTCCAGGCGCGCCCGCGCGCGCATCGTCAGGTGGATGGCCGTCAGCGGGCTGTCCGGATTCGTGACGCTGACGACCACGGCGCCCGACTCGAGCACGGTGCGTTCGGGCGCGGGGGCCGGCGGGACGGCGGGGGCGGCGGGAGCCGCCGGTTCCGTGGCGGCCGGCGGCGCGGAAGCCGGCGGCATCGCGGCCGGCGGCATCGCGCCGGGCTTCGCCACTCCGGGCATCGTCGCGCCGGGCTTCGCGCCCGGCATCGCGCCGGCAGCCATCCCCGGCATCGCGCCGGGCATCGCCGGCCCGCGCGCGGCGGCCGGAGCAGCCGTCTCGCCGGGCTCGATCAGCACGGCCAGGCAAGGCGCGCCCGCCAGCCAGCGCCCGAGCACGCGCGCGACATCGTCGGCCGTCACGGCCTCCAGGCGGTCCAGGTAGCCGACGAACCCGTCTGGGCCGCCGTGCACCAGGTCGGCCGCGATGTAGATGCCGGTCATGCGCAGCTGCTCGCGGTTGAGCAGCGTCTGCGTGGCGCTGAGGCGGGCGATGCCGCGGATGGCCGCCTCGTCGATGCCGGCGTCCAGCGCGTCGGCCAGCGCGTCCTGCAGCAGGGGCAGCAGGGTCTCGGGGTCCGACTGCGGCGTCAGGTCGAAGCGCACGACAAGGCGCCCGTAGCCGGGCGCCGGCTCCCACCAGGTCGAGACTGACGGGCGCCGCGCCGACTCCACGCCGGCCAGCGCCCGCGTCAGGAGGCCGGCGCCGTCCAGCGTCAGCAGCTCGCCGGCGACCGCGAACGCCGCGTGGTCCTCGTGTCCCCAGGTGGGCGCGGCGAAGACCAGCGCCAGGGCGCGCGTGTCGCCGCCACGGCGGGTCACGCCGCGCGTGGTCTCGAGGGGGCGGGGCGGCCTCGGCAACGGGCGCTCCAGCGTGCCCGGCGCCACGCCGCCGTAGTGTTCCGCCAGCCAGCCCAGCGCGCGGTCACGGTCGAAATTGCCCGCGAGGGTCAGGATCATGTTGTTCGGCACGTACCAGCGGCGGTAGAAGGCGTGCACGTCGTCGCGCGTCATGTGCTCGATGGTCGCCGGCGTGCCCACCGTCGGCAATTCCAGGTCCGAGCCGCCGAACACGATCTCGCGGATGGTGTCCGCCGCGAACTCGCCCGGCGTGTCGCGGCCCTGGGCGATCTCGCCCAGCACGATCCCCTGCTCCTTGGCGAACTTGTCGGCCGGGATCAGCGAATGGAAGAGCATCTGGGCCTGCAGCTCGAGGCCCTTCTCGAGGTGCTCGGCCGGCACGACCATCATGTAGTTCGTGTAGAAGTCCGTCGTGTTCGCGTTGTTGTAGGCGCCGATGGCGTCCGCCTCGCGGTAGAGCTCCTCCTGGGTGTACTTCTCGGTGCCGTTGAAGAGCAGGTGCTCCAGCATGTGGCTCATGCCGCTTGTGCGGAAGTCCTCGCGAGCCGAACCCACCAGGACCTGCGTGTAGACGCCGGCCATGGGTTGGCCGGGGTTGCGCAGCAGGACCACCTGCAGCCCGTTCTCCAGGCGCAGGATCTCGGTGCCCGCCGGCAGCGCGGGCAGCAGGGGCGGCGCGGCCGGCGGCGCCGGCTGACGCGAGGACTGCGCCTTGCGCGGCGCGGCCTGCGCGGAGGCGCCCGTCAGGACGGCGACGAGGCAGGCGGCGGCGACGAGCGCCGGCAGCGCAAAGCGGCGGTTGGCCACGGTGGTCTCCTTGCCCGGCTGGGGGCGGGTTGGCGGCGCCGGGTCCGGTCCCGGCGCCGATCGTTCCCGCAGGTCAGTCGCGCGTGGCCTCGGCCCCGTCGACGATGCCCACGAAATCCTCGGCCTTCAGGCTGGCGCCCCCGATGAGGCCGCCGTCCACGTCCGGACGGCTGAACAGCTCGCGGGCGTTAGAGGCCTTGCAGCTGCCGCCGTAGAGGATGCGCAGGTTGGCGGCCGGCCCCTCCCCGAGCAGGCGGCCGGCGACCTCGCGCGACCAGGCGTGCATCTGCTGGGCCTGCTCCGGCGTGGCGGTCTCGCCGGTGCCGATGGCCCACACCGGCTCGTAGGCCAGCACGGTGTTGTACGGATCGGCGTACTGCAGGCGCGGCAGGACGCCCTCCAGTTGCGCGCGCACCACCTCGCGCTCGCGGCCCGCCTTGCGCTCGGCCAGCAACTCGCCGTAGCAGAAGATCGCCTTGAGGCCCGCGGCGTGCAACAGGTTGATCTTGCGCGCGAGCAGGTCATCGTCCTCGCGCTGGTACTGCCGCCGTTCGCTGTGCCCGATGATCACGTAGGAGACGCCCGCCTCCTTGAGCATGGAGGGCGCGATCTCGCCCGTGAAGGCGCCGCCGTCCTGGTCGCCGCAGTTCTGCGCGCCCAGCAGCAGCGGGTTGCCGTCGGCCACGGCGGCCACCGCCGGGATCGTCACGAACGGCGGGCAGACCAGCACGTCGCCGCGCAGGGCGCGCCCCTTGAGCATCGCGGCCACCGCGGCGGCCAGCTCCCTTCCTGCGGCGGGCCCCAGGTTCATCTTCCAGTTGCCGGCGACGAGGTAGCGACGCATGCGGGCTCTCCTTCCGCGCGCCCGGGGGCGCGGTCAGCCGCCGCGGGGGCGGCGGTCCAGGTCCAGTTCGTCGCGCAGCGCCGCGAACCTCGCCAGCGCGGCGACCACCATCTCGCGCTTGCGCCGCTCGGGCAGGAACGCGCTCTTGAAGCCGTTGATGAGCAGGTTCTCCGTCTCCAGCAGCGTCAGGTCGAAGGTGTCCACGGCCAGCCGCAACTCCCGCACCGGCGACGTGCGCGCGAACAGCGTGTTGTCGGTGTTCAGGCACACGCGCAGCCCCTTGTGCAGGTAGTGGCGGAAGGGGTGGCGCGCCAGGTCGTCGACGATGCAGCTCTGCAGGTTGCTCGACAGGCACACCTCCAGCGGCACGCGGTTGTTGGCCACGTAGGCCAGCAGGTCGGGGTCCTCCTCCAGCCGCGTGCCGTGCCCGATGCGGTTGGCGCCGCAACGGTGCAGCGCCTGGTGGATGGAGGCGGCGCCGAAGCCCTCGCCGGCGTGGATCGTCACGTTCTGGTTGTTGTTCATGACGTGGTAGAAGGACTCGGCGTGGCGCTTCGGCGGGTTGTCCGATTCGTCGCCGGCCAGGTCGAAGGCCACCACGCCGCGCCCCTTCCAGGCCACGGCCAGGCGCGCCATCTCCAGCGAGTGCGCGGGGTCGATCTGCCGCAGCCCGGTGACGATGATGTTGGCGGTGATGCCCGTCCGCGCCTGCGCTTCGTCCAGCCCGCGCCGCACGGCGGCCACGGCCTGGTCGCCGGTCAGTCCCTCGCGCAGGTGCAGGAGGGGGCAGAATCTGACCTCCAGGCACCAGACCGACTCGGCCGCGAAATCCTCGGCCAGCTCCCGGGCCACCCTGGTCAGGGACGCCTCGTCCTGCAGCAACGCCGTCGTGTGGTCGAAGTGCTTGAGGAACTCGTGGGTCACGGCCTGGCGGTCGGGCGGGAAGTAGAGGGCGCGGACCTGTTCCGGGTCGTCCGGCATGGCCAGGCCGCGCGCGCGGCCCAGTTCCATGAACGTGGACATCCGCAGCGACCCGTCCAGGTGGCAGTGGAGGTCCGTCTTCGGCAGCAGCCGCAGCACGTCGTCGCCGATGGCGCGCCCGCGCAACAGGTCGCTCGGCCGGTAATCACCCAGTTTCACGGTCGCCTCCGCTGCGTCCGGCGCTCAGGTCGCCGCCCGCTCGTGCTTCTCGAGGTGGAACTCGCGGATGATGCCCAGCAGGTCCGCCTGCGCGGCGGCGTCGTCGCGCAGGTTGACCTTCTCCGTGTCCAGCGTCCGCACCGGGCACAGGGCCGGGGCGCGCTCGATCCAGTCGAGATAGGCCGCGTCCAGGTCGCGCAGGAAGTCGAGCGGGATCTCCGACTCGCAGCTGCGGCCGCGGCGGCGGATCCGGTCCAGCGCGGTCTCGGGGCGGCACGCCAGGTAGAGGATCAGGTCGGGCGGCCGCAGGAAGGCCGTCATGTTGCGGAAGATCTCGCGGTAGTTCTCGTAGTCGCGGTCGTCCATGCAGCCGCGGCGGTAGAGCGTCGGCGCGAAGATCTCCACGTCCTCGTAGATCGTGCGGTCCTGCACCGCCGACCCCGGCTGGCCCAGGATCTGCCGCTGCACCTCGAAGCGCTTGCTCAGGAAGTAGACCTGCAGGTGGAAGCTCCACCGCTTCATGTCGCGGTAGTAGTCGTCCAGGTAGGGATTGTTGATGACCGGCTCGAAGAACATGCGCCAGCCGAAGACCTCGCCCAGCATGGTCGTGATCATGCTCTTGCCGACGCCGATGTTGCCGGCGATCGACAGGTAGAAAGGCGTGGACGGCTGGTCCTTTTTGGGGAACTGGCGCTTGAGGGACCTGAGATCCACGGTCGGCCTTCCGGATGGCGGCCCGCCGGCAGGCCGCGACACGCACCGGGCTATTCCTGCGGCGGCGGCGCCCGGTGGATGTGGATGTAGTGCTGGCTGGAGATGAACTTACGCACCTGGCCGGTGCCCGGCGTCAGCGCGAAGACGAAAGCCCCGTAGTGCATGCCGGCCGGGCCGGCGTCCACCCGGACGTCGATCACCGCCAGCGAGGTCGGCTCGGGGCAGGTCTCCGCGGTGCCGAACTGGAGCAGGTACGCGCCCTGCGGATCGAACACCTGGACGCGGCTGTTGCCCGTGTCCGCCACGAAGATGCGGCCGCTGGCGTCCACGTCGACCGCGCGCGGGCGGTCGAACTCGCCGCGGGCCGAGCCCGGGCGCCCCACCCACAGCGTGTCCGAGACGCAGGGCGCGGCGTAGCCGATGACGTAGTCGGCCATCGCCGGCGGCTCGCAGGTGATCTCGAACTCGCGGACCAGGCCCCGCAGGGGGTCCTCGTCGCCGACGGCCGGCGTCGTGTCGCTCAGGTCGGGCGTGGCGTCGAAGCGGATCACCCAGTTGCGGTCGGGGTCCGTGTCGCAGACCAGGAACATGCCCTCAGCGTCGGTGGCCATGCCGGCGGCCTGGTGCACCGACCGGGCGCCCTCGCCCGGCGCCCAGGCCAGGATGCCGTGCGAACTGGGCCCGTTGAAGTCGTCGAACGCGTAGCGGTGGACGACCGCCGAGTCGGGATCGGCCAGGTAGAGGAACGTGCGGGCGCCGGGCACCTGCTCGATGCCGCGGTCGTTGGCGGCCATGGCCCGCACCGACTGCACGGCCGGCAGCTCGGCCTGTCCGAGCGGGGCCAGGTCCGCCGAGGCGTACCAGTGGAGGTTCCGCGTGCCCTGGTCCCAGACGAAGACCACCTGCCGGTTGGGCCCGACGCAGAGCGCCGTCGCGTCGACGAGGCCCGCGGTCGACGCCGCCACCTCGCCGAACTCCTGGTTCAGCTTCCGCACGGCGGTCGGCTCGACGACGAACACGAAGCCGTTCGACTGGATGAGCTGGCGGACGGCGGCTGCCTCGTAGACGCCCTCGGTGACATACGGCGTCAGCGAGAAGAGCCCCTGCGGCTGCGGGATGGCGATCTTCTCGCCGCAGCCGCCGGCCAGGATGAGCGCCACGGCTGCGGTCGCCGCCGCGACGGCGCGGCTCAGGCTGCGGCGCGCGTCATTGCGCGTCATGGCCGGTCTCCCGCGGAACTCCCGCCTGCCGGCCGCCGCCACAGCGGCGACAGGTCGAGCGAGAAGTGGTGCATGCCCCCGAACGAACCCATGTCGGCGTAGGCGTAGTCGACGCGGATGCGCAGCTGGTGCCTCTCCAGCTGGAGCCCGAAGCCGGCCGCCAGCCCGCCTTCGGCGCGGTTCGTCTCGTAGCCCGCGCGCAGGAACAGCTGGTTGCGCAGGCCCAGCTCGCCGCCCAGCCGGAAGCTCTCGGAGTAGTCCGACGGGTGGCTGAAGTCGGCCGTGGTCAGCAGCGCGATCTTCGGCGACAGCTCCCAGGTCCGGGCCACGCCGTAGGCGCCCACCGTGGGCGCCGGGAACGACTGGAACTCCGGCGCGGCGACGTAGCCGTCCGGGGCCGGCGGCGGCGTGCCCCCCGGGCTCATGTCGCTGCCGAAGTTCCGCACCGAGAACCCGATCCGCAGGTCGCCGAGGCCCACGTAGTACAGGATGCCCATGTCGGCCAGCAGCGCCCGCATCTGGTACTGGTCGAGGTTCTCCTGGAAGAACTTCACCGTCAGGCCGATGGAGAACCGGTCGGTCATCGCCCGCGCCAGGCTGCCGCCGACGAAGAACTGGTTGGCGTTGAAGTACTGCCCGGTGCCTTCCTGGTGCAGCTCGTCGGTGCGCAGGATGTCGCCGGAGCGCAGCGCGCCGAACATCAGCCCGTGCGCGAAGTTCTGGCCGCGGCGGTGGTAGGCGGCGTAGTCCAGGTCGATGTCGGCGGCCCAGGCCACGTGCGAGGCGAACCAGTTGCCGCGGCCCGGCGTGCGCATCAGGCCGGCCGGGTTCCAGAAGATGGCGGCGCCGTCGGTCGCCACGGCCGAGTAGGCCTGTCCCAGCGCCACGGCGCGCGCGCCGACCGGGATGCGCAGGAACTGCGCGCTGGCGGTGCCGGCGTTCTCGTCGCCGAACAGGCGGATCAGGTCGCCGGCGGCGGCCGGCGCCGCCGCGATGAGCAGCAGCAGCGCGAGGACCGGCGCCGACCGGCGGCGAAGCAGGCGGGCTACCACGAGTAGCTCACCCCCCACAGGATCGTCAGCGGATCCTCGATGTAGCTGGGGTCGACGACGTTCCGCGCGTACTCCGGGCTGTCGGTCGAGTAGACGTACTCGGGATCGCCCGGCGGCGGGGGCTGCTCGGTCCAGCGGGGGTTGTAGTCGCCCAGCCGGTAGCCATCGCCGGTGAACGGGTTGACGCGCCGGTAGTTGCGGTGGTTGAAGAGGTTGCGCGCCTCGAGGGAGAACGTCAGCCGCTCGCGCTTGCCGAAGCGCCAGAACTTGTTGAACCGCAGGTTGAACGACGACTTCAGCGGGCCCAGGGCGCCGTAGTCCGTCTCGTCCTGATACTGCCGCGGCCCGAGGTAGTTCGTCCGCGTGTAGCGCTGCCCGGCCTCCGCCTGGAACAGCACGTTCAGGCTCCAGTC
>CAYNPY010000068.1:0-20434 GCA_964399195.1 uncultured Fibrobacteraceae bacterium
GCGGCGGCGGCGCTCGCCGACGCAGCGCGCGTGGCGGCCGACCCAGCCGCAGGCGCGCCCGGCGACACGCTCCCGGCGCGCGTGCTCACCGAGGCCGAGATGCTGGCCGCCGAGCGCGCCAACCTCGTGCGCGCCCTCGAACAGGCGGACTGGCGGATCGCCGGCGCCGGCGGCGCGGCCGCGTTGCTGGGCCTGCCGCCATCGACTCTCGCCTCGCGCCTGCGCAAGCACGGCCTCACGCGCCGCCGCCCCTGAGATAGCCGTTCAGCTGCGCGCCCGCGCAGGCCACCGAGCCCAGCACGAAGCCGGGCTGGCTCGTGGCCACCGCGTAGGCGATCCACACCGGCTGCAGGCCGAAGAGCATCAGCCACGCCCAGCGGCGGCCGTCGCCGGCCAGGAAGGTGCCGGCCACGCCGCCGGCCACCAGCAGCCAGCAGACGCCCTGCAGGACG
Organism: uncultured Fibrobacteraceae bacterium; assembly: GCA_964399195.1. Taxonomy (GTDB): domain Bacteria; phylum Krumholzibacteriota; class Krumholzibacteriia; order LZORAL124-64-63; family LZORAL124-64-63; genus CAINDZ01. The sequence goes on from CAYNPY010000068.1 coordinate 453, forward strand.
GTTTGCCTGACGGCGGGATCCGGGCTCAGGCGCGCGGCGGCGAGGACGGCCACGGACACGGCTGTGGCGGCGGCGAACGTCGCCGCTGCGACCGCCAGGCGCCGGCGGACGGCGGGATGCCGTCCGTGGCGTGTGGCGGTGAGGATCGGGCTTTCGGTCGTCATGGCGTTGCCTCCAGGGTCGGCCACGGTCCGCGGACCGGGTGAGCGGTCGAGGGTGCTCCACCCTGGGCAACGCGCATGCCGCGCTCGGCGGCGATTCGGCCCGTTGCCCGCCAACCACTTGCGCGCGGCGCGGCCGATCTGGATTTCCGCGTGATTTCGCGAGACGCGATCTTTCGTCACCGGGCGGGCCGCCGGTCACCCGACCTAATCCGGCTCCCGCTCCTCGGTCGAGAAGATCGTGCGCAGCGTCTCGAGGTGGCGCCGCCGCTCCTCGGGCGTCTCGGCGGCGCGCAGGGTGGACATGGAGCGGCCGAGCACCTTCTTGATGAACTGCTGCAGGCTCTTGTCGACCTCGGCGGCCATCTCGGCGGAGTGCTTCTTGCGCACGAACCCGACCTGCTTGTCCTTCAGGTCCTCGAGGTAGGCGCGGAACTCGGCGACGGTCGGCCGCAGGTCGATGTCGTCGAGCCACTGGCGAAATTCTTCGAGCTCCTCCTCGATCAACCGCTCGGCGTGGGGGATCTGCGCGCGCCGTGCGGCCAGGTTGACCTGGACGATCTCGTCGAGGTCCTCCAGCCCGAACACGAACACGTTGGCGATGCGGGCCACGTCCGGGTGGATGTCGCGCGGCACGGCGATGTCGAGCATGAACAGCGGCAGCCCGTGGCGCCCGCGCACGGCGGCCTGGACCATCGCCGGCACGATGACCGGCTCGGTGGCGCCCGTCGTGCTGAGCACGACGTCGGCCTGCGCGATCGCCGCGCCCAGCTCGTCCCAGGGCTTGGCGACGATGCGGCCGGCCTGCGCGGCCAGCGCGGCGTGGCCCGGCGCCTCGCCCTCGATGTCCAGGGCGGACTCGGCCAGCTGGCGCGACTGCTCGTCGCGCAGCGTGGCGGCCAGCGCCTCGGCGCGCTCCAGGCTGCGGTTGACCACCGTCAGGTGCCCGATGTCGTGCTGCAGGAAGTGCCGCGCCGCCAGCGCGCCGGTCTCGCCGGCGCCGACCAGCAGCGCCCGGTGCTTGCCCAGGCGGTCGAAGAACTTGCGCGCCAGCTCGACCGCCGCGAAGGCCACGCTCACGGCGCCGGTGGAGATGCGCGTCTCGGTGCGCACGCGCTTGCCCGCGCGGAAGGCGCCCTGGAAGGCGCGCAGCAGGCCCGGGCCCGGCTCGTGGTGCGCGCGCGCCAGGCGGTACGCGTCCTTCAGCTGGCCGGTGATCTGCGGCTCGCCGAGCATCAGGCTCTCCATGCCGGCGGCCAGGCGGTACAGGTGGGCGATGGCCGCCAGTCCGTCCAGGCGCAGCGCATGCTCGCCGAAGAAGAGGTCCGTCTCGGCGCCGATGGCTTCCAGCCCGGCGCGCAGGACGGCGTCCGGGTCGGCGCCCTCGCGGATCTCCAGGTAGATCTCCGTCCGGTTGCACGTCGAGACCGGAATGACGGACACGCAGGCGCTCTCGTCGCCGCTGCCGCCGCCTCCTCCGGCGCTCAACGCGTCCATCAGCTCCACCGCCCGCGCCTCGGTCAGGTGGGCGCGTTCGCGCACGGCCGTCGGCGCGGTCCGGTGGCTGATGCTGTGGACGTGCAGGGTCGTCGCGCCGTTCATCGAACCTCCCCGGGCCGGTCGAGCGGCGCCGCCGCGACAGCGCGCGTCAGCGCGTTCTCCAGTTCGTCGGGCGCGACCTCGCCGTCGAGCGTCGGGAAGCGGTGGAAAGTCGGGAAGAAGTGGTGGACGGCGCCCATGCCCAGGACCACCGCCGTGAAGGCGGCCACGGCCAGGACGTTCATCTTCCGGCCGCGCCAGCCCCAGAAGCGGTGTCCGATCAGGCCGGCCGTGTAGGCCAGGAAGATGACCCAGGAGAGCAGGATCTTCGGGTCCCACGGAGTGAGCATCGCCGCGGTTTCGGGCGGGACGCGATCGGCCAGGTCGTACATCCACAGGTGACCCAGCGCCAGCGACAGGAAGAGCAGGGGCACGCCCATCTCGACGGAGACCACGCTCATGCGTTCGAGCGTCTCGAGCGACGGGAGGCGGCGGAACAGCAGGCCGAACTGGCGGCGCATGAGCTGACGCGCCAGGACCAGGTACAAGATGGCGTAGAGGAAGCTCAGGCTGAGCGCCGTGTAGGCCAACAGCACCAGCACCGCGTGGCCCGCGAAGCCGGGATCGTGGAGCAGGGGGCTGGTGCTGGCGACGGCCGGTCCGGCCAGGCTGGCGATGACCATCATCAGCGCGGCGGCGCCCGCGGTCAGGAAACCGGTCTGCTTGGCGCGCAGGCGCCGCTCGACCACCAGGTACGTCCCCAGCAGCGCCAGGGCCAGCGCGCCCAGGAACTCGGCCTGCGTGCCCATCGGCAGCCTTTGCAGCGCGACGCCCCGCGCGGCCATGGCGCCCACGTGCAGCAGCACCAGAGCCGCGGCGGCGCGCGAGCAGATCCGGCGCGCGCGCGTATCGTCGGTGTAGAAGAGCCACAGGTAGCTCGCCCACACGGCCACGTAGCCGAGGGGCAGCAGGACCGCCAGCACCGTCAACAGCGTCGTCATCGCGCACCCTCCGCACCGACCCCCGCACCGACCCCCTCGCCGGCCAGGGTCGCCAGGACCTTGTCGGCAAGCGTTTCGGTCTCCTTGACGCAGGCGTTCACGGCGATGCCGCGGTACGCGCTGCCGCTGAACCACAGCCGGCCCAGGCGGGCCGCCGCCGCGTCGATGGCGCGCAGCCGCGCCAGATGCCCCGGCACGTACTGGGCGATGGCGCGCTCATGGCGGATGATGTTCACCAGCGCCGGCTCCCCGCTCAGCCCCATGAACCCGCGCAGGTCGCCCACGACCAGTTCGACCAGCTGCCGGTCGGTGAGCCCCATCACGCCGGGGTTGCCGGCGCCGCCGGCCATCGCCCGCAGCAGGACGTGGCCCGCCGGGGCCAGCCCGGGAAAGATGCTGCTGCTCCACAGCACGCCCAGCACGTTGCGGTTCTCGCGGCCGGGCACCAAAAGGCCGAACCCGTTCAGGTCGCGGGTCACGTCCTGCTGCCGGTAGCCCAGCGCGACGACGGCCATCGGGGCGTAGGGGATGCCGGCCAGCCGGTCGGCCAGTTCCGCGTCCAGCCCCCGCACGTGGCCGGCGGCCGCGTGCGCCGGCGCGGCGTCGATGACCGCCGCGAAGCCGCCGCGCGCGCCGCCCGGCCAGCGCACCGTCCAGGCGCCGTCCTCGCGCGCCAGTTCCGCGACGGGCGCGCCGCGGACGATCTCGGCGCCCGCATCGGCGTCCAGCGCCGCGGCCAGCGCGTCCACCAGCACCGCCATGCCGCCGTCGAACGAGTGCAGCACGCCGGTGGGCCCGGCGTCGGTGCGGCGGCCCCGCCGGCGCTTCTCGCGGCCGAGGGCGATCATCGCCCGGAACAGGCCGCCGTGGTCGCGCTCCAGCTCGACCATGCGCGGAAACGCCGCGGCCAGGCTCAGCTGCTTCGACTCGCCGCCGAAGACGCCCTTGACCATCGGGTCCAGCATCACGTCGGCGAACTCGCGGCCCAGCCGGCGCTCGCCGAAATGGTCGATGGTCTCGTCGGTGGCCGGATCGTCGGCCGCGCGGCCCAGGTCGCGCCGCGCCGGCACCAGCAGTTCGCCCGCCATGCGCAGCTTGCCGCGCGCGCTGAGCAGGCGCGAGCGCAGGAACGCGCCCGGCGACAGCGGGATCTCCTCGAGGCGCCCGTTCACCAGCAGGAAGCGGTGCCGCGCGGCGTCGCTGCTGCGCAGCAGCCGCGGGCGCAGGCCCAGCCGGTCGACCAGGCGCAGCGTGGCCGGCTCGTTGTCCAGGAACCCGTTCGGCCCCCACTCGAACTGCCAGCCGCCCTGGTGCAGCGTGCGCAGGTTGCCGCCCGTCTGGTCGTCCTTCTCGAACACGGTCACCGTCACCGGCGCGCCCTGCGCCCGCGCGCGGTCGCGCAGCGCCAGCGCCGCGGCCAGCCCGGCCACGCCGCCCCCGATCACGGCCACGCGCGCCCCGCGCCCCTCCCCGTCAGCCACCGCCGCCCTCCCCGGTGAACGCCGCGGCCCGCAGGTGCGCCGCCAGCGAGTCCAGCCACGTCGCGTCCTCGTTCAGGGCGGCGCCCCGCGCGAAGCCGTGGAGGCCGGACTTCTCCGCCGTCTCCTTCAGCTCCAGGTCCAGCTCCAGCAGCGTCTCGATGTGCTCGCACGTGAAGCTGACCGGCTGCACGAACAGGCGCCGGCAGCCGGCCGCGGCCAGACGTCGCGTCTCGGCCTCGACGTTCGGCTCCAGCCACTTCACCGGGCCGACGCGGCTCTGGTACGTGATCAGCGGCGAGCGGCCGCCGGCCAGCAGCGCCGCCTGCCAGTCGCCGTGGCCGGCCTGCCGCAGCGCCGCGGTCACGCGCGCGTGCACGGCGGCGACCGTCGCCTGCGTGCGCTGCTCGTAGCAGTCGCCGCGGCGGATGAACGAGTACGGCAGCGAGTGCGCCACATAGACCAGCGCCGTCTCGCGCGGCGCGGCTCCCTCATCGGCCCAGGCCAGCAACCGCGCCGCGGCGGGCGCGGCCAGCGCCGCCAGGAAGCCGTCGAGCAGGTGCCAGTCGGCCACCACGTGCACGGGCGCCTCGGGCGCCTGGCGGCGCAGCGAGGCCAGCACGAAGTCCAGCGTGCTGCCGTTGGTCGCGGCCGAGAACTGCGGGTACATCGGCACCACCACGAACTGCCCGGCGCCGGCGGCCTGCAGCGCGGCCACCGCCTGGTCGGGGTAGGGGCGCCAGTAGCGCATGGCGATGTCCGGCACCACGTCCAGGCCCGCCGCGCGCAGGCGCTGCGCCAGCAGCTCGCCCTGGCGGCGCGTGGTCGCCAGCTGCGGCGTCACCGAGTCGGGGCTGACCAGGCGGTACCGCTCGCGCACGCCCGGCGAGCGCCGCTTGGCGATGGCCCAACCCAGCACCGGCGCCAGCAGCGGCGGCACCGGGAAGATCTGCGGGTCGCGGAAGAGGTTCCGCAGGAACGGCTCCACGGCGTCCGGCCCGTCCGGTCCGCCCATGCCGCACAGGATCAGGCCGGTGCGGCGCGCCCGGTCCAGCCGTGGCGCGGGGTAGGAGCCGACCTTGCCCGCCAGTGATCCGCGCGTGGTCGCCACCTCAGACGGTCCTCGAGAACAGCGGCTTGTCGCCGGCCGCGGCCAGGTAGGCGTCGAAGATCATCGCCACGTTGCGCACGAAGTAGCGGCCCTTCTCGGTGATGCGCAGCCCGCGGTCGTCGACGGTGACCAGCCCGTCGTCGACCAGCGGCGGCAGCGCGGCCAGCTCGCCGGCCAGCAGCCGGTCGGCCGGAGCCCCGAACGCGCGCTCGGTCAGCGCCCACGGCAGCTCCAGGTTGCACATCACGTTGAGGATCACCAGCCGGCGCAGGCGGTCGTCGTCGCTCAGTTCGTGGCCCTTGACGATGGGCAGGCGCCCGGCGTCGATCGCCTCGCCCCACGCCCCCAGATCGGCGTCGTTCTGCGCGAAGCGGTCGCAGACGTCGCCGATGCCGCTCATGCCGAAGGCCAGCATGTGGGGGGCGGGCTTCGTCGCGTAGCCCATGAAGTTCCGGTGCAGCGCGCGGTTCCGCAGCGCGACGGACAGCTCGTCGTCGCGCTTGGCGAAGTGGTCGATGCCGATCCAGTCGTATTCCGCGGCCTGGAACAGGTCCACGGTCAGCTGGAACAGGCCGAACTTCTCGTACCCGCCCATCATCTTCGAGGTGTCGACCTTGTTCTGCAGCGGCCGCACCCAGGGCACGTGCGCGTACGAGAAGCAGGCCACGCGGTCAGGTTGCAGCGCGATGATCTCGCCGAGCGTCCGCGCGAACGACTCGCGCGTCTGGCCGGGCAGGCCGTACACCAGGTCCACGTTCACGCCCGGGAAACCGGCGTCGCGGCAGCCCTGGTAGACGTTCAGCGTGCGCTCGCGGCCCTGCTTCCGCCCGATCGCCACCTGCACGGACTCCTCGAAGTCCTGCACGCCCAGGCTGATGCGGTTGAAGCCGGCCGAGCGCAGGAACGCCACCTGCTCGGGCGTGGCGATGCGCGGGTCCACCTCCAGCGAGATCTCGGCCTCGGGCGCGACGTCGAAGGCGCCGCGGAACATCGCCAGCGTGCGCTCGACCTCGGCGTTGCTCAGGTAGTTGGGCGTGCCGCCGCCCCAGTGGAACTGCACCACGCGCCGGCCGGTGCCGATCAGCGCGGTGACCATCGCCAGTTCCTTCTCGACGCGGTCCAGGTAGACCCCGACCGCGTTCTTCTCGCGCGAAACCAGCGCGTTGCAGCCGCAGTAGAAGCAGTGCTTGGCGCAGAACGGCAGGTGCAGGTAGATCGCCAGTTCGTCGCCCGGGCGCTGCGCCAGCTCGGCCAGCGCCTCCCGGTACTCGTGGTCGCCGAAGGCCTGCTTCCAGGCCGGCACCGTCGGGTAGCTCGTGTACCGCGGCCCCGGCTGGTTGTACTTCTCGACGAAGTCGGCCGGTATGTTCAAGGACATGGTCGTCCCGCCTTCCCTCGCTCGTCCATCTATCGGTGACCGCGGCGGAACTCCTGGACCGTGCGGACCAGCGTCTCCACCGCGGGGATGGGGGCCTTCGGCAGGATGCCGTGCCCCAGGTTGAAGACATGCCCCGGGGCGCGTTCGCCCTGCCGGCAGATCTCCAGCGCGCGCCGCCGCACCTGTTCGGGCGAGCCGTACAGCACGAGCGGGTCCAGGTTGCCCTGCACGCAGCGGCCGGGCAGCTGCGTGATGGCCCGCGAGAGGTCCTGCGTCCAGTCGACGCCGAAGCACTCGCAGTCGAGCGTGGACACGAGATGATTGTAGGGCGCGCTGCCCTTCAGGAAGTAGATGCGGGGCACGCCCGTGTGCTTCAGCCCGTCCAGGATGCGCCGCACCACCGGCAGCACCATCGCCTCGTAGTCGGCCGGGTGCAGGATGCCGCCCCAGGTGTCGAACAGCTGCACGGCGTCCACGCCGGCCTCGACCTGCATCAGCAGGTAGTCCAGGACCTGGTCGCCGAGCAGGTCCAGCAGCTCCTGCAGCAGCTCGGGGCGCGAGTAGAGCATGGCCTTGAGGTGCTCGTATTCCTTGGATCCGCCGCCCTCGATCAGGTAGCTGGCCAGCGTGAACGGCGAGCCGGCAAAGCCGATCAAGGGCGTGCGGTCGCCCAGCTCCCGCTTCATCAGCCTGATCGCCTCCGCCACGTAGGGCACGCCCTCCAGCGAGGGGTAGCGCTCCAGCGAGCGGATGTCGCGCTCGTCGCGCAGCGGGCGCTCCAGCTTCGGGCCGCCGTGCGAGAAGTCGAACGGCGCGCCCATCGCCTCCAGCGGCGTCAGGATGTCGCTGAACATGATCGCCGCGTCCAGGCCGAAGCGCCGGATCGGCTGGATCGTGACCTCGCAGGCGGCCTCGGGCGTGCGGCAGAGGTCGTTGAAGGAGATCCGCGACCGCACCTCCATGTACTCCGGCAGGTAGCGGCCCGCCTGGCGCATGATCCAGATGGGCGTGCGGTCGGTCGGCTCGCCGCGCAGGTTCTTCAGGAAGAGGCTGTCCTTCAGGTCGGCCATGCGCGTCAGCTCCAGCTCTGGAAGGTGTCGGCCACGGCGCTGACCGTGGCGTCGATGTCGGCGTCGGTGTGCGCGGCGCTCACGAAGCCCACTTCCCAGCCCGAGGGGGCCAGGTAGACCCCGCGGTCGATCAGGTCGCGGTGCAGGCGGCCGTACACCGGCATCCTCGAGCCGTCCACGGCCTCGACCGCGTGCGGCGCCTCGGGCTGGAACACGCACCAGAACAGCGAGCCCTGGCGCACCAGCGTGGCGGTGACGCCGGCATTGGCTGCGGCCTTCCGCAGGCCGGCCTCCAGGCGCGCGCCCTTGCGCTCCAGCTCCTCGTAGAAGCCCGGCCGCCCCGTCTTCTCCAGCGTGACCAGCCCCGCGGCCATCGCCACCGGGTTGCCGCTGAGCGTGCCGGCCTGGTAGACCGAGCCCAGGGGCGAGACGTGCGCCATGATCTCGCGCCGCGTGGCGTAGGCGCCCACCGGGAAGCCGCCGCCGATGATCTTGCCGTAGGTGCCCACATCCGGCGTGATGCCCAGCAGCTCGGCCGCGCCGCCGCGGGCCACGCGGAAGCCGGTGATGACCTCGTCGAAGATCAACAGGGCGCCGTGCTTCGTCGTCAGGTCGCGGCAGGCGCGCAGGAACTCCGGCCGCTGGATCAACAGGCCGGAATTGGCCGGCACCGGCTCGATGATGAGCGCGGCGACCTCCTGGCCGCGCGCGGCGAAGAACGCTTCCAGCTTCGCCACGTCGTCCAGCGGCAGCACCACGGTGGTGTCGGCGAAGCCCCTGGGCACGCCGGCGCTGCTGGGGGTGCCGAACGTGGCCAGGCCGCTGCCGGCCTCGACCAGCAGGCTGTCGACGTGGCCGTGGTAGCAGCCGCTGAACTTGATGGTCACCTCGCGGCCGGTGAAGCCGCGCGCCAGGCGGATCGCGCTCATCACGGCCTCGGTGCCGCTGCTGACGAAGCGCACCTGGTCGAAGTGCGGCAGGCGGGCCAGGAAGGCCTCGGCCAGCAGCACCTCGCGGCGGCTGGGGGCGCCGAACGAGGCGCCCTCGTCCATGGCCTCGCGCGCGGCCGCGTGCACGTCCGGGTCGGCGTGGCCCAGGATCAGGGGGCCCCAGCTCAGGCACCAGTCGATGTACGACTTCCCGTCCTCGTCGGTGAACCGGCAGCCCTTGGCCGCCTGGAAGAACAGCGGGTCGCCGGGCACCGACTTGAACGAGCGCACGGGGCTGTTCACCCCGCCGGGCATCACCTTCTGCGCGCGCTCCCACCAGCTGGCGTTGCTCACAGGAGCCATCCCTTCGCCAGCGCCTCGCGCCCGTGGTAGGTGATGATCAGATCCGAGCCCGCGCGGCGCATCGCCAGCAGGTTCTCGCGCACGATGGCGGCCTCGTTCACCCAGCCGGCCCGCGCGGCGGCCTTCACCAGTGAATATTCACCGGACACGTTGTAGCAGACCACCGGCACCATCACCTCGTCGCGCACGCGGCGGATGACGTCCAGGTAGGCCAGCGCCGGCTTGACCATGACCATGTCGGCGCCCTCGTCCACGTCCAGCATCGCCTCCAGCACGCCCTCGCGGCCGTTGCGCACGTCCATCTGGTACGTCTTGCGGTCGCCCTGCGGCGCGCTGTCGCAGGCGTCGCGGAACGGCCCGTAGTAGGCGCTGGCGTACTTGGCGCTGTAGGCCAGGATGGAGGTGTCGGTGAAGCCCTCCTCGTCCAGCAGTTCGCGCATGGCGCCCACGCGGCCGTCCATCATGTCCGAGGGGCTGACGATGTCCGCGCCGTTGCGCGCGTGCGCCAGCGCCATCTTCGCCAGCTGCTCCACGCTGGGGTCGTTGACGACCTTGCCGTCCTCCAGGAAACCGCAGTGCCCGTGGCTGGTGTAGGCGCACAGGCAGACGTCGGTGACGGTGATGATGTCCGAGCCGAACCGCTTCTTGAGCTCCCGCAGCGCGCGCGCGATGACCGAGTCGTCGCCCAGGGCCGAGTTGCCGTGCGGGTCCTTCTGGTCGGGGATGCCGAACAGCAGGTGCGACTTGAGGCCCAGCTCCAGGTCGGCCGCCACTTCCTTGACCAGCTCGTCGACCGAGCAGTGGCCGATGCCCGGCATGCTGGCGATCTCGTCCTTGAAGCCCTTGCCCTCGACCACGAAGTGCGGGGTGATCAGGTGGCGCGCCTCGACGCTCGTCTCGGCGACCATCTCGCGCATGACGGGGTTGACGCGCAGGCGGCGGGGGCGTTCGTACATGTCCATGGCGTGCACTCCGGTCCGGGGTTGGCGGGTCCGGGACGCGCAGGCCGCCCCGAGGCGCCGGTGATCACCGCTCCAGGCCCGCGGCCCGGAGCATGCCTTCCAGGTCGGGAGTCGCGGCGACCCCCGGGTCGAAGCCGGCCTCGCGGGCAGCCGCCGCGGTCGTGGCGCCGATGGCCACGCAGTCCGGCCGATCATCCCAGGCGGCGGCGAACGCGCGCACCGCGCTGGGGCTGCAGAAGAAGACCACGTCGCCGCCGCGCAGCGGGGCCGGCGGCAGCTCGGCCGGCGGCACGACCGTCGTGCGGTACAGCGCCACCGCCAGCACGTGGTGGCCGGCCGCGCGCAGCGACGCGCCGGGCTCGTCCAGCCGCTTCTCCGCTCCCGGCAGCAGCACGCGCCGCGGCGCGCGCTCGCGGGCCAGGAAGTCTCGCGCCAGCTCCGCGCCGTCGACGGCCGCGCTGCGCAATTCGTCGGGCAACCCCGCTTCGCGCAAGGCCATGGCCGTGCCCGCGCCCAGCGCCCCGAGCTTCAGCCCATCCGGCCGCCCCGTCCAGGCGACAAAGCGGCGCACCGCCTGCGGCGAGGTCAGCAGCGCCCAGTCCCACGCGCCCGCCGGCGCCGGCGCTTCGAGGTCCACGTACCGCAGCAGCGGCAGGTCCAGCGCCGCAAGACCGATCTCACCCAGCCGCGCCAGCCACGGCGCGTTGGCCTGCGCCTCGCGCGTCAAGACCACGCGGCGGCCGGTCTCCACGCCTCAGAGCCCCCGGTGCGCGGCCAGGCGCGGCCAGGCCGCCTCGGCCAGCGACTCGGGATCGGCGCCGGTCAGGCTCAGCCGCAGCGGCGCGGTGTCGTCGACGTCGCGCGCCAGGAACGCCTCCAGCTTCCACTGCGCTCCCGAACCGGTGATGTTCACGCCGAACGGCAGCTGGCAGCCGCCCTGCAGCCGGCAGAGGAGCGCGCGCTCGGCGCGCACCGCGCGCGCGGCCTCGGCGCAGTCCAGCCGCGCCACCGTGCGCAGCCAGGGTTCCTCGTCGCGGCACTGCAGGCCCAGCATGCCCTGCGCCGGCGCCGGCACGAACACCGCGGGATCCAGCGGCAGCGTGAACAGGTCCGACAGGTCCAGCTCCAGCCGCTTGAGCCCCGCGCAGGCCAGGAGGATCGCGTCGTAACGCCCCTCGCGCAGCCGGTTGACGCGCGTCGGCACGTTGCCGCGCAGGTCGACGATCTGCACGTCCGGCCGCAGCAACCGGGCCTGCGCCTGCCGCCGCGCGGCGCTGGTGCCGAGGCGGGCCGCGTCCTTGAGCGGCAGCGCCTCGCCGCGCGCCAGGCGCGCCTGGTCCACGGCCTCCTTGCGCACCAGCAGCATCTCGCGCGGGTCCTCGCGCCCGACCATCGCCACCAGGGCCAGGCCGTCCGGCATCTCGGTCGACAGATCCTTCAGCGAGTGCACCGCCAGGTCCACGCGCCGCGCCAGCAGCGCGTCCTCGAGCTCCTTCGTGAAGAAGCCCTTGCCCTCGAGCTTGGCCAGCGGCACGTCGTCGATCTTGTCGCCCTTGGTCTTGATGATCTCGAGCTCGGCCGCGGTGCCCACCTCGCCCAGCAGCCGCTGGATGGTGTGGGCCTGCCACAGGGCCAGGTCCGAGCCGCGGGTGCCGATGCGGCAGGCAGTCGCAAAGCCGCCGGGGGCGGGAGTCTGGGGCACGGCGTGTCCTTCCGGTGGGCCGGTGCGCTGGTGGGATTTTTGACAAATATAGTGGCATCAGGTGGGGGAGCCAGCGCGGGGTGTATCATAGAGTCAGTCCAGCCGGTTGAAAATGATATTCAAGTCAATAATATGACGTATTCTCCTGTGCGGGCCCCGTTGGTGATATCCTGATGGGGGATCCGGCGGAATCCGGCGCGCGGCTCTACCGGACCCGTAATCGATTCCTTATTGTCATCGCGTCCCCCGCTCATCACGGGCCCGCAACCCGGCTCGCCCCCGGGAAAGGAAGATCGACAGCAGCGCCGTTTCGCCGCGGACGCACAAGAGCCCAGTCGATGGGCGGACGCACTTCCCGTGCTATGCGTGAAGGAGCCGGTCCGCCATGAGAAAGCATCCCGCCCTGTTCGCCGCCGCCGTCGTCGGCGTGTGTCTGGCCAGCCTGTTGTCCGGCGCGGCGGCGCCGGAGCGGACGCCGACCGATCGTTCGGTCATCATTCACGGGGGATCCCCTGCCAAGGCCACCGTCGACACCGTCACGCTGATGGGGCCGGGCGGTCTGTACCCGTACCGCGGCGACTTCGAGACCGCGGACCCGCGCCCCGGCGGGGACGGCCTGCTGCCGGACGGCTGGACCTCGGTCGACGAGAGCGCGCCGGTCAACCTCTGGCACGTCGACGCCCACGGGAATCCGTTCAACGGCCTGGCCGCCTGGTGCGGCAGCCTGAACTATCCCTCCTGCGGCGGCAGTGACCCTGCCGGCGGCTACGGCAACAGTGTTTTCAGCCAATTCGATTTCCGGCGCAACGTCGGCGAGGGGCCCGCGACCGTGCGGGTGCAGGCAAGCCTGCAATACGATTGCGAGCCCGGATACGACTTCCTCAGGTTGCAGCGGCGGACCGCCACGCACCCGGGTCTCGAACCCCTCGCTGGCGGCCAGGGGCTCTCCTGGGACGGCGAGGGCATCGTCACGGTGGACTACACCTTCACGTGGACTGCGTCCGAACTGCTCGACGGCACGGACGTGGCCGTGGCGTTCGTGTTCGATTCGGATGCCGCCTGGTCCGACGGGGACTGCCTGTGGCCGACCGACGGCGCCGCTCGCCTGGACGACATCACGGTGACGGTCAACGGCGTCGTCCTGGTCGAGGACTTCGAGGACGGGTCGCCGGCGCCGGACTGGTCGTTCACGCCGACCCCCGGTATCGGCGACTTCGCGCGCGTCTGGCACCGGCTGCAGGATCGCGACGACTGCGCGGCGAACTACTCGAAGGTGATCGCGTTCCTGGACGACGGGCTGGTCGTGCCGGGAACCGGCGGCACGGTCGGCCGGCCGGGCTGGGACTACGCGACGCCCGGCGGCTACACGTTGAACTTCCGCGGCGGGCGCTTCCCGGCTTCGTATTGGGGCGTGCCGCGGCTGCCCAACCGGGTGGATTCGCCGGTCATGCCGTTGCCAGCCGGCGGCGCCTCGGGGCTCACGCTCGCCTTCGACGTCTACACCCACAACGCGATCAACGGCTACGACCAGTACCCTTTCATGTACATGTGGGAAGTCCGCTCCACCGCCGGCGGGCCGATCGCCCAGGCGCCGTGGGTCAGCCGCAACTTCATCTACTACGGCGGCCCGGCCTACAAGCGGGAAGTGAAGGTCGTCGACGACCTGCTCGTGCCGGGCGCCACGGCGGTGCAGGTGTCCTTGTCCATCGCCGAGTCCGTCTACCTGTGCGATTTCGGCTGCATCCCCGAGACCACCTCACCGGCCCCGTGGTTCGACAACGTCAACGTCAAGGCGTATCCGCAGGGCGGGCCGCGCATTGTCGCGAACGAGCTGTACCTTGCCGGTGACGGGTTCCCGGCCTCCGGCGCGCTGAACCTGGCGAACCTCGGCGCCAACTCCGTGCGTTTCGACATGGCGGCGAACATCTCGCCGGCCTCGCACCTGCGCATCGACGCCGGTGATTCCATCTGGATCGACGTGACGCCCCGCAGCGGGGGTACCCTGACGATTCCCAGCCTGCACTGGACGTTTGCGGTGAAGAACCCGCTCTTCACCGACGCGCACCGCACGGCACTGGCGCCGGGACAGACGAGCGGTTCGACTGTCGGCCGGGTCACGCGCAGGAGCAACGGCTCGATCGTCGCCAACCGTTGGAACTTCGACCTGCCCGACACCGGGATGCTCTTCCCGGGCGATGTACTGCACTACTACGTCACGGCCGCGGACAACGTGGCCGGCGACGTGCGCACCGCGACGGTCCCGGCGAACCTGGCCGGCTTCGGCGCGCCGGCACCGGGGGCCTATCCCGGTCGCTTCGTCGTCAACTGCCTGCCGTCTCTGCGCGACGCGACCGGGCAGCAGCCCTCGGTGCTGCTGTGGAACGACGCCGGCTTTGGCGGCGGCGAGGACGAGTGGCTCACGGCGCTGTCGCTGCTCGGACTGCGACCGGGCGTGGACTTTGATCTGTTCAACACGCGCGCGCCGGCAACGGGAGCCGGACAGGGACTGGGCGCCCGCGCCACCGCCGCGCATCTGGCCGGCTACACCGATCTTCTGTACACGTCCGGTGATCTGGGGGTCCACACGCTGTCCTATGGCAGTTTCGGCTTCGATCCGTCCAATGACCTGGGACTGCTGAACGACTGGCGCGCGCTCGGTGGCCGCGACCTGTTGCTGTGCGGCGACGATCTGGCGGCAAGCCTGAACGGCAGCACGGACGGTCGCGCGTTCCTGCAGTCGGCGATGGGGGTGCAATACCTTGACGGCGATGTCCGGGACAACATCGGCGGCCAGATCGCGCCCACGATCGTGAACGAGACGGGCAATCCCGTGTTCCTGACCATTGCCGACTGGCTGCTGTACGGCGGCTGCCCGACAGCGAATGATTTCGATGCGATTGCCGCCGCCCCCGGCGCGATAACTCTGGCTCGGTTCGCGGGCGCCGGCGGCTCGCCGTATGCGGAAGCGGCGGCCGTGCTCAATGCCGACGCCGGCGGGCGCGTGGTGACGCTGCCGTACGACCTGTCGTTCGTGATGGGTTGGGACAAGGCGCCCATGCCGCAACTGCAGCGGGCGCTCCTGCTGAACGACGTGCTGTCCTACTTCGGCGAACCGGGCAGCCCGGGTACAGTGGCCCCGGTGCCCGGCGCCGTGGCGCCCCTGGCCGTCTCCGCCCGCCCCAACCCCTTCAACCCCGCGGTCGAGCTGCGCTACACCCTGGCGCGCCCCGGCCACCTGGCGATGAAGGTGTTCGACACGCGCGGTGCGCTGGTCAGGACGCTGATCGACGGCCCGGTGGCCACCGCCAGCGGCGTCATCGTCTGGGACGGCGCCGACGACCGCGGCGGCCAGGCCGCCTCGGGCCTGTACTTCGTGGAGACGCGCGCGGACGGGCAGGTGGACGTGCGCAAGGTGACGATGGTGAAGTAAGAAGAATCGACGGAACAGGCGCTCTGACCGGCTCGCCCGGAGCCGTGAACGAGAGGATGTCGAGATGAAGCGATGGGCCCTGCCGATGATGGCACTCCTGGCGACGCTGCCATGCTGGCCGGCGTCGAGCGCGGCGCCGGGTCGGCCTTCCGAGGTGACCGAGAGCGAACTCATGCCGACGGATCGTTCACTCGTCATCCACGGCGGTCCCCTCGCCAAGGCCACCGTCGACACCGTCACGCTGATGGGGCCGGGCGGTCTGTACCCGTACCGCGGCGACTTCGAGACGGCCAGCGCCATGCCCGGCGGCGACGGGCTGCTGACCGACGGATGGACCTCGCGGGACTACTCAGTGCCCGAGAATCGCTGGCACGTCGACACCTACAACAACCCGGGCACCGGCAACGGCGCCGCCTGCCTTGATCCGAGCCTGCCGTCGTGCGGCGAGGGCGAACCCACGGGCGGCTACGGCAACTCGTGGCTCGAAATCCTCGAGTTCCGCAAGGGCGTGCCGGGCGCCGCCACCGTACGTGTCCAGGGCAAGCTGCGCTACGACACCGAACCGGGCTACGACTTCGTGTATCTGCAGCGGCGTACGGCCACGCACCCGGCCTTCGAGCCGGTATCTGGCGGTCAGGGACTGTCGTGGGACGGCCAGGGCAACGTCGTGTTCGACTACACGTTCATCTACGCGGAGGCCGAGCGCGTGAACGGCGACCAGATCGCCGTCGCCCTCGTCTTCGATTCGGATGGAGCCTGGTCGGACGCCGACTGCCTATGGCCCACAGACGGTGCGGCCTTCGTGGACGACCTGGTGGTGACGGTGACTGCGGGCGGTTCGACGACCAGCGTCGAGGATTTCGAGGACGGCATCATCGGTCCCGACTGGCAGACCGTGCCGCACCCCGGCGTCGGTGATTTCGCGCGCGTCTGGACCGGGCTCTGCGAGAGCGATCCCTGCGGCGGCAACAACACGCAGCAGTTGGCGTTCCTCGACTTCTATCCTGGACTGTGGATCGTGCCGCCGCCGCCGGCGGGGTGCGGGCGCGTCAATGACTCAGGTGGCCTGCTCGGCACGGGATTTCGCATCAATAACCAGGCGCTGTCCCCGGTCATATCGCTGCCCGAGGGACACGCGGATGGCGTCACGCTGGCCTTCGATGTGTACCAGGATATGAGGCAAGGCTACATCGACGATCCGGCCATCATGTGGCTATGGCAGGTGCGCTCGACGGCGGGCGGCGCGATCCAAAGCGCGCCCTGGGTGTCCCGCAACTTCGTGTACTACGGCGGGCCGGAGTACAAGCGCTTCGAGCGTCCCGTCGGCGACCTGCTGGTGCCCGGCGCCACCGCCGTCCAGGTCAGCCTGGGTGTCTGGCAGGGTTCGTACTGGCCCGGTTCGATATACGAGGGCACGGTGGCCCCCTACTTCGACAACGTCCGCGTCCAGGCCTATCCTGCGGCCGGCCCGCGCATCGTCATCGCCGAGCAGCGTCTGGCCAACGACGGCTTTCCCGCCTCCGGCGCGCTGAACCTGGCCAACCTGGCGGACAACTCCGTGCGCTTCGACATGGCCGCGAACATCGCGCCGCGCTCGCACCTGCGCAACGATCCCGGCGACTCGATCTGGATCGACGTGACGCCGCGCAACGGCGCCACCGCAGACCCGCCGCTGATGCACTGGACGCTGGCGCGCCGCAACGCGCTGTTCGACGCATTCCGAGCGCTGCCCGCGAACCCGGTTACCGGCCGCGTGACGCGCAATGCGTTCGGCGCCGTCGTCGCCAACCGCTGGAACTTCGACCTGCCCGACACGGGCTTCCTGTTCCCGGGCGACGTGCTCCACTACTACTTCAGCGCGACCGACCACCGCGCCGGTGACACGCGCACGTCCATAGCGCCGGTCGACCTGGCCGGCTACGGCGAAGAGCACTCGCCCGTCTGGCCGCTCGCCTTCACGGTGCGCTGCCTGCCCAGCCTGGCCGACGCGGCCGGCACGCAGCCCGCCCTGCTCCTGTGGAACGACCAGGGCTCGGGCGGGGCGGAGGATGAATGGCGGGACGCGTTGTGGCGCCTTGGTTGGACCCCGGGCATCGATGTCGATGTCTACACCACCCGCGCGCCCAGCGCGGGCGTGGGCAACGGCCTGGGCGGCCGCGCCACGGTGGCGCAGGTGGCCGGCTATACGGACCTGCTCTACACGGCGGGCAACCTGGGCGCCTACACGCTGTCCAACGGCGACTTCAACGCGGATCCCGGCAACGACCTCGCGTTGCTGAACGGCTGGTTGGGGCTGGGCGGCCGCGACGTGCTGCTGTGCGGCGAGGACCTGGCCGGCAGCCTCTACTTCGCGGGTGTTGCCGCGCGCGCCTTCGTCGAGACGACCATGGGCCTCCAGTACGTCGACGGAGACGTGCGCGATAACATCGGCGGCCAGGTCTCGCCCGTGGTGATCAAGGCCCCGGGCAATCCCGTCTTCCTGACGGCGAACCGCTGGTTGGTCTACGGCGGCTGTCCCGTGCCGAACGACTTCGATGCCGTGCTGCCGCAAGCGGGCACCGTGACCCTGGCGAATTTCACCGATCCGGGCGGCACCGCCACGCCGTATCCGCATCCCGCGGCGACGCTGCGGAGCGCCGGCACGAACCGCATCGTCTCGATCCCGTACGACCTCTCGTTCGTCATGGACTGGGACAAGCAGCCCTCGCCGGCGCCGCTGCGGATGGTGGTGCTGGACAACGTGCTCTCGTATTTCGCGGCGCCCGGGGGCGGAGGCAGCCCCACGCCGGTGCCTGCCAGCGCACAGGCCCTCGGCGTCTCCGCCCGCCCCAACCCCTTCAACCCCGCGGTCGAGTTGCGCTACACCCTGGCGCGCCCCGGCCACCTGGCGATGAAGGTGTTCGACGCGCGCGGCGCGCTCGTGCGGACGCTGGTGGACGGCCCGGTGGCCACCGCCAGCGGCGTCATCGTCTGGGACGGCGCCGACGACCGCGGCGGCCAGGCCGCCTCGGGCCTGTACTTCGTGGAGACGCGCGCGGACGGGCAGGTGGACGTGCGCAAGGTGACGATGGTGAAATGACGGTGCGCCCAAAGGAGCGGTTTCCCATGAACGTGCGCCTCGTGCTTCCGGTCGCGCTGTCCATGCTGGTCGCGCAAGCCGCGCCCGCGGCGCCGCCGCCGGTGGCGTCCGAGCCGGAGCGGACTCCCGTCGACCGCTCGCCGCTCATCTACGGCGGACCGACCGTCAAGGCATCCGTCGACACGGTCACGTTGATGGGCCCGTACGGCCTGTACCCGTACCGCGGTGACTTCGAGACGGCCGACGCGATGCCCGGCGGCGATGGCCTGCTGACCGACGGCTGGACCTCGCGCGACTGGACGGCGCCGGACAACCACTGGCACGTGAGCGCCTACAACAACCCGGGCACCGGCAACGGCGCCGCCTGCCGCGAATCGGGCATCGCGTCGTGCGGCGCCGGTGATCCCGCCGGCGGCTACGGCAACTCATGGTTCGACATCCTCGAGTTCCGCAAGGGCATACCGGGGGCCGCGACCGTGCGCGTCCAGGGCAAGCTTCGGTACGACACCGAACCGACCTATGACTACGTTTACCTACAGCGCCGCACGGCCGCGCACCCGGACTTCGAGCCGGTGGCCGGCGGTCAGGGCCTTGCCTGGGACGGCCAGGGCAATGTCGTCTTCGACTACACGTTTACCTACGCGGCGAACGAGCGCGTCGACGGCAGCGACATCGCCGTCGCCCTCGTCTTCGATTCCGATGGCGCCTGGTCGGACGCCGACTGCCTGTGGCCGACCGACGGCGCCGCCATGGTGGACGATCTGGTCGTCACGGTGACCTCGGGCGGCACCGAGACGTTCGTCGAGGACTTCGAGGACGGCGTGATCGGGCCGGACTGGCGTCTGGTGCCGAACCAGGGTGTCGGCGACTTCGCGCGCGTGTGGCAGGGCCTGTGCGACGAGGATCCCTGCCGCGGCAACAACTCGAACCAGGTCGCCTTCATCGATTTCTATCCTGAACTGCTGGTCGTGCCGCCCCCGCCGGCGGGCTGCGGGATGGTGAACAACACCGGCGGCTTCCTCGGCGGAACGTACAACATCGACAATGAGATCCGATCCCCGGTGATGTCGCTGCCCGGCGGCGATGTCGACGGGCTGCGGCTCGCGTTCGACGTGTATGAGCATGAACAGGGTATCGTCCTCATTAGTCCGTTTATGTACTGGACCTGGCAAGTGCGATCGGCGGCCGGCGCGGACATAGGCACGGCGGCGTGGAAATCCCGCAATTTCCTCTACTATGGCGGGCCGCGGTACCGGCGCCTGACGCTCGACATCGGCGATTTGCTGGAGCCGAATGCCTCGACCTTCCAGGTCGCGCTCGGGGTCATCCAGATCTCTACCTTCGGCTACCCCGGCACGAACGGCACCCCTGCGCCCTACTTCGACAACGTGCGCGTGCAGGCCTATCCCTCGGCGGGCCCGCGCGTCGTGATCACCGACATACGCCTGGCCAACGACGGCTTCCCCGCCTCCGGCACGCTGGACCTGGCGAACCTCGCCAACAACTCCGTGCGCTTCGACATGGCCGCGAACATCGCCCCGCGCACGCACCTGCGCAACGATCCCGGCGATTCCATCTGGATCGACGTGACACGGCGCAGCGGCGCCACCGTGGACCCGCCCGTGATGCACTGGACGCTGGCCCGCCGCAACCCGCTCTTCGACCCGTACCGCACGCTCCCGACCGGGCCTGTCACGGGGCGCGTCACGCGCACGGCCGCGGGCGCCGTCGTCGCCAACCGCTGGAACTTCGACCTGCCGGACACGGGCATGCTCTTCC
>CAYNPY010000069.1:0-9832 GCA_964399195.1 uncultured Fibrobacteraceae bacterium
CGCCGGCGCCGACCTTCATGATGGAGTTGTTGCCGCCGAACCCGTCCGGCGCGGCCTCCGGGTTCGCCGCATCCTGTTTCCAGGTGCCGTCGACGACGAACTTGTACTGGTAGCTGCCGGGAGCGAGGTCCAGCTTCAGCGTCCAGACGTCGCCGTCGCGCGTCATCGGGTTGGCGCTGTCGCTCCAGCCGTTGAACTCGCCGGCCAGGCAGACCTTGCCCGCACCCGGCGCCTCGCAGCGGAACGTGACCGGCACCTTGCCGCCGGCCACGGCTGCGGGCGCGGCCGGGGCCGCCGCCGCCGCGGGCGCGGCCACGCCGCCGGCTGCGACCTTGGCCTGCCCATCGGGCACCGTCAGCACGGAGTTGTTGCCGCCGAAGCCGTCGGGCGCCGTCGCGGGGTTGGCCGCGTCGGCTTTCCAGTTGCCGTCCTCGACGAACTTGTACTGGTAGGTGCCCGGGGCCAGATCCATGACCAGCGTCCAGACGCCGTCCTTGTTGGTCATGGGGTTGGCGCTGTCGCTCCAGCCGTTGAACTCGCCGGCCAGGCAGACCTTGCCGGCGCCGGGGGCCGCGTGCGTGAAGGTGACCTGGGCGGACCAGGCCGCGCCGGCCAGGCCGCAGACCGCAAGGGCGAGCAGCACGGCGACGGACGCGTGACGGGGCATCGGGCGCATGGAACAGCTCCTGGAAATGGGGGAACGGGGCCGCCGGCCCCGGTCGGGACCGTCGGCTCCCGACTCTACCGCCCCGGGCCCGCCGAATCAAGGCGCGGCCCGAAAGTCCCGGACGCGGGGTGTCCGGATCACATCTCTCATGTTACAATTGATGTGGAAATTTGCTCCCGATCATGAACGATTGGCCCGGACGGGCCGCGCCCCGGCGGAGGACACGACCCCATGCCCCGGCTGAACCGCATCGCCCTTCTCCTGCTGCTGCTGCTGGCGGCGGCCCTGCTGACCGCCTGCGGGGCCGAGCGCGCGCCCGTGACGCCCGAGATTCCCGAGACGCCGCCGCCGCCCGCGGGCGGTGGCGATCTGGCGAAGGTCCGCACCGACACCTTCACGTTGCATGCCCGGGAAGTGGATTCGGTCCACGTGGCCGCGAGCGCCAACAGCTGGAACAGCGCCGATCCCGCCTGGCAGGCCACCCTGCAGCCGGACGGCTACACCTGGCGCCTGATCCGCAGCAACCCCGACGGCGTGCTCTACTACAAGTTCGTGGTCCGCAAGGGTGCCCAGACACTGTGGCTGACCGACCCTCTGGCCCGCGAGGTGGTGCCCGACGGGTTCAGCGGCAATCCCGCCTATTGGAACGCCGTGCGGGGCCGCGTCTTCGCGCGCCCGCGCCCGCTGCCCGAACCCCTGGACCGCGCGCGCCTGGTGATCTACGAGATCGCGCCCAACGACTTCAGCGCCAGCGGCACCTTCGCCGGCGTGCAGGCCGGCCTGACCGCGAACGCGAACCTGGTCGACCTGGGCGTCAACGCCATCGAGCTGATGCCGGTCACGGCTCCTTCCTACAACGGCTGGGGCTACGATCCCGTGCTGCAGGCGGCGCCGAATCCCGCCTACGGCAACCCCGCGAACTTCGCGAGCCTGGTCGACGCGGCCCACGCCAACGGCATCGCCGTGATCCTCGATGCGGTGGTCAACCACATGGCCGGCAGCACGCCGCTGAGGCAATTGGACGACTTCGTCGGGGTGAACTACTTCACCACCACCGAGAGCAATCCGTGGGGCCTGGTGGAACTGAACTGGACCGACCCCGCGCTCAAGGCTCATATCCTCGCTTCGCTCTGCCATTGGGTGGACACGTACCGCGTGGATGGCTTCCGCTTCGACTACATCGGCGGCGAGCCGGCCACGACGTGGGACTGGCTGAAGAATGAGCTGCGGGCGCGGTATCCGGATCTTCTGCTGATTGCCGAGGACTTCACGCCCGCCTCCTTCGGGAATTCGGTCACCCGCGGCTGGGACGCCCAGTGGGGCGGCAACCACACTGACCCCTGGGGCGGCGGCGGCAACAACTTCAACCAGGTGCTGATCACCGCGCTGACGCAGCGCGGGTTCGCGGTGCGCGGGTCCACGACCCCGACCGTCGGCGCCTGGGGCCCGGCCTACAACAACATGTGGGCCGTGGCGAACGTGGTTTCCGGTAATGACGGCTACGCCGGCGCCGTGCCCGGCGACGGCTTCAGCGATGTCAAATACCTGGAGAGCCACGACGAGAATCGCGTGGTCTGGTCGGTGAATACCAACGGCTCGGCGGGCGCGCAGGCGATCGGCGGGCTGGTCAAGGCCCGCCTCGGCGCGGTCGTGTCCCTGACCTCCATTGGCATTCCGATGCTCTACAACGGCCAGGAGATCGGTTCGGGCGAGTACCGCCCCGCGGGCACCTCGATCTACAAGATCAACTGGGCGGCGGGGAATGCCTCGCTGCGGACGGCTTACCAAAGGCTGATCCACTACCGGCTCACGCATCCGGCGCTGCGGACGGAGAACATCTTCTTCCCGTGGCGGTCCGGGAATCTCGACCAGGTGGAGTACACGCTCACCTACTGGCGCGGCACTTCGACTGTTGCGGCGGCGGCCGAGGTGGTGGTGGCCTGCAACTTCGACCACCTGGACCACACCTGGAACGTGTCGTTTCCCGCAAATGGCTATTGGGTGAAGTTCGACCCGACCGCGGGCAACGTGCAGACGGAATTCATCAGCGGCGGCATGCGCGCGACCACCCTGCCGGCGTCCACGGCCTTGATCTGGTTCAAGGCGGACGGGACGACCGGCGTGCCGCAATAACGCGCGGCGCCGCGATCGCGCAGGTTCAGAGCCCGCGCGCGAAGCCCTCGCGGAACGACGGGTAAGCCGGCCGCCACCCGGTGGCCAGAAGCGCGCCGACGGCCACCCGCTGGTTCGAGCGCTGCGGGGGGGCGTCGTTGTCGAAGGCGAGCGCGGCGGGATCGGCGCCCATCTGCGCGGCGCACCATCGCGCCACTTCGGCCGCGGTCGACGGCGCGCCGTCGCTGACGTTCAACAGGCGGGGCGCGCCGCGGTGGTCAAGCCCGCCGAGGATCGCCGCGACGATGTCCTCCCGGTGGGCCAGATTCACCCAGCAGCCCCCCCGCAGCGGCAGGCGGCCCGGCTCGGCGTAGCGCGGTCGCGGGTCGCGTCCCGGCCCGTAGATCCCTGCCACCCGCAGCACGGTGACCCCGCTCAGGCCCGCGCCCAGGATCAGGTCCTCGGCCTCGCAGAGCGCCGCGTGCCCCGGACCGGAGCCCGCGCGCGGCGAGGATTCGTCGACCCACGCGCCGTCACGACCGCCGTAGACGCCGGTGCTGGAGGTGTAGACCAACGACCGCGCGCCGGTCGCCCGCGCCAGCGCGACGGCTGCCCGCGCGACGGGCGGATAGGTTCCGGCGTAGGTGTCGCCGCCGCCGGGCGCCGCGGTGAGGACCACGGCGTCGAGTTCCGCGGGAACCCCGGGCGGCGGGCCGGCGGTCAGGTCGGCCACCACGGGGGTCACGCCGGCCGGCACTCTCGCCGCGCGGCGGCTCACCGCCCAGACGCCGGCGCCGGTCGCGGCGGCGGCTGCGGCGGCCGCCAGGCCAACGTACCCGGCCCCCAACACCGCCACCCGAACGGGGCTGCCCGTGGCGGTCGTTTCACGCCGTTCCATGTCCATGTCTCCCCTCCGCCCAGGTGCCGACGCGCGCGCTTTGACCGGCGCAGTGTCTGTGCTAACCTAGGTCGTCATCCGGTTGTCCCCAGCCCGGGAGTCCCGCAGTGGCCCAGGTCATCCTCGACAAGGTAACCAAGACCTACCCCGGCGGCGTCATCGCCGTCCACCCGGTGGACCTCACGATCGGGCACGGCGAGTTCGCCGTGCTGGTGGGTCCCTCCGGCTGCGGCAAGTCCACCACGCTGCGCATGATCGCCGGGCTGGAAGAGATCACCGCCGGCACCGTCACCATCGGTGATCGCATCGTCAACGACGTCGAGCCCCGCGACCGCAACATCGCGATGGTCTTCCAGAACTACGCGCTCTATCCCCATATGTCCGTGCGCGAGAACCTCGCCTTCGGCCTGAAGATGCGGAAGCTGCCGAAGGCCGAGATCGCAGCGAAGGTGGACGAAGCCGCGCGCATCCTCGGCATCGAGCAACTCCTCGACCGCAAGCCGAAAGCCCTCTCCGGCGGCCAGCGCCAGCGCGTGGCGCTCGGGCGCGCCATCGTGCGCAATCCGGATGTCTTCCTCTTCGACGAGCCCCTGAGCAACCTGGACGCCAAGATGCGCGTGCAGATGCGCACGGAGATCGCGCGCCTGCACCACCGCCTCGGCGCCACCATGATCTACGTCACGCACGACCAGACAGAAGCCATGACCCTCGGCCAGCGCATCGTCGTGATGAAGGACGGCGTGGTGCAGCAGGTGGCCGCCCCGCTGGAGCTCTACGAACGCCCCGCCAACCGCTTCGTGGCCGGCTTCATCGGCTCGCCGGCGATGAACTTCCTGAAGGGCCGCCTCGAACAGCAGGACGGCCTGAGATTCGTGACCGAAGGTGGCGAAGCGGTCGCGCTGCCCCACGCCTTCCGCCCCGCGGCGGCCGTGGTCGGCCGCCCCGCTATCCTCGGCATCCGCCCCGAGCATCTGGATCCGGCGCCGGCGGGCGCGCCCGCCGGCTTCACCGCTCCGGTGCAGGTGGTCGAGTCGCTCGGCAACGAGACGATGGTCCATGTAGGCTTCGGCGGCGGCGCCGTCGTGGTGCGCTGCCCCGGGCAGGCCGCCGCGGTGGTCGACCGCCCGCTCGGCCTGAACCTGCGCGCCGAGGGCATCCGGCTCTTCGAGGCCGACGAGCGGGGCCTGGCCCTGCCCGTGGCCTGAGCGGGCCGGGACGTGCGCTACAGCACCGACATCGTGGTCATCGACCTCGAAGCCTCGTGCCCGGCCGAAGACCAGGGCAACAACAGCGTCGAGCGCAGCAGCATCATCGAGATCGGCGCCGTGCGCCTGGACCGCAGGTCGCTGGAAGTGACGAGCACGTTCAGCGAGCTGGTCCGGCCCGAAGACCATCCGATCGTGCCTTTCATCACCGAGATCACCGGCATCACCCCCGAGATGGTGGCGCGCTGCGACACCTTCGCGGAAGTGGGGCGTCGCTTCCTGGACTGGTACGGCCCCCGCAACAAGGCGATCATCGCCGCCTTCGGCGCCTACTACGACATCCCGCTGCTGCGCCGCGAATGCGACCGCCATGGCCTGGACTTCCGCGCCCATATCGTGGGCGGCGCCTTCGACCTGAGGGCCGTGGCCATCGCCTGGCTGGCCGAGCGCAACCTGAAAACCTCCGGCCAGAACCTCATTTCGGTCCTGGAGCAGATGGGGCTCGGCGATCGCTTTGCCGCCCACCGCGCGGTCGAGGATGCCCGGGCCGCCGCGGCCGTCCTGCAGATGCACCATCTGGGCCGGGTGCCCGGTTAGGGCCAGGCCCTGCAACCTCCGATGCGCATCCTGCGTTTCTCAGATATTGGACCCCGACCCGAGGTGCCCGCGTGCGTTCCCTGACGCTTCTTCCGGCATTCCCAGGCCTTCTTCTGGCCGTGCTGCTGCCCGCGGCCTCCGCCTCGGCCGCGCCCGCAGCGGCCTCCGGCGCCGGCCTGATCCACGCCGAACTCCAGCTTGTCGACGGCACCACCGCGACCGGCTTCCTGCGCTGGAAGGACGAGGACGCCTTCTGGGACGACACCTTCGGCGCCCGGCAGCGCGAGCTGCCGTGGTTCGCCTTCGCCGACCAGGAAGCCCTCAAGCGCGAGCAGCGCGACCGCGAGTTCGCCTCGCGCGGGCTGCTCGGGCGCCTGGCCTACGCCATGCACAACAAGGACCAGGACGTGCATTTCTCCCGCGCCTTCGTCTGCCGTTACGGCGACCTGGCCGCGCTCCGGATGGATCCCGACGGCGACGATCCCACCGTCGCGGTCCTGCGCGACGGCCGCGAGGTCCCGATCGGCAACCCGTCGCGCGAACTGGACGCCGACCTGGTGCTCTACGCCGCGGGCGCCGAGCCGCGCGAACTGGACTGGGACGAGGTCCGCGCCATCCGCTTCGGCGCCGCGCCGGCGGGCGCCGCGCCCTACGCCGAACGCCTGACCGGCACCGTGTCCTACCGCGGCGGCACGTTCACGGGCGCGCTGCAATGGGACCTCTCCGAATGCACCAGCCTCGACACCATCGACAGCGACCAGGAGGACGTCGCGATCGGGAAGGTGCGGCGCCTGGCCCGCAACCGCCGCGGCGGCACCGACGTCACGCTGGGCGACGGACGCGTGCTGCAGCTGAGCGGCAGCAACGACGTCGGCAAGGGCCACCGCGGCGTGGCCGTCCTGGTGCCGGAGCTGGGCCGGGTCGTGGTGCCCTGGGACCGGTTCACGAGCGCCGAGGTGCGCACCGTCCCTCCCACCGCGCCGGGCTACGATGAGTTTCCGGCCCCCGCCGCGCTGCAGGGGACGGTCACCGTAAGCGACGGCCGCGCCCTGCGCGGCCGCATCGTCTACGACCTGGACGAGGCCTGGACGACGGATCTCCTGCACGGCGAACAGGACGCCTGCGGCTACCAGGTCCCCTTCGCCCTGGTGGCCTCCATCGCCCCGGCCGGCCCCGAGAAGATCGACGTCGTCCTGCACGGCGGCCGCCGCCTGACCCTGTCCGGCGACCAGGACACCGGCCAGGGCCACGGCGGCCTGCTGGTCTTCGCGCCGGGCAGCGAAAAGCCCGACTACGTGCCCTGGAGCCGGGTGCGGCGGGTCGAATTCGAGCGCTGAGCAGGCCCCCGACCGCCTTTTTCTTCCTGCTTGAATCGCGCCTCCCGGTGGGCCATTTTCGCCTTTGTCGACCCGCCCTCCGGCCCCGGCTGCGCCGGGGCCGCTGCCCTTGCCGAAGGAGCGCCCCGTGTCCGCTGCCGAGCGCCTGTTCGAGGCCCAGAAGCCGAACTTCGCCCGCTGGGAGATCCTCAAGGACATCGTCGACCAGCAGATCGACCTCATGCTGAACTACCGCCAGAGCGGCCACCCGGGCGGCAGCCGCTCCAAGGCGCACTACTTCCTGAGCCTGCTGCTGTCGGGCGCCATGCGCTGGGACATCCGCGACCCGGGCAAGCGGTTCGGCGACCGCTTCGTCCTGGTGGCCGGCCACACGGTGCCGCTGGTCTACGGCACGCTCGCGGTCTTCAACGAGGCCCTGCGCCTGATGTACGCGAAGACCGGCGAGGCGAAGTACCTGGTCAAGGGCGGCAGCGAGCGCATGCTGACCTGGGAGGACCTGCTGGGCTTCCGCGACGTCGGCGGCCTGCCCGGCCACGCCGAGATGGAGGGCAAGAACCTCTTCGTGAAGTTCAACACCGGCCCCAGCGGCCACGGCGCGCCGGCGGCCGTCGGCGAGGCCCTGGCGCTGCGCTGCGCGCGGGCGCAGGGCGTGCGCGTGTGGGGCCTCGAGGGCGAGGGCGGCCACACCGCGGGCTGCTGGCACGAGGCGAAGAATTCGGCCTATGGCCTGGGTCTGGACAACCTCGTGGTGATCCTCGACTGGAACGACTACGGCATCGACCCCAATGCGTATAGCTCGATGGTGCACGGCACGCCGCGCGACTGGTTCGCCCCCTACGGCTGGGACGTGCACGAAGCCCCCGACGGCAGCGACTGGGAGCAGGTCACGAAGGCGATTCTGGCGGCCGCCCACGGCCCCGGCACGCCGCTGCGCCCGAGATTGGTCTTCGGCCGCACCCGCAAGGGCCGCGGCTACCACAAGTACGATTCGTCGGCGCACGGCTCGCCGCACAAGCTGAACGACGAGAAGTTCTGGCAGTGCCGCCAGGACTTCAGCGACCGCTACGGCACCACCTGGCACGGCCACGGCGAGCCCGCCCCGGCCGACGCCGAAGCCAGGCGCGAGCAGTTCGCCGCCAACCTCAACGCCGCGCTGGACGTGCTGCGCCGGGACGAGGAACTGGTGCGCTGGCTGGCCGACCGGCTGGTCGAGATCGGCGACAGCGTGCCCGAGGAGATCCCGGGCTTCCGCCTGCCGGAGGAGAAGAATCCGCTGCGCGACCCCGCGCTGCTGGATCCGGCCGCCTACCCGGCGGCCATCTGGGCCAAGCCCGGCGACAAGCAGCCCAACCGCGCCGGCCTGTCCGCCTGGGGCGGCTGGATCAACAGCTACTGCCAGGAGAAGTACGGGCGCCCCCTGTTCCTGGCCTGCTCGGCCGATCTGGCCGGCTCCACGAGCATCGCCGGCTTCGCCGAGCCCTTCGCCGGCAAGCCCGGCCTGGGCTGGTACCACCGCGAGACGAACCCCGACGGCGTCCTGATGCCTCAGGGCATCACCGAGTTCGCGAACGCCGGCATCATGGTCGGCGCCGCCTCGGTGAACCTCTCGCGCGACCCCGAAAACGAGTTCAACGGCTTCTTCACCGCCTGCAGCACCTACGCCGCGTTCAGCTACCTGAAGTACGGCCCCATGCGCCTGTACAGCCAGCTGGCGCAGGACTGCGCCCTGAAGGTGGGCACCGTGATCTGGGTGGCCGGCCACAGCGGCCCGGAGACCGGCGAGGACAGCCGCACGCACTTCGGCATCTTCAGCCCCGCCGCCACGCAGCTGTTCCCCGACGGCCATGTCATCGACATCCACCCCTGGGAGTACAACGAGGTGCCGGTGCTGCTGGCCGCGGCGCTGCGCACGGGCCGCCCCATCGTGGCGCTGCACCTGACGCGGCCGCCGGTGACGATCCCCGACCGCGCCAAGCTGGGCCTCGGCTCCCACCTCGAGGCCGCCCGCGGCGCCTACGTGCTGCGCGACTGGCAGCCCGGCCTGCCTCGCCAGGGCGTGGTGATGGTGCAGGGCACCATGAGCACGGCGAACCTCATCGAGGCCCTGCCGGCGATCGACGCCGCCGGGGTGAACGTGAAGTTCGTGGCGGTGCCCAGCCCGCAACTCTTCGCGTTGCAGGACGAGGCCTACCGCGACGCCGTGCTCTCGCCCGGCGACCGCCTCAACAGCACCTACATCACCAACCGCGCGCGCCGCACCATGTACGACTGGACCTTCAACCCGCTGGCCGAACGCTACGCCATGACCAGCGACTGGGACGACCAGTGGCGCCCCGGCGGCTCGCCCGAGGACGTGTGCGAGAGCGCCGGCCTGGACGCCGAGTCCATCGCGCAGGGCGTGATCACGTTCGCCGAGGACTGGTCCGCCCGGATGGAGGAGCTCGGCCGCATGCTGGGCCAGGCCCGGGGTTGAGGACCGTCGCGCCGTTCGGCGGCGCAAAGATGAGCGCGCCCGCAGCCTGAGCCGCGGGCGCGTTCTTCTTCGAGTCCGGCGCCCGGCCCGACGGCCCGGCGCCTCCTTCAGCTACTTGCCGCCTTGCGCGCAGGCACTTGCGCCGGCGCAAGTGGCCGAACAGGCCGCCGTGGTCGCACAAGCGGCCTTGTCCTTGCAGGCCTCGGCGCACACCTTCTTGCACGCCTCGTCGCAAGCCTTCTTGCACGCGGACTTGTCCTTGCACACGCACTTGTCCGAGCAGGCGACCTTGCCGGCGCACGCGGCGTCGGCCTGGCAGGCCTTGTCGCAGTGACCGGACTTGGCGCAGTGACCGGACTTGGCGCGATGCGCCGCGCAAGCCGGCCCCTCGCCCACCAGGCACATGCCCACGCAGCCGTTGCCGCCGCCGTGGTGGCGCATCATCATCTTGCGGCAGGCCATGCCGTGGCCGCACTGGCTCGCGCAGCACTTCGCCCCGCCATGGCCGCACTTGCTCGCGCAGGCCTTCATCCCGCCATGGCC
>CAYNPY010000069.1:9932-20268 GCA_964399195.1 uncultured Fibrobacteraceae bacterium
CCTTCATCTCGCTCTGGCCGCACGTCGTCGCGCAGGCCTTGGCGTCGCCATGGCCGCAGGTCGCGGCGCAGGCCTTGCCGGCCTCGGGGGCCGCCGCAGGGGCATCATCGGCCACGGCCGCGGCCGCGGACAGCGTCAGGGCGAGCAGCAGCGCGCCGAACACGGACAGGTACTTGCGGACATTCATCGTCGAATCCTCCGGTCAGACGGTGGTCTCGGGCGCGCCCATCCGGACGCGCCGCTCAGGCGAACGGGAATTCGCCTGCCGTTCGCGGAGGGGGCACCGGCGGCCGGAGGTTGCGGGAGGCGGCGACATGGTCGCCTTCGGGCAGCGAGCCGACCACCGTCAGCTCGGGGTCGGGCGCCAGGGCCGCATGGGCGAGCAGTGGCAGAGCGCCGCAGCCGACGCACTGGGAGCAGCGCGAGGCCCCGCCGTCGGGGCAGGACGGCGCGCGCGCCGGGGATCCGAGCGGGCCCTCGCAGCCGCCGCGGGCGTCGTCCTTCTCGCCTGCGGGCGCCGTCGGCGTCGCGCAGCAACACCCGTGCACGGCCTCGGCCACCACAGACCGGCGGGCCTGCGCGTCCGCCCGCAACGCCGCCTGCTGCGTCGCGAAAGCCGGCCAGAACGCCAGCCAGACGGCCAGCAGCAGCCAGGACGACGCGCAGGGACTCGACGCGGGACGGTGCAAGTCGGGATGCTCCCCGGAGTTTTGGCTGGCGCCGGCGGCGCCCATCAGCGATTCGTCTGGAACACCGGCCGGACCTCCCGGGTTCCCGGTCCGCCCCGCCGCGGCGCGTCCCCTATTGTGGCAGATCCGTCCGCCGCGGGCAACCGCCGCCTGCACTCGACGCCGGACCCGACGGGCGCTATCGTGGGGCCTCCGGTCCGGCCGCCGCCGGCCCCGTCACCCCGTCCGAGGTACCGAACATGCGCATCGCCAGAGTCGCGCCAACCCTGCTGGCCGCCGTCGCGCTCGCCTCGCTGGCCGCGGCTGCCGAGCCGGCCCCCGGCTCCTACACCCTGGTCGAGAGCTGGCCCCAGCACACCGCCCTGGACCTGCCGGGCATTCCCGACGCGCCGGAGGTCTGGCGCCGCGAGATGGCCGGCGCCGGGCGGCGCCTGGACCTGGCCGGCTTCTACTTCAGCCGCAAGGGCGACGGCAAGGACGCCGAGGGCCCCGCGGGCGCGCCCGACCTGCTGGTGCCGGTGCTGGACGAGGTGGCGCGGGCCGCCGGGCGCGGTGTGGCCGTCCGCCTTTTGGCCGACGCGAAGTTCGCGCAGAACTACGCGCAGGTGCCGGCCTGGGCCGCCACGCTGCCGGGCGCCGCCAGCCGCACGCTGGACCTGGCGGGCAGCTGGGGCGGCGTCCTGCACGCCAAGTACTTCCTGGTCGACGACAACGGCCTCTACCTGGGCAGCCAGAACTTCGACTGGCGCGCCCTGGGACAGATCCACGAACTGGGGATCCTGGTGCGCGACAGGAGCCTGGCGGAGCAGGCGCGCCGCATCTTCGAACTGGACTGGGCGCTGGCCGGCGGCAGGCAGGAGGCGCCGGCGATGCTGACCGGCGGCCCCGCCCAGGCGCCCCTGGCCGACCTGCCGGCGTCCGAGCTGGCCGGCCCCGGCGGCGAAAAAGTGAGGGCCGTGCTGGCGGCCAGCCCGCAGGCGGGCCTGCCGCCGGGCGTGCCCTGGGACCTGCCGCTGCTGGTGGAGATGATCGACGCCGCGCGCGACTCGGTGCACCTGCAGCTGCTGTCCTACCACGTGACCGACCGCGAGGGCCGGCTCTTCGACGACCTGGACCGCGCGCTCAGGCGGGCCGCCGTACGGAATGCCAAGGTGCGCATCATCCTGGCCGACTGGGCCGCCACCAAACACGCGGTGCCCTGGCTGAAGAGCCTGGCCGCGGTGCCCGGGCTGGAACTGAAGCTGACCAGCATCCCCGCGCATCCGGAGGGCTTCATCCCCTACGCGCGCGTCGAGCACGCCAAGTACCTGACCGTCGACGGGAACGCGCTGTGGATCGGCACCTCGAACTGGTCGCGCGACTACTTCTTCGAGTCGCGCAACCTGAGCCTGTTCCTGACCGGCCCCGGCGCGCCGCGGGATGCCGACGCGTTCTTCGACCAGAGCTGGCGCGGCCCCTACGCCACGGCGGTCACGCCGTGCGGCGACTACACGGCGCCGCGCCGCAACTGAGCCCGCCACCCGGGAGCGAACATTGATGGACAACGCCCGCCGCCTGCCCGACCGCCTGACCCTGGAGCGCTCGGCGCTGGTCGTGATCGACCTGCAGGAACGCTTCCGCGACCTGATCCACGGCATGGACCAGGTGCTGGAACGCTCGCAGAGGCTGATCGGCTTCTGCCGCCAGCTGGACATTCCCGTGCTGGTGACCGAGCAGTACCCGCGCGGCCTGGGTGTGACCGTGACCGAAATCCGCGAGGCCTGCCGCCCGTTCACGGCGTTCGAGAAGAACTCCTTCAGCTGCGCGGGCGGCGAGGGTTTCCTGGCCACCCTGCGGGCCACCGGGCGCGACCAGGTCGTGCTGTGCGGCATCGAGACGCACGTCTGCGTCTACCAGACGGCGTGCGACCTGCTGCGCGAGGGCTTCCAGGTGGCGCTGGCGGCGGACGCGATCAGTTCCTGCCGGCCCGCCGACCGCGAGCTGGCCCTGCAGCGGCTGCGCGACGTCGGCGCCGACGTCATGGGCTCCCAGATGATCATGTTCGAGATGCTGCGCGTGGCGGGCACGCCCGAGTTCAAGCGCGTCGCGGCGTTCCTGAAGAACTGAACGAAAGGGAAGCGATCCCATGCGCAACGTCTTCCTGGCCGCCTGCGCGGCCCTGCTCGCAGCGGGACCGGCGGCGGCGGCCGCTCCTGCGGCGCCCGATCCGGCGGCGCCCGACCTCGGCCTGACCCGCGAGGCGCTGCCCGACACCGTCGCCGACTGGCCGGGCTTCAACGCGCGCCTGTGGCGCGACGGCCGCGTGTTCATCGGCGGGCAGCCGGACTCCACCGCGCTGCGCGCCGCGGCGGACCACGGCGTCACCTGCGTCATCAACCTGCGCACGCCGGCAGAGGTCAACGACCGCAAGCGGGTCCCCTTCGACGAGGCGGCGCTGGCGCGCGAACTCGGACTCGAATACGTGCACCTGCCCATGGGCGACCAGGAGCACCCGTACTCGACGGCCGCCGTCGACAGCCTGGCCGCGGCGCTCCGGCGTCACCACGGTCCGGTCCTCCTGCACTGCACCGTCGGCTGGCGCGCGGCCCACGCCTGGGTGGCCTACCTTGTGCGCCACCAGGGCTGGCCGTTCCCCGAGGCGCTGCGCCGCGGGGAACGGATCGCCATCTCCGAATCGCCGTTCAGCGGCCTGCTCGGCCGCAAGACCATCCTCGAGCTCGAGCCGTGAGCACGGCGCGAAAGGCAATCCGATGAGCACCTTCACCGGCGTCGACTTCTACCGCCTGGACGAGACCCTCAGCGACGAGGAGCGCGGCGTGCGCGATGTCGTGCGGCGCTTCGTCGACGAGCGCTTCCTGCCCGTGGTGCGCGAGCACTTCCGGGCGGGGACCTTCCCGCTGGACCTGATCCCCGAGCTGGGCGCGCTCGGCCTGCTGGGCTCCTCGGTCAAGGGCCCCGGCTGCCCCGGCCTGAGCCCGACGGTCTACGGCCTGATCTGCCGCGAACTGGAGCGCGGCGACAGCGGCCTGCGCAGCTTCGCCTCGGTGCAGGGCAGCCTGGTGATGTGGCCCATCGCGACCTACGGCACCGAGGAGCAGCGGCAGCGCTGGTTGCCGGACCTGGCCACGGGCCGCCGCATCGGCTGCTTCGGGCTGACGGAGGCCGACCACGGTTCGGATCCCGGCGGCATGAAGACGCGCGCCGAGCGCGACGGCGCCGGCTGGATCCTGCGGGGCAGCAAGCTGTGGATCACCAACGCCAACCTGGCGGACGTGGCCGTGGTCTGGGCCCGCACGCCCGACGGCGTGTCCGGCTTCCTGGTCGAGCGCGGCATGCCGGGCTTTACCACCAACCAGATCCACGGCAAGTACAGCCTGCGGGCCAGCGACACGGGCGAACTGGTGTTCGACGACGTGCGCCTGCCCGACAGCGCGCGGCTTCCCGGCGCGCGCGGCCTCAAGGCCCCGCTCTCGTGCCTGAACCAGGCCCGCTACGGCATCGCCTGGGGCGCCGTCGGCGCCGCCATGGACTGCTACGACACCGCGCTGCGCTACGCGCAGCAGCGGCAGCAGTTCGACCGGCCCATCGCCTCGTTCCAGCTGGTCCAGCAGAAGCTCGTGGAGATGCTCACGGGGATCACGCAGGCGCAGGCGCTGTGCAGCCGGCTGGGCCGCCTCAAGGACCAGGGCGTCGACGAGGTGCCCCTGGTCTCGCTGGCCAAGCGGGCGCACGTGGCGATGGCGCTGGACTGCGCCCGCAAGGCGCGCGACATCCTGGGCGCGGCCGGCATCACCGACGAGTTCGCGCCGGGGCGGCACATGGCCAACCTCGAGTCGGTCTACACGTACGAAGGCACCCACGACATCCATACGCTGATCGTGGGTGCCGAGATCACCGGGCTGCCGGCCTACCGCTGAGCGGCGGGCCGGCCCGCGCCGGCATCAGGTCTAGAACTTGTAGCCCAGCCCCAGGGCCAGCGCCTGCTTGAACTGTCCGGCCTTGCGGACGGCGCCCAGCACCGCGCCCTCGTTGATGAGCACGCCGTCGCCGTCCAGCACCGGCTTGACCGAGTTGTCGTACTTGTCGTAGACCCAGCGCGTCATCAGCTTGACCGAGATCACCTTGGTGATGTTGGCCGAGAAGCTGTTCTCCCAGTCCAGGTCGAAGGCGGTGGTGTAGTCGGCGATGTCGTCCGGCATCGCCACCGTCGAGGTGAACCCGTCCTCGAACGTCGACTTGCCCGACCAGGTCAGCGG
The DNA here is from genome assembly GCA_964399195.1 of uncultured Fibrobacteraceae bacterium. Classification (GTDB taxonomy): domain Bacteria; phylum Krumholzibacteriota; class Krumholzibacteriia; order LZORAL124-64-63; family LZORAL124-64-63; genus CAINDZ01. Next base: position 14,878 of record CAYNPY010000069.1, read on the forward strand.
CCGGTCGGCGATGAGCTTCGATTCCCAGTCGACGCGCCCGTCCAGCAGTGGCGTACGGTACTCGGCCACCAGCTCGACCGCCGAGGTGTAGGCGGTCTCCGAGATGGTCGCCGTCGAGGGCGCCGGCTCGCTGAAGAAGCTGCGGCTGCTCTGCACCAGCGCCAGGCCGGCGCGCACGGTGAACGAGCGCTTCTCCTCGTTGATGAACCGCCGCGAGAGACCGACGGACTCGCGGAACGTCAGCGGGTTGAGGTTCTGGCTGCGGCCGGCGCCGTCGCTCAGGTCGCGGAACAGCGACGAGAACCCGAACGCGAAGTACGGCTCCCAGCCGCCCCCGCGGCCGAGGGCGCCCAGCGACTCGAACTCGATCGCGTCGGTGCTCTTGTCCGGGCGCTGCCAGAACAGGTTGCCCTGGGCGTCGCGCTGCTGCTGGTGGTTCTGGCCGTAGGCCAGCTTGAGCGTGTTGCGCCAGTTGAAACGCTCGCCGACCTGCTTCTCGTGGCGCGAGTTCAGGCCCACTGACCAGTTCACCGAGCCCTTGTCGCCGCCGTTCCAGTTGCGGCTGTACGAGCTCTGCAGCACGTTCACGCCGATCTCCGTCTCGTGGCGCGAGGCGCCGGGCGCCAGCGGCTCGGCCGCCGGGGCCGTCGTCCCCCACGCCAGTCCGGCGGCGGCGAGCGCGATCGCGAGTGCCTTCCTCATTCCCGTCTCCTTTCGGTTTCCAGGTCCCTGCCTAGGGCTGCGCCCCGATGACCACGTCGATGCGCCGGTTGCGCGCCATGCCCGCCTTGGTGCTGTTCGGCGCGATGGGCCGGTCCGGACCATGGCCCGCGGTGGCGATCGTCTCGGCCGCGAGCGACAACTTCTTCTCCAGCAGCCGGGCCACCGTCGCCGCCCGCCTCTGCGAGAGCTTGAGGTTGGCGTCGCGCCCGCCGCTGTCGTCGGTGTGCCCCTCGACCGTCACCGGCGCGCCGGGGAACCGCGCGATCGCGTCGGCGATGCGGCCCACCAGCTTCTCCTGCCCCTTGCCCAGGTCGGCGCTGCCGACGCCGAACGACAGGGCGAACACGCGCAGCACCACCGCGCCGTCGGCGGTGACCGTGATCTCGGCCTCGTCCTTGCCGAAGGCGTCCCTGACCGCCGCGATCGATTCCTCGCGCTGCTGCTTGCGCGTCAGCACGGACTCGGCCGCCGAGCGGTCCGCCTCGGCCATGCCGGCTTTGAGTTCGGCGTCCCACAGCTTCTTGCGCAGCGCGCTGATCTCCGCCTGCAGCGTGGTCACCTGCGCCTCGAGGGCCTCGGCGCGGTCGCCGACCGTGCTGCTGAGGCGCCGGTTCTCCACGCGCAGCGAATCGGCCTCGACCTGCCGGCGCAACCGCGCCGTGGTCAGCTTCTCGATGAGGTCCGCGGCGGCGGGCGCGCCGGAAAGCTCGCGCGCAGGCTCCACCCCGTAGAGGGCGCCGATCTCGGCCAACGACTGATCGTAGCGCCCGAGCAGCGCCTCCAGCGCGCTCTTGTGCCGGCGCATCTCGTTGAGGAACCCGGCGGCGTTGACCAGGCGCAGCGCCTGGGCCTCGACCGCGGTCCAGTCGGCGGCGGCGCCTTCTTCGTCGGCGGCGCGGATGCGCGCCTCGAGATCCCACCAGGCGTTCGGCAGCGTTCCCTTGGCGCCGGCCCGGCGCGCCTGCTCGACCAGCTCGCGCGTGGTCGCGCCCGGCTCGGGACCCTGCGCGGCCGCCGGCCGCCCCGACGCCATCACGACGACCGCCACGGCCGCGATCATCCCCAGCCAACACTGACTGCGCTTCATCGCCGTCCTCCGCCTCATCGGTTTCACGCTCCGGGCAGCCCGTCGCGCTCGCCCACCACGGCGCGCGCGGCCGCCACGACCGCGGACACGTCCACGCCCGCCAGACAGTTGTGCAGCGGGCAGCGCTCCAGCCGGCAGGCGTGGCGGCCGGGACAGGCCACCTCCGGCACCAGCACGCGGCTCCACCGGGCGCGCGGTCCCCACCGCCGGGGGCTCATCGCCGGCACGGGCGGATAGATGCCCACCACGCCCAGGCCCAGGGCGCCCGCCAGGTGCAGCGGCCCGGTCGACGGGCCCACGAACACGTCGCCCGCCGACATCACGCCAAGAAACTCGGGCAACGCGTACCTGTCCAGCAGGTTCCCGACGCGTGGGTCCAGCCCCGCCGCCTGCATCGCCGCCACCGCCGCCCGGTCCGCCCCCTGGCCCGTGACGAAGACGCGCCAGCCCGGCAGGTCCGCCAGCTGCCCGGCGACGGCCGCGAAACGGTCAGGCGGCCAGTCGAGCGCCGACCCGCCGGAGCCGGGGTGCACGAAGGCCACGATCCTGGCCCCGGGCGCCGACTCGGACCGGAAGGCCCGGCCGGCCGCCAGCTGGGCCTCGCTCAGGCGCACCTGGGGCGGGGACGCCGACAGCGGCCCGATCCCCGGCAGCCGCGCGAGCAGGTCCAGGTTGAAGTCCGCCTCGTGCCGTCCGCCGCGCGAGCGCCGCTGCCACAGGCCGCGATTCAGCAGGAGCCAGCTCGCCGGCTTGGACCAGGGACCGTAGCGGCGGGGGATCCCGGCGCGCCACAGCAGCCGTCCGAGCGGCGCGCGGAAGTGCAGGACCACGGCGGCGTCGAAGCGCTCGGCGCGCAGGCGCCGGGCCAGGTCCGCCGCCGCCGCGGGCCCGGCGGCCGGATCCCAGGTCCAGACGCCGGCCACGTCGGGGTCGTGCTCGACCAGCGGCACGCCGCCCGGCGCCACCAGGGCGTGGAATTCCCAGTCCGGCCGCGCGGCGCGGCCGGCCGCGAACACCGGCAGCGAGAGCACCAGGTCGCCCAGGCGATCGGTGCGCGCGACCAGGATCTTCACGTCCGCCCCAGCCGCCACAGCTTGACGTACTTGGCCAGCACGTAGAACGACGACGCCCGGCACAGCACCAGCCCGGGGCCGCCGTCCCGCCAGCCGCCCTGCAGCAGCCACAGGCGCCAGAACGCGGCCTCGGCCCGCAGCGCCGCCCCGGCCGGGCCGCTGCGGCGGCCGCGCGCGTGCAGGTCGGCCGCGGCCAGCGTCGTGTAGCGGTCCAGCTTGGCGATGTACTGCTCCATCGTCTCGTACGGGTGGTGGCGCAGCAGCCCCGGCAGGCGGCCGGCGGCGCCGGGGTGCCGCACGCTCTCGTGCACGGGACGGTCATCGAAGCCCGCGCGCTCGCGGTCGAACAGGCGCACCACCCAGTCGGGATGCCAGCCGCAGTGGCGGATCCGGGCGCCCAGGAAGCGGCTGAGCCGGTTGACGGCGAAGGCCGCCTCGGCGGGCGAGTCGGGCAGGGCGGCGACGGCCGCCGCCAGTTCCGCGGAGACCTCCTCGTCCGAGTCGACGCTCAAGACCCAGCGGTTGCGGCACAACGCCGCCGCGCGCTGCTTCGTCGGGCCGAAGCCTTCCCAGACGCCCTGGTGCAGCCGCGCGCCGTGCCGCGCGCAGACGTCCGCGGTGTCGTCGCGGCTGCCTTGGTCCAGCACCACCACTTCGTCGGCGAACGCCACCGAGGCCAGGCAGCGGTCCAGCTGCGCGGCGGCGTCCTTCGTGATGATGGCGACGGAGACCTTCACCGGTTCGGGCCTTTCCCCGGCGCCGCCTCAGCGGCCCGGCTCCAGGAGGATCTTGCCGAAGCTGGCGCGGCTCTCCAGCCGCTCGTGGGCGGCCGCCGCCTGGGCGAAGGTGTAGGTGCTGTCGAGTCGCGGGCAGATCTCGCCGCGGGCCAGCAGGTCCAGCAGCGCGCGCAGCCAGGGCGCCGTGCGCGCGCCCTCGTCCCACATGCGGCCCAGGTTGACGCCGCCCAGCGAGCGGTTGTCGTTCATCAGGCGGACGGGGTTGATCGCCAGCCAGGGCACCTGCGCCAGCGTGCGCAGCGCCGACAGCGTGCCCGAGCGGGACCCGGCGGCCGCCCCCGCGAAGCCGAACAGCACCAGATGGCCGCACCGCGACAGGCACCGGTAGCTCTCGAGGATCCAGCGCCCGTGGCGCGGCTCCAGCGCCGCTTCGACGCCGCGGCCGCCGGTGGCCTCCCGCACCAGGTCCGCGAAGCGGGGCAGCCGCGAGTCGAACACGAACGCCAGCCCCTGGGCGCGCAGCTCGTCGTGCTTGCCGGGCGAGGCCGAGCCGATCACGCGCGCGCCCGCCAGCCGGCACAGCTGGCAGGCGGCCTGCCCCACGCCGCCGGCCGCCCCCTGCACCAGCACCGTGCCGCCGGCCGCGACGGGAGCCATGACGCGCACCATCTGCCAGGCCGTGAGGTAGTTGACCGGCAGCGCCGCCGCGGCGCGCAGGTCCGCCTCGGCGGGCAGCGTCCAGGCCCACGCGGCGGGCACGCAGACGTATTCGCTGTAGCCGCCGAACTTGCACATGGCGACGGCCGGCCGGCCCAGCAGCGCCGGGTCGGCGCCCTCGCCCACGGCGTCGATGACGCCGGACACTTCGTAGCCGGCCACGGCCGGCAGCCGCGGCGCGTCGGGGTAGAGCCCGCGCCGCATCATGACGTCGGCGAAGTTGACGCCGGCCCAGGCCACGCGCAGCCGCACCTGCCCCCGCTCCGGGACCGGGATCGGCGCCTCGCGGACCTCCAGGACGCCGGGGCCGCCTCGCCGGCTCGTCCAGACCTGTCGCATCCTGGGGGCGTCCATCGTCCTCCGGGCCGAGTGCGCGCGAGACGGTCAGCGGAACTCGTAGCCGCCGGGCCGCGCGCCGGGCCAGCGCGCCTCGGGCGCGGCGAAATTGCCGGCCGAAACCACGACCGAGGCCGCATTATCGTCCATGCCGCGCAGGAAGGCCACCTGCACCTGCAGCACCGGCAGCACCAGGTCCGGGTTGCCGATCCGCAGCCCCAGGCCCGCGCTGCCCAGCAGCGGCTGGTCGGCCAGCGAGCGGCCGCCCGTCGCCAGCAGGGCCCCGTCGGCGAACGCGTAGACCTGGCAGCGGAAACCGGCCACCACCCAGGGCGGGTAGCAGCGCCATTCGGTGTCGACCACCAGGCGCCTGTCGCCGCCGGGTTGCGCCAGGTCCAGTTCGCGGGGCCCCAGGTCGCCGGCCAGCGTCAACGGCGCGCCGGCGGTGGGGCGCACCGCGCGGTGGAAGCGCGCGCCCAGGAGCAGCCGCGAGCGCCAGCCGGCGCTGCCCAGGAGCGGCGAGACGTAGTGGACGCCCAGGCGCAGCGAGCCGTCCTCCAGTCGTCCGTCACGGAAGTAGCCGCCCAGGTCCAGGCCCAGGTCCAGCACGTCGCCCCGCCCGCGCACCGCCTGGCGCCAGCCCTGCAGGAAGAGGCCGGTGCGGTCGCGGAACTCGCCGTCGACGTACGCGGTCGACAGCTTCAGTCCCTGGCCGCCG
>CAYNPY010000070.1:0-19781 GCA_964399195.1 uncultured Fibrobacteraceae bacterium
GTGGCGGATGATCTTCCGGTCGGCCGCCTTGTCGTGCAGGCCGGCCCAGGGCGGCACCTCGTCGGTATACCGGCCGTTGGCGTCGACCGGGCGCAGGAACGCCAGGTCCTCGCGCACGCCCACCTGGTAGTCGTCCTCGCCGAACGCCGGCGCCATGTGCACGATGCCGGTGCCCGTGTCCAGCGTCACGAAGTCGCCAGCGACCACGACGAAGGCGCGCTTGTCCCCCGGCGAGGCGAACGGCAGCAGCTGCTCGTAGCGGCGGCCCAGCAGGTCGGCGCCCTTGCAGGTGGACAGCACCTCGACCTCGCCCAGCGCCGCCAGCACCGGCAGGCGCGCCTCGGCCAGGATGAGCACCTGGCCGCCGAAGCGCACGCGGGCGTAGGTGAAGTCGCGGCCCACGGCCAGCGCCACGTTCGAGGGCAGCGTCCACGGCGTGGTGGTCCAGGTGACGAAGTACTCGTCCGCGCCTGATTCGCCGCCCTGGGCCTTCAGCTTCACGTAGACGCTGGGATCGGAGACCGTGCGGTAGCTGTTGGCCATCTCGTGGCTGCTCAGCGGCGTCGCGCAGACCGGGCAGTAGGGCACCACCTTGTGGCCCTGGTAGAGCATGCCCTTGGCGTGGAACTGACCGAGGATCCACCACACCGACTCGATGTAGTCGTTGTCGTAGGTGATGTACGGGTTCTCGAGGTCCACCCAGTAGCCGACGCGCTCGGTGAATTCGTCCCAGACGCCCTTGCAGGCCCAGACGCTCTCGCGGCACTTGTCGTTGAAGGGCTCCAGCCCGTAGTCGAGGATCGCCTGCGCGCCCTGGATGCCGAGCGTCTTCTCGACGCTGCGCTCGACCGGCAGGCCGTGGGTGTCCCAGCCCGCCTTGCGCACGACGCGGTGGCCGGTCATGGTCTTGTACCGGCACATGATGTCCTTGCACAGGCGCGCCATCACGTGATGCACGCCCGGCATGCCGTTCGCGGTCGGCGGCCCCTCGTAGAAGACCCAGTCGGGGCGTCCCTCGCGCTCGCGCACGCTGCGCCGGAAGGTGTCGTGCCGGCGCCAGAAGGCGCTGATCAGCTCCTCCGATCGGGCGTCGTGGAACTTGCGGGCCAGCGGCGGATACAGCGGCGCCTGCGGCGGGCGGTCGGCGGCGGACATGGGTCGGCTCGTCCCCTCGGCTGCGTCGTGTGGGCGGCGGCCGCGGCGCCGGGCGCGGCGGTCGTCGCCGGGGCTCAGAATTCGGCGGCGGCCAGGAAGCCCGTGACCAGCGCCTCGAGGCGCGGCTGCGCCTCGTTCGCCACGCGGATGATCTCGCTGACGTCGGCCGCCTTCAGCGCGTCCGGGAAGCAGGCGTCGGTGACCACCGACAGCCCCAGCACGCGCAGGCCGCCGTGCACCGCGGCCAAGCACTCCGGCACGCTCGACATCCCGACCGTGTCGGCGCCGATCGCGCGCAGGAAGCGGTACTCGGCCGCCGTCTCCAGGTTCGGGCCGGCCACCGCGACGTAGACCGCGCGCTTGAGGGCCAGGCCCCTGGCCAGGGCCACCTGCTCGATGCAGGCCAGGAAGCGCCGGTCGTACGGCTCGGACATGTCCGGGAACCGCGGCCCCAGCCGGTCGTCGTTGTCCCCGATGAGCGGGTTGTCGCCCATCAGGTTGATGTGATCGGTGATCACGGTGATGTCGCCGGGCGCGAAGTGCGGATTCATCCCCCCGACGGCGTTGCTCATCACCAGCGCGCGGCAGCCGAGCGCCTGCATCACGCGCACCGGGAGGGCGACCTCGCGCATGGAGTAGCCCTCGTAGTAGTGGATGCGGCCCTGCATCGCCATCACGCGACGGCCCGCCAGGGTGCCGAGCACCAGCTGCCCGACGTGGCTCTCGGCCGTCGATTCGCGGAAGTGCGGCACCTCGCCGTAGGGGATGACGCACGCGGGCTCGATGCGGTGGCCGAGGTCCCCCAGGCCGGTGCCCAGCACCAGCCCGACCTCCGGCTCGAAGGAGGCGCGCCCGCGGATGAAGGCGGCGGCCTCCTGGATCTGTGTCCAGTACGCGCTCATGGTACTCCTGGGCGGCGGGCGGACGGGACCGCGCGAGCCTGTCGGGCCGCCGGGCGAGGAAAACTAGCACGCTGCCGGCGGCCCCCAAAGAAAAAAGGAGCGGGCGGCTCCTGCGCGCCGCCCGCCCCCGCTGGGGACCGCCCCGCGGCGGGGCGGACTAGAGGTTCGTCACTTCGGTGACCACGGGCTCGGGCTTCCACGCTTCCGGCTGCGCCGGGCGCGGCTCGGGCCCCTGGACCGGCGCGACCTCGGCCAGGGTCTGCGCGATGACGCCGTTGACCTCCTCGTCGGGCGCGGGAGTCGCCGGAATCGACACGATCGGCGCGACGGGCGGCGCGATGGGCGGCGCGATGGGCGGCGTCTGGGCCGCGGCGCGGCCGGGGGTGTAGTCGCGCCAGATGTCGTTGGCCGACCGGGTCCCGGCAGCCGCGACCGGGCCGTTCACCGGCGCCGGCGCCGCCTGGGCACCCAGGCCGGCGTGGACGATCGGGCCGGCCTGAGCGGCGTAGCCGGCGACCGGGACGGCCGGGGCCGAAACGTAAGGGTTGTTCCAGGCCGGCGCCGCGACCGGCGCGCCCGGGCCCGTGCGCGTGACCACGGTGTCGACGATGTCGGTCAGGCGCCGGTCGAGGTCCTCGAAGTCGCTGCGGTGCGTGTCGATGAACTGGATCTGGGCCTCGGCCAGCGAGCGGAAGCGCGCCAGGTAAGTCTCCTTCTCCTTGCGCAGGCCGGTGATCTCCCGGCGCAGCTCCTCGGTGCGCAGGCGGCACTCCTCCAGCACGCCGCGGGCCTTCATCTCGGCATCGCGGATGATGAGTTCGCCCTCGCGGGCGGCCGCTTCCTTCGTCTCCTGCGTCAGGCGCTCGGCGGTCAGGAGCGTGTCGCGCAGGTTCTTCTCCATGCGCTGGTACTCGCCGAGCTTGTCCTCGAGATCCAGCGTCCGCTCGCGGACCTGCTTGTTGTCCACCAGCACCGCTTCGTATTCGTCCGCGAGCGTGTTCAGGAAAGCGCGGACCTCGTCGCAGTCGAAGCCGCGCATCGACTTGCCGAACTCCTGCTTCCGCACGTCCAGGGGAGTGATCCTCATGCTTCGGTCCTTTGGCGGGGTCCCGCCGGACCTTGCGGAGGCCGCAGCCGCCGGCCCCGCGATACGGGGCGCGACAGCGGCCGATCCGGTCAGGCGCCGGCCTGTGCGATCAACCTCATGAGGAGTTGTATCAAGAGCCATGCCAGCAGCGGCGAGAGGTCCAGACCGGCGATGGGGACCAGCCGCCGCAGGGGGCCGAGCACCGGCTCGGTCAGGCGTATCACCCACAGCAGCAATTCGTTGCGCGGGTCCGGGTTGACCCAGGACAGGATGACCCGGGCGACGATGACCCAGGTGTAGACCTGCAGGACGGCGAGCGCGAGCCGGACGATGTCCATGCCATTCCTTCCCCGGCGGTCGGGACCTTCCCGCGGCCGGCCAGCCAGCTTACGGCGCGAAGATGGCGCTGCCCACGCGCACGATGGTCGCGCCCTCGAGCACGGCGGCCTCGAAGTCGCCGCTCATGCCCATGCTCAGTTCCGGCAGGGCCAGCCCGGTGCGCTCGCGTTCCCGCTCGGCCAGCTCGCGCAGCCCGCCGAACAGGCGGCGCGCCTGCGCCTCGCCCGCGCCCCAGGGCGCCATGCCCATCAGGCCGCGCAGCTCGAGCCCGGGCAGCGCTGCGGCGAGGTCGACCAGCGCCGGCAGCTCGCCCGGCTCGACGCCCTGCTTCTGCGCCTCGCCCAGGTTGACCTCCAGCAGCACGGCCTGGCGCGAGCCGGCGCCGGCCGCGCGGGCGCCGAGCAACCGCAGCAGTTCGGCCGAGTCGACGCCGTGCAGCAGCGCGAAGCGGCCGCACGCCCGCGCCGCCTTGTTGCGCTGCAGGTGCCCGATGAAGTGCCAGCGCAGGCCGGCCGGGTCCAGGCCCTCGGCAACGAGAAGGCGCGCCAGTTCGTCCTGGCGCGCCAGCGCGTCGAGCACCCTGTTCTCGCCCAGCTCGCGGGCGCCGGCGCGGACCGCGGCCGCCACCAGCGGCAGCGGCACCTGCTTGGTGACGGCCACCAGCGCGACGCCCGCCGGATCGCGCCCCGCGCGACCGCAGGCCGCCGCGATCCGCTCGCGGACCGCGGCCAGCCGCCCGGCCACCGGCCGGGCGTCCATCACTGCCAGCGCAGCAGCAGCGTCGCCGGATCCAGCTCCATCCTGACCTGGGCCGGCTCGGCGCTGGCGTGCTCCTTGAGGACCTTCAGATTGATGCGGCCGTGCTCGGTCGCCAGCCGCAGGACCACGTCCAGGTCGGCATCGTAGCGGGCGATCTCCAGCGGGATGCCGCGTCCGTCCAGCTCCTGGCCCTCGCGGTGCAGCAGGCCGCTGGTCCAGATCTCGGCGTTCCACTGGCTGGCCAGCTTGCGGATCCCGTCGATCTCCCACTGCTCGGTGCACTCGAAGCGCGGCGTGCCGTCCATGATCACCATGTCGGGCCGGAAGCCGGTCGTCTCGGCCAGGAACGCCACCGAGCTCTCCAGCTTCTCCACGCTGAAGGACTTCCGGTTGTAGACCAGGATGTGGCGGTTGCGCTCCATCTGCAGCTGGCGCTGCGGCACCTCGTCCATCGCCAGCGACTCGGCCATGGCGTGGAAGATCTGGTCGAAGAACTCGTTCACGTGCTCCACCGACTCCTTGGTGGAGATGTAGAGCACGCGCTTGCCCTGCAGCAGCTTGTCGATGGCCAGGCCGATCAGGAAGCCGGTCTTGCCGCCGCCGTTGCGGGACAGGACCACCCCGATGTTGCCGGCCCCGAGGCCGCCGCCGATGGCGCGGTCGAACACGCGGACCGGGCTGCGTTCGATCATGGTCTTCTCGGGCATCGTCGTCCTCACTCGCTGACGGATGGCGCCCCGGCGCGGCGGCCGGCGGCAGTCGTGCCGGGGCGGCGTCGCTGCGGCGGCGCCGGTCCCGGGAACCTCGCTCCTAGTGGCCTTCGGCCCGCTTCTCCTGGTACCGCTTGACCAGCTGCTCGGTCACCTCGGCCGGCGCCGGGGCGTAACGCGCGAACTCCATCGTGAACTCGGCCTTGCCGGCGGTGGCCGAACGCAGCACCGACGCGTAGCCGAACATCTCGGCCAGGGGCACGTTGGCGTCGACGCGGACGAAGCCCTCGTCCTCGGTCGTGCCGACGATCACGCCGCGGCGCTGCATGAGGGTCTTGATCATCTCGCCCTGGTACTCGGTGGGGCCCTCGAGCGAGACCAGCATCAGCGGCTCGAGCGCCACCGGCTTGCCGTGGTTGTAGAACTTGCGCACGGCGGCGCGGCAGGCCACCTGGAAGGCCATGTCCGAGGAGTCCACCGCGTGCGCGGCGCCGTCCTTCAGCACCACCCGCAGGCCCTGCACCGGCGCGCCGATGAACTGGCCGTGCTCGACCGAGCTGGCGAAGCCCTTCTCGCAGGCGCTGATGTACTCGGACGGGATGTTGCCGCCGATGACCTTGTTTTCGAAGTGGAACTGGCCGTCGTCGGAGGGCTCGAGCGAGCCCTGGATCTTGGCGTACTGGCCGGAGCCGCCGGTCTGCTTCTTGTGCGTGTAGTCGAACTCGACCGGGCAGGTGATGGTCTCGCGGTACTTCACCTGCGGCGCGCCGGCCGTCACCACCGCGTTGTACTCGCGCTTGATGCGCTCGATGTATACCTCGAGGTGCAGCTCGCCCATGCCGCTGATGATCGTGTCGCCGGTCTCGTCGTCCACGTGCGTGCGGAAGGTGGGATCCTCGCGCGTGAAGCGGTGCAGCGCCTTGCTCATGTTCGTGGCGGCCTTGTTGTCGGCCGGCGTGACGGCCAGGCTGACCACGGGCTCGGGCACGTGCATGCTCGACAGGGAGATGCGGTCGCCGTGCGTGAAGGTGTCGCCGCTGGCGCAATCGACGCCGAACAGCGCGATGATGTCGCCGGCGCAGGCCTCCGTGATCTCCTCCATCTGGCTGGCGTGCATGCGCCCGAGGCGGCCGACCTTCACCTTCTTGCCGGTGCGGCTGTTGAAGATGTCGTCGCCGCGCCGGATCGTGCCCTGGTAGACGCGCACGTAGGTCAGCTGGCCGTACGGGCCCTCCTCCAGCTTGAACGCGTTGGCGACCAGGCCGGCCTCGGGGCTGTGGCTGAGCGTGAACTCGCGCTCGTCGCCGCCGCGCATGACCTCGATCGCCTGGTTGTCGATGTCGGTCGGCGCCGGCAGGTAGCGGATCACCGCGTCCAGCAGCAGCTGCACGCCCTTGTTCTTGTAGGCGCTGCCCATGAACACCGGCGTCAGCTTGGTCGACAGCACGCCCTTGCGGACGGCCGCGTGGATCATCTCCTCGGTGGCCTCGCCCTCGAGCAGCGCCTCCATCAGCTCGTCGCTGAACATGCTGGCCGCGTCGAGCAGGGCCTCGCGCCGCACCTCGGCTTCCACCTTCAGGGCGGCGGGGATCTCGCTCTCGATGATCTTCTCGCCGTTGTCGCCCTCGAAGCGGAAGGCCTTCATCTTCACGAGGTCGACCACGCCCTCGAGCTTGTCCTCGAGCCCGATCGGGATCTGCATCATCACCGCGTTGTGCTTCAGCTTCTCGCGCAGCTGCTCGGTCACGCGCATCGGGTTGGCGCCCGAGCGGTCGCACTTGTTGACGAACGCGATGCGCGGCACGCTGTAGCGGCGCATCTGGCGGTCGACGGTGATCGACTGGCTCTGGACGCCCGCCACCGAGCACAGGACCAGGATCGCCCCGTCGAGGACCTTCAGGGCGCGCTCCACCTCGATCGTGAAGTCCACGTGGCCCGGGGTGTCGATGATGTTCACGTGGTGGTCGTCCCACATGGTGTGGGTCGCGGCGCTCTGGATGGTGATGCCGCGCTCGCGCTCGAGGTCCATGGAGTCCATGGTGGCCCCCACGCCGTCCTTGCCCTTGACCTCGTGGATGGCGCGGATGCGGCCCGTGTAGAAGAGGATCCGCTCGGTCAGCGTCGTCTTGCCCGAGTCGATGTGGGCGCTGATGCCGATGTTCCTGATCCTGCCCAGATCCGTGATCATGCCGTTGTGTCCTTTGCGCGGCGGCGGCCCGCCGGCTGCTGGCCGGGCAGCGCCCGGCGCGCGCCGGCGCCCGCTGCGGGCCGCCGGCGGCACTCAAAAAAACACGTCCGCGCTGGCCGGGATGCGGGTCAGGCAGACGTCACTCGCGGCGAAAGTAGCGCGCCGGGGACCGGAATGCAACCCCGCCGCGCCCGCGGCGCCGCCCCACCCGTCCTGACGGCGGCCGGCGGCCGCGCCAACCCCTTCATTTGCCGCGTCCTCCGCGCAGTCCCTTCAGGAGCGACTTGACCTGGTCCTGGAGCGCGGGCGCCGCCGCGGAGTCGGCGCCGGCGGTGTCGGCCGGCTGGCCGGCCAGACGCCCGAGCGCTGCTGCGGCGGCGTCCTGCACCTGGTCTTTCACCTGATCCTGCACCTGCCGGCGGGCCGCGTCGACCTGCTGCCGGGCCTGGGCCTTCGCCCGGTCCGCCGCCGCGACCGCCAGCGACTCGGTGTCCAGCTGAACCTGCGGGTCGTCCCAGCGGCCGCTCAGGCCGACCGGGACCACCAGGGGCCCGCCGCCGCCGTCCAGCAGCGCGGCGGCGACCGGTGCCGGCAGCTTCGCCCGCAGGCCCTGCGCCAGCGCCTGGGGCACCGTCAGCTCCACGCCCAGGGCCACGGTGCCGTCGAGCGCCTGCCAGCCCGCCGCGCGCACGTCCACGCCGGCCGCCGTCAGGGCCAGGCCGTCGACGTGCAGCTTGCCGTCCTCGATGCGGAACGGCTGCAGCCACTTCTCGACGGCGACCGCCTCCAGCTGCGGCGCGGCCAGCAGCCCGGCCAGCTTCTTCTGCAGCGGCGAGCCGGCCAAGCGCGCCTGCCGCAGTTCGACCTGGCCGTTCGTGGAGAAGGTCATCAGGTCCAGCCCGAAGGTGTCGTCCAGCGCGCCCTTGAGCTTCGCCTTCCCGTCCACCAGGCCGGTGACCAGTCCGCCCAGACGCGCGAAGCGGCTCATCGCGACGGCGCGCTTCGACAGTTCCTGCGCCTGCACGCCGGCCAGCGTCACCTCCAGGTCCATCTTTCCGTGCGCGGGATCGCTGAGGTCCATGACGCCGTCAAGGTCGACGCGCCCGCCGTACATCGTGCCGCGCACGTCGCGCAGCGTCAGCCGGCCGCGATCGAGATCGACGGCTCCCCGCACGTCCTGCAGCTCGTGCCCCTTGGTCAGCAGGCGGTGCACCGTAGCCTCTGCGCTGCCGGTCAGCAGACCGAGCCGCGCCAGCCCGCTGCCGGGGCCGGCCGCCTCCTTGCGCGCGCCGGGCGGCGCCGCGTAGGCGTCGGCGTCCAGCAGCCGGACGTCGGCCCGCGCCGCCAGCACCGCCGGCGGGTCCACCTTCAGCTCCGGCACCAGGGCCAGGAAGTTGTCGACCGCGCCGGTGACGGTCAGGTCGGTGGGCCCCTGTCGGTAGGTGACGCCGTCGGCGTAAAGGCGCTGCCCTTCCAGGCGCACCGGCCCGTCGATGCGGTCGATGGCGGGCCGCAGGTCCGGGCCCGACATCTTCAGGTCCACCAGGCGGCCGCCGCCGGACAGCGCCAGCGCGGTGACCGGCTGCACGGGACCGGAGACCCCCACCGTGCCGGTGAAACGGCCCGCCAGTTCCGGCAGTCCCGGCTGCGGCGGCTGCAGCGCCATCGCCTCCTGAAGGTCGATGTCCGCGCCGACGGTCAGGTCCACGCGCGGGGTGGCCAGCAGCGAGGTCATGGTGCCGGAGACGTCCAAGCGGCTGCGCGGGGTCGCGGCGGCGAAGCGCGCCAGATCCACCGTGTCGTCGCGCACTACCAGGTGCAGCTCGATGCCCGCCAGCGGCGCCGGCAACGCGGGCGCGCTCACACTCCCGCCAGTCAGATCGAAGCGCAGCTCCCACGCGAACGGCAGCGCCTGCCCGGCCGCGGGTGGCGGCGTCAGGGCGCCCTTCAGCGAGCCGGCCACGGCCACCTGTCCACCCGACTTCACGTCGTCCAGGCGTGGCGCGAGGAACGGCGGCAGAAAGCCGACCAGCGACGAGACCTGGGCCGGGCCGCCGGTAAAGACGACGTCGGCCACCGGCGCCGGCCGGCCCAACCCGTCGAGACGTCCGCTGAAGGTCACGGGCAGATCCCCCAGGCGCAGCGTCGACGAGACGATCTCGAGGCTCTTGGCCGCGGCGCCCCAGCGCAGATCCTTCTCCCAGGCGATCGGCAGCCCCTCGCCGAGAGTGCCCTGCGGCGAATGGAAGCGCAGCGTATCAAGCGTGGTGCGGCCGCTCAGCGCGAGGTCGCCGCCCGGGGAGAGTGCGGCCGAGAGTTCCTCGCCCAGACCCGCCAGTTCCAGCAACGGCGCGCCGTCGGCCCGCAGCACGCGAACGTTGCCGCCGGTCAGCCGCAGGCGGCGCACGTCGATCGCCAGCGGAGGTCCCGTTGGAACGGCATTCGCGCCCGCGGCCATGGGCCGCCCTGCCGCCGGAATCCGCACGACCACGCGCGGCGAGGCGATGACCAGATCCGTCACTTCGACTTGTCGCCGCAGCAGCGGCCCGAAGGCCAGCGAGAGTTCCACGCGCCCGACGTCCGCCGAGACGAGCGGCCCCTCACCGCCGGGGCCCACGGCAACGTCGCGCAGGATCACCCGGGGCGACGGCAGCAGACGCGCCTGCAGCGATCCGATCGAGACCGGGCGCCCGAGCGCCGCCTGCAGCCGGGCGGTGACGGCGCGGCCGACCGCGTCGCCCGGCACGAGCCAGATGCCGGCGACGGCGAGCACGGCAATGATGATCAGTGGGATGAGGATCCGGCGGCGGCGGATCCAGGCGAAGCTGTTCATGTCCATCCCCCATCGGGCGGCGCCCCGGCGGGCGCGGCCGTTCAGCCCGGCGTGCGCCGGGCTAGATGGCGCCCCGCCGGCGGCCGACCGCGGCGAAGGCCTCGAGGCAGCGGTTCACGTGCGCGTCGGTGTGCGCGGCGGAGGCCTGCAGGCGGATGCGCGCCTGCCCCCGCGGCACGACCGGGAAGCTGAACCCGATGCAGTAGATGCCCTCCTGCAGCAGGTCCTTTGCCATGCCCTGCGCCATGATCGCGTCGTCCTGGTGACGACGGAAGTGCACCGGGATGATCGGGTGCTCGCCCGGATCGACATCGAAGCCGAGCTCGCGCAGCCCGGCGCGCAGACGCTGCTGGTTGCGTTCGAGGCGGCGCAGCGGGCCGGTGTCCTCGCGCAGGATGCGCACGACCTCCAGCGCCGCGCCGCAGATCATCATCGGCAGCGAGTTGCTGAACAGGTAGGGCCGGCTCTTTTGCCGAAGCCACTCGATGATCTCCGCGCGGCCGCTGGTGCAGCCGCCGAGAGCCCCGCCGAGCGCCTTGCCCAGCGTCGTCGTCACGATATCCACTCGCCCGAGGCAGCCGAAGCGCTCGGCCGTGCCCCGGCCGGTGGGGCCCACGAAGCCCGTGGCGTGGCTGTCGTCAACCATCACCAGGGCGCCGTACTTCTCGGCCAGATCGCAGATCTCGGGCAGCTTCACCAGGTCGCCGTCCATCGAGAAGACGCCGTCGGTGACGATGAGCCGGAACGGCGCCGCCTGCGAGGCCTTCAATTGCTCCTCGAGACCGTCCATGTCCGCATGCCGGTAGATCAGGCGCTGCGCCTTGGCCAGCCGCACGCCGTCGATGATCGAGGCATGGTTGAGCTGGTCGGTGATGATCGTGCTGTCCTTGTCGAGCAACGGCTCGAACACGCCGCCGTTGGCATCGAAGCACGCGGCGTACAGGATCGTGTCCTCGGCGCCGAGGAACTCGCTCAATTCGCGTTCGAGCCGTTTGTGCAGCGATGTCGTGCCGCAGATGAAGCGCACCGAGCTGAGTCCGTAGCCCCATTCGGCGAGCGTGCGGCGCGCCGCCTCGGTCACGCGCGGGTCCGCGGCCAGCCCCAGGTAGTTGTTCGCGCAGAAGTTCAGCACCGTGCGGCCGCCGACCTTGACCTCGGCGCCCTGCGGACCCTCGAGCACGCGCTCTTCCTTGTAGAGGCCCTGCGCGCGCAGCGCGTCGAGCTCGCCGCGCAGGACCTCGCCCAGCTTCCCGTACATCCCCGCCTCCCGGTTGCTGCTAGCGGTACCGTTTAGCCATGTCCTCCAGCGTCACGTGCGGGACCTTGTCGGCCCAGCCCGCCTGCCCGAAGGCGATCATGCGCGCCTTGACCACCTGCGCCATCGCCTCGCGGGCGGGCTTCATGTAGTCGCGGGGATCGAACTTGTCCGGCGATTCGGCGAAGACCTTGCGGATGGCGCCGGTGATGGCCAGCCGGTTGTCGGTGTCGACGTTGATCTTCCGCACGCCGTGCTTGATGCCCTTCTGGATCGCCTCGATCGGCACGCCGTAGCTCTCCTTCAGCTTGCCGCCGTACTTGTTGATGATGTCGACCAGTTCGCGCGGGACGCTGCTGCTGCCGTGCATCACCAGGTGGCAGTTCGGCAGGCGGCGGTTGATCTCCTCGATCACGTCCATCTTCAGCACGTCGCCCTCGGGCTTGCGCGTGAACTTGTAGGCGCCGTGGCTGGTGCCGATCGCGACGGCCAGCGCGTCGCAGCCGGTCTCCGCGACGAAGCGCTCGGCCTCGGCCGGGTCGGTCAGGTGGGCCATCGCGTCGTCGCCGCTCAGGCCGGCGCCGTGGCCGTCCTCGATGCCCCCCAGGCAGCCGATCTCCGCCTCCACGGTCACGCCCAGCGCGTGCGCCCGCTTCACGACCTGCCGCGTGACGTCGACGTTGTACTCATAGGTCGCCGGCGTCTTGCCGTCCTCCATGAGCGAGCCGTCCATCATGACCGACGTGAAGCCCTGGTCGATCGCGCTGAAGCACGTGGCCGGGCTGTTGCCGTGGTCCTGGTGCATGGCGATGGGGATCTTCGGGTTCAGTTCGGAGGCGGCCAGCATCAGGTGCCTCAGGTAGTTGTCGTTCGTGAAGGCGCGGGCGCCGCGGCTGGCCTGCACGATGACCGGGCTGTTGGTCTCGGTGGCCGCGGCCATGATGGCCTGGATCTGCTCCATGTTGTTCACGTTGAAGGCGCCCACGCCGTAGCCGTGCTCGGCGGCGTGGTCCAGCAGGACGCGCATCGGGACCAGGGGCATGATCGTCTCCTTGCGAGGCGGGCGTGAACGGGGCCATTGACTGCCGCCCAAACCTATAACAACCGCTTGGGCAAGGCAATGTGCGCCGCCCCCGGCGGCCGGCATTTGCGGTTGCGTCACCCCCGCGGGCGGCTATCATGGGGCCGGCTGCCAACCCGGAGTGGTCCCGCCTTGCCCGTGCAAACCCTGATCCGCCGACTGTCCGCCCTGGCGCCGGCTCTTGCGGCGGCGGTCCTGCTGCCGGTGGCGGCTGACGCCGCCGAGCCGCTGCGCGTGGCGGTCAGCATCCCGCCGCAGCAGTGGCTGGTCGAGCAGGTGGCCGGCCCCCTGGTCGCCGTCAGCGTGCTGGCCGGGCAGGGGCAGTCGCCGGAGAACTTCGCCCCGACGCCGCGCCAGGTGGCCGATCTGCAGCGGGCCCGGGCCTACTTCAGCGCCGGCGTCGCCTTCGAGCTGGGCCTGCTGCCGCGCCTGCGCGCGATGCCCGGCGGCCCGCGCCTGGCCGGGCGCGTCCCGGTGAGCGAGCGCCACGGCACGTGCGGGGGCGACGAGGATCCCCACGCCTGGCTGGACCCCCGCGAGGCGGCGGCCTTCGCCGACACCGTCTGCCGCGTGCTGTCCGAACTGGCGCCTGCCCACGCCGCCGGTTTCGCCGCCGGCCGCGACGCGCTGCGCGCGCGGCTCGAGGCCCTGGAGCGGGAGTGCGCCGAGCGCCTGGCCGCCTGCCGCGGCCGGGAGTTCTTCGTCTTCCATCCCGCCTACGGCCACTTCGCCGCGCGCTACGGCCTGGTGCAGGTCGCGGTCGAGGACCACGGCCACGAGCCGGGGGCGCGTCACCTGGCGGAGGTCATCGACCGCGCGCGGGCCGCCCGCGCGCGGGCCATCCTTGTCCAGCCGCAGTTCCCGCAGCGCTCGGCCGGTTCGGTCGCCGCCGCCGTCGGCGCCCGCCTGGTCGTGGCCGATCCGCTGCCCGCTGACTACGAGGCGGGCCTGCGCGGCCTGGCCGTGGCGCTGGCCGACGCGATCGGCTGCGCCGACGGCTCGACGCCGTGACCGCCGCGGCGCCGGTCCTCAGCTGCCGCGACCTCGACTTCGGCTACGAAGGCCGGCCCGTGCTGCGCGGGGTCACGTTCTCCATCCCGCCCGGAGACTTCGTCAGCGTTGTCGGCCCCAACGGGAGCGGCAAGACGACGCTGCTCAAGCTGGCCCTCGGCCTGCTGCGGCCTTCTGCCGGCGAGGTGACCGTATTCGGCCAGCGCCCCGAGCGCGCCCGGCACCGCATCGGCTACGTGCCCCAGCACGCCCACCTGGACCCGCTGTTCCCGGTCTCCACCCTCGACGTGGTGCTCATGGGCCGGCTCGGCCTGGGCCCGCGCCTGGGGCCGTGGCGCCCGCGCGACCGCGACGCGGCCCGCGCCGCCCTGGCGGAGGTCGGCCTGGCCGACCACGCGAACCGCCACTTCGCCGCCCTGAGCGGCGGACAGAAGCAGCGCACGCTGATCGCCCGCTCGCTGGCCGGCGAGCCCGAGCTGCTGCTGCTGGACGAGCCGACCGCCGGGCTCGACGCCCACGTCGAGGAGGGCTTCTACCGCCTTCTCGAGACGCTCAACCGCCGCCTGACCATCATCATGGTCTCGCACGACCTCGGCTTCGTCGCCAGCTTCGTCAAGAGCGTGATCTGCGTCGGCCAGAAGGTCGTCGTGCATCCGACGAGCGCGATCAACGGGCAGGTCATCGCCGACCTCTACGGCGCCGACATGCGCCTGATCCGCCACGACCACCGCTGCAGCGAGGAGGGCCACCAGTGCTGACGCCCGCGGCCGCCATCCTGGGGCCCCTGTCGGCGCACGCCTTCCTGCAGTACGCGCTGCTGGGCGGGCTGCTCGTGGCCGTGCCCTGCGGCGTCGTGGGCAGCTACGTCGTGATCAGGCGCATCAGCTACATCGCCGGGGCCATCTCGCACAGCGTGCTGGCGGGGCTCGGCCTGGTGCAGTACCTGCGCGTCGTGCACGGCGTGGAGTGGTTGTCGCCGCTGGGCGGCGCGGCGGGCGCCGCGCTCGTCTCCGCCGTGGTGATCGGCTGGGTCAGCCTGCGGCTGCGGCAGCGCGAGGACACGGTCATCGGCGCGGTGTGGGCCGTCGGCATGGCCGCCGGCATCGTGCTCATCAGCCTGACCCCGGGCTACGCCGCCGACCTGATGAGCTACCTCTTCGGCAACATCCTCATGCTCACCCCGCGCGACCTGTGGCTGATCGCCGGGCTGGGCGTGGCGGTGGTCGCGGTCGTGACGCTGTTCCACAAGCAGCTGCTGGCGGTGTGCTTCGACGACGAGTTCGCCTCGCTGCGCGGCGTGCGCACGGTGCGCTACCACTTCCTGCTGCTGGCGCTGACCGCGCTGACGGTGGTCGTGCTGGTCTCGGTCGTGGGGATCATCATGGTCATCGCGCTGCTGACGCTGCCGGCGGCCACGGCCAACCACCTGACGAGACGGCTGTCGCACATGATGGTCGTCGCGGCGCTGCTGTGCGCCGGATTGACCGCTGCGGGGCTCGCCGTCAGCTACGGGCCGGACCTGCCCGCGGGCGCGGTCACGATCCTGCTGACCGGCGTCCTCTACTTCGCGACCGTCCTGATCAAGCGCCGCTGAGCCGGCTGCTCCCGCGAGGCGCCGCGCGGGCGGCGGGGCCAGGGGCCCGGAGGACCGTTCTTGAAGGCGATGCCCGGCATCCGCTTCGACCGCAACGAGTTCGCCGGGAGCTTCGGCGATCTCGGGACGGACCTGCCCCTCATCGTCGGGATCATCCTGGCGACCGGCCTCGATGCGGGCGGCGTCTTCGCGGTTTTCGGGCTGCTGCAGGTCATAAGCGGGCTTGTCTACCGCCTGCCGATGCCCGTGCAGCCCCTGAAGGCCATGGCGGTCCTGGTCATCACGAAGCAGGTCGCCGGAGACGTTCTCCTGGGAGCCGGGGTGGCGATCGGGGCGACGATGCTCGTGCTCGCGGCCTCGGGCGCGCTGCAGCTGTTCGCGCGCCGGGTGCCGAGGTGCGTCGTGCGCGGCATCCAGTTCGGCCTCGGCCTGTCCCTGTCCTCGCTGGCGCTGCGGGACTACATCCCGGCCCTCGGCGCTGCGGGCGTTGCGCTGGCCGTCGCCGCGATCCTCGTCATGCTCGCCCTGTGGGGCAACCGGCGACTGCCCCCGGGGCTGCTGGTGATCGGCCTCGGGATCGCCTATGCGCTCGGCACCGGGCTTTCGCTCGCGGGCGTCGGTTCGGGGCTCGGCTTCTCGCTGCCCGGGTGGCGCGTGCCCGCCTGGACGGACATCGTCACCGGCTTCATCGTCCTGGCCCTGCCCCAGGTGCCCCTGTCGATCTCCAACTCGGTGCTCGCCACCGCGCAGACGACCGGCGACCTGTTCCCGCAGCGGGCCGTGGGCGTCCGCAGGATCGGGTTCACCTACGCGGCAATGAACCTGCTGGCCCCGTTGCTGGGCGGGATCCCCGTCTGCCACGGCTGCGGCGGCCTGGCCGGGCACTACACGTTCGGCGCGCGCACCGGCGGTTCGGTCGTGCTCTATGGCGGGTACTACCTGCTGCTGGGCCTGTTCCTCGGCGGCCCGCTGCACGAGGTGCTGCGCGCGTTCCCGCTGCCGATCCTGGGCGTCGTGCTCCTGTTCGAGGCGCTGGCGCTGCTCGGCTTCGTGCGCGACCAGGCCGGCAGTCCGCGCGACCTGACCATCGCGCTGCTGGTCGGCGTCGTCGCGTTCGCGACCCCGCACGGCTATCTCGTCGGCCTGCTGGCGGGTGTCCTGGCGTATTACGGATTCCGCCGCTTCGGCGAACCCGCGCGCGAGCCTTGACGCGGCCGTCGCCGGGCGCGGGCCGGAAACACACGAGGGGCCCTGCAGCCTGCGCCGGCAAGACCCCTCGTGACCAACTGGTGGAGGCGGCGGGAATCGAACCCGCGTCCGTAACCGGCGCCCCGCCGGCGTCTACATGCTTAGCTCCCTGTTGATTTAACCAGCCGGCTGGCCAGGGAACGTGCCAACCGTCAGGCTAGTCCCATGTTTGATCTCGTCCGTCGGCCAGGGACACGCCTCGGGACTTGTGCACCGGAAAACGGCGCCCCCATTGGGTCAGTCCGGTGACCCCCCGACCCGGGGACGGGCTGCGTTAGTTAGGCAGCCAGTGCGAAGTTGGCTTCGTCACTTGTTTTTTTTCCACCGTTTAACGAGATGGGCGGGATCTCGGCATGCAGCCAACGGTCCTCCGACCACGTCGAGACCAGGTCGCCCCCACGAGTCCAGAGCCGTCCCGGGACTACCCGCAGGCGGTCCCGTTTGTTCAATATAGCACGCGGGGGCGCGCCCGGCCATCGCCAGGCGCGCCCCCGCCCGAACCGGCCGCGGCGCCGGCCCGCCGCTAGTCCACCTTCAGCAGCCGCAGGTACCCGCCCAGGTCGCGGCAGTTCTCGAAGTCCCAGGTCGCCTCGATCACCCGGTCCTGCTGCGCCTTGTCCATGACGCCGCCGGCATTGGCGCGGAACTTCGCCACCAGTTCGTCGTCGCTCAGCGGGTTGAGCGGGCTGCCCTTGGCGTTGTCCACCGTCTTGGTGAAAGTGCGGCCGTCGTTCGTCGTCAGCGTGGCGATCGCGCGCTTCGTGCCCGGGAACATCGCGTCGATGTCCGCGTTGGCCACGACCTTGATCTTCGGCAGCAGCGCCCGGATGCGCGGGTCGAAGAGCTTCTCCTTCTCGAAGCTGCTCGGGTACACCCCGCCGTCGGCCGCCCCCCCCCCCCGGCCGTAAGGCAGGCGGTGGGCGGCCGGCGCCGAGGGGTGCGGGGCGGACTTTCTCGGGGGGCGGGGGGTGTAGGCGCCGCGCGGCGTCGTCTGGATGTGGATCGCGGCCAGGTCCTCGGCCCGCAGCCCGTTCTCCTGCATCGCGCCCAGCACCGCCGACATCGGCTGGTGGGTCAGCGCTTCGGTCGGGAACGCCTTGTAGCCGCAGCGCCGGATCAGCGGCGGCTGCGTGCCCAGCCCGTCCACCAGGATCTCGGGCTTCAGCTGGACGTTGTGGATCACGTGCTGGAAGCCTTCCTTGCCCTCGATGACTTCGACCGGACCCTCGTAGCCCTCGGCCGCCATCTGCGCCGCCAGGACGCCCGCCTGCGTGGCCAGCGGGTCGGCCGTGTTCTTCATGTTGGTCAGGTGCCCGGCCACGACCCCGCCCAGGGTGAAGTGGCTGCTGCCGCTGATGCCGGCGGCGGCCACCATCTGGTCCACGGTCAGGCCGTACATGCGGCCGGCGACGAACGGGCTGACGAACTGCGTCAGGGTGGCGTGGTGCCAGCCGACCTCGCGGACACCGGGGAAGCAGGCCAGGCACCACCGCAGTTCCAGCTCGTAGGCGATCATGATGCCGACCAGCGCGTCCTTCCCGTCCAGTCCGCGCGCTTCCGCGGGCGAGATCGCGCCGAAGATGATGTCGGACGGATGGCTCGGATCCTGCTCCCAGAAGATGTCGTTGTAGTCCAGCGCCCGGATCAGCAGGCTGTTCATCAGCGCCGCGTTCGCCGCGTTGGTGCGGTCGCCGGTGCCGATCAGCGTGGCCTCCGGCGTGCCGCCCTGCCGCCGGACGAAGCGGTACATGGCCGCCATGTCCGCGTTGCGGACCGCCGCCAGCGCGCAGCCGACCGAATCGAGCAGGAACCGCTTGGCCTCCTTGACGTCGGCGGCGGGCAGGTCCTCGAAGTGGAGACCCACGGCGTATTCGGCCATGCGGCGGGTGAGGCTGGGACGGCCGGCAGAGCTCATCGTTATCCTCGCGGGCTGAGGGAACGTGCGCGGCGCCCTCGGCCGGGGGCCGGGCGCGGGACTTCCGAAACATGACACCCGCCGGCCGCCGCCGCCGGCCGGCTCGGCGCGCCGGGGCGGGCCGGGACGCGGCTGCGGACCGCCCTTGCCCCGGCTCCGGCCGCTGCGCTAGGATCGGCGGGCGCGGCGGGCCGCGCCCGCCGCCGGAGTCGGTCCCCGGACCCGGTTCCCCACGCATGCGGAGGGCGTCCCATGGATTTCCACGAGCTCCAGAAAACGCGCATCGCCGACCTGCGGGAGATGGCCAAGGAGAAGTGCCCGGACGTCAAGGGCGTGATCGGGCTGCGCAAGGACGAACTGGTCGATCTGCTGGCGCAGCGGCTGCACATCGAGCGGCCTCACCGCCACATCGAGCCCGGACTCGGCAAGCGCGCCATCAAGGCCGAGATCCGCCGTCTCAAGGCCGCGCGGCTGGAGGCGCTGGCCGGCGGCGACCGCGAGGCTCTGCAAGCCGCCCGCAAGGCGATCCACCGCCGCAAGCGCAAGCTGCGCCGGCTGGCCGCGAGCCGCTGACGATCCGCGGGCGCGGCGGCGAGGCCGTGCGGCGGCCGCCCCCGCGCCCGCCTCTAGTGCTGGCCCTTGAGCGGCAGGCGGGGGCCTCCCGCCACCTCGTGGTCGTCGGCGGCGACGATGACCGCGTCCAGCAGACGCTCGACGCGCACGCCCGTGCTCTGCTGGTTGAGCACCGCCAACGCCCGGTTCCAGCCGTCCAGCCACGCCTCCAGGCGCGCGCGCTGGCCGTCGTCGCCGCCGAAGCGGATCACCAGGTCGATGTCGCTCTCGGCGGTGGCGCGGCCGTCGGCGACCGATCCGCGCAGGTGCACCGCCACGACGCCGCTCGTGTCAGGGTCCAGGGCCCGCGCCAGTTCCTCGGCCACCTGCCGGCGCCAGCGGGCGTGCCGCAGCGGCGAGTCGGCCACCGCCGCGGTCGCGCGCGCGGCGCCCGGCGCCCGCCGCTCGCCCGGTTCCTCCAGGACGCCCACCGCGTGTTCCAGCTCCGCGTTCTGGTAGATCCGCAGCACGCGCCCGCGCGCGGCCGCCGGCACGTCGACCACGCGCACGCAGTGCTCCAGCGGGGCGTGATCGGGCAGCAGCTCGGCCAGGCGGTTCGGCGCCCCCAGCAGGAAGTCCTCGCGGAAGACGACGCCCGCGTCGTCCGGATACAGCGGCAGGTAGCGGATCCCGGATTCGACCAGGTCCTGGAAGAAGTGCGTGCCGAAGCTCAGGTCCGGCACGTAGTCGCCCCGGCGCCGCGCCACCTCGACCAGCATGGCGGTGTTGTTGATGTCCGCGTAGGTCACCGACACGCCCAGCTTGATGTCGCCACGGCTGCCCCAGCGGCCCGGCCCCAGCAGGATGAACGAGCGCTTGCGCAGCAGCCCGTTCAGCGCCCCGACGACGCGGCCGACCGAGGCCATGGTCTCGCGGTCGGGCAGCGCCGCGTACGCCTCCGGCACCACGTACACGATGTGCGTGATGTCCGGCACCTGGCCGTTGGAGACGAAGCGGTCGGCCGTGAACAGCACGTCCTCCGGCCGCAGGTCGTGCGGGATCGGCGACGGCGCGTTGTCGCCGGACATCGCCTGCGGGCGGCACTGCAACAGGAAGAAGTCCTTGCCGTCGTGCGCGAATTCGATGTCGACC
>CAYNPY010000071.1:0-19154 GCA_964399195.1 uncultured Fibrobacteraceae bacterium
CCAACTGCTCGAGAACGCGGTCCAGTGGCTGACCACGCCCGAGATCGGCTCCTGCACGGTGAGCGGCCGCGCCCTGCTGGCGGGCCAGTCGAACCACGCGGGCATCACGATCACGGCGACGCCCAACGGCGGCACCACGACGACCGCGGCCGACGGTTCGTATACGCTGCCGGGCCTGTTCGCCGGCACGTACACCCTGCACGCCGAGATGACGGGCTGGGCCGGGCCGGACGTCCAGGTCACCCTGAGCGACGGTGAGGTGCGCACCGGCGTCGACTTCGCGCTGAGCTCGACGACGCAGCTCGACCAGTGCCTGTCGCCGGGCCTGCCCATCGCGGACTACGCGACGATCACCAGCGACATGGCGGTCGACCTCGGCGGCACCATCGGCTCCGTGCAGGTGTATCTGAACATCACGCACACCTACCAGGGCGACCTGGCGGTCAGCCTGACCTCGCCGGCCGGCACGGTGGTGCGCCTGCACAACCGCACGGGCAGCGGCACGGACAACATCATCGGCTGGTACCCCAGCCCGCTGACGCCGACCGACCCGCTGACCAACTTCGTGGGCCAGGACATGAAGGGCACCTGGCGCCTCACGGTGTCGGACCAGGCCGGCGGCGACGTCGGCACGCTGGTGCAGTGGTGCCTGCGGATCGTGTACGCGCCGCCGTATGTGGCGGGCGTGGACGACGACGCGCTGCCCGCGGTCCTGTCGCTGCGCGGCAACTACCCCAACCCGTTCAATCCGGCGACGAACATCAAGTTCGACCTGCCGGCGCGCGGCCACGTCACCCTGCGGATCTTCGACGTGGCGGGCCGGCTCGTGCGGACCCTCGTGGACGAGACCCTGGCCGCGGCGACCCACACCGTCGCCTGGAACGGCCTGGACGACGGCGGCCGGCAGGTGTCCAGCGGCGCGTACTACGCGCGGCTGACCAGCGCCGGCGGCACGTCGACGGCGAAGATGCTGCTTCTGAAGTACTTCGGCCGGGCGGTCGCTCTGCGGCCGCCCCCCCGGATGCAAACTGACTGAACGGGCGCCCCGGTCGGAAACGGCCGGGGCGCTCGATTCAATTCGTTGTTATTAAACAAAATATCCACAATGTGTTGGATCGCGGAAGATGTCACTGGCGCCGGCGAATACCAATATGATATCATGTGTATATCAAGCGACGTCCGGCTCGCTGAACCTGCTTCCCGGGAGGAACCCGATGCTCAAGGAACGCACGCTGAACACGAGCCCTGGCCTGGGGGTCCTGTTGCTGGTCCTGCTCATGTTCATCAGCGCCGTCGTGGCGCTGGTCTTCGCGATCCGGCAGAAGAACGTGCCGCTGCTGGTCGCCAGCCTCGGCGGCTTCCTGGTGGCCACGATCACGGCGGCCGGCCTGTTCGTGGTCAACCCGAACCAGGCGGTCGCGCTGCTGCTGTTCGGCAACTACAAGGGCACCACGCGGCAGACCGGCCTGCGATTCGCCAACCCGTTCTACAGCAAGCTGCGCATCTCGCTGAAGGCGCGGAACCTCAACGGCGAGAAGCTGAAGGTCAACGACCTGGTCGGCAATCCGATCGAGATCGCCGCGGTGGTGGTCTGGCGCGTGCAGGACACCGCCGAAGCGCTGTTCGAGGTCGACAACTTCGAGGCCTACGTGAAGGTCCAGAGCGAGTCGGCGGTGCGCCACCTGGCCAGCGCCTACGCCTACGACGGCGGCGAGAACGAGGTCAGCCTGCGCGGGGCGACCGACGACATCAACGAGCACCTCAAGCGCGAGTTGCAGGAGCGCCTGGACAAGGCGGGCGTGCTGGTGCTGGAGGCGCGGCTGGCGCACCTGGCCTACGCGCCGGAGATTGCCCACGCGATGCTGCAGCGGCAGCAGGCCAGCGCGGTGGTGGCCGCGCGCAAGAAGATCGTCGAGGGCGCCGTCGGCATGGTCGAGATGGCCCTGCAGGAGCTGGGCGAGCGGCAGCTGGTGCAGCTGGACGACGAGCGCAAGGCGACCATGGTCAGCAACCTGCTGGTGGTCCTGTGCAGCGAGCACGCGGCGCAGCCGGTGGTCAACACGGGCACCCTCTACCAGTGAGATGAGCGAGAAGAAGGCATTCCCGCTGCGGCTCAGCCCGGAACTCTACGAGGAGATCCGGCGCTGGGCCGCTGCGGACCTGCGCAGCGTCAACGGGCAGATCGAGTTCCTGCTCAGGCAGTCGGTCGCGCGGCGGCGGGGCGGCGCGGGCGCGGCCGCCGACGGCCGAACCGGCGAGACAGGCCCGGGCGCCGAAGCCGACTTCGGCGCCGATGGCCCGGACTGATCACCGCGCTGGAACGGCCGGCGCTGCCGGCTCCCCCACGAAGATCAATTCGACCGGGTTGGTCTCCTCCGTCCAGCCGGCGGCCAGGCGTTCCCGCAGCGGCTCGAGCGCCGCGGCGGCCTCGGGGGTCACGCCGCCGCGCCACTGCTCCCGGCGCCGCTCGAAGCGCCCGTCATCGGCCCGGCGCGCGGCATCGGCGTCCTCGACCACCCCCGCCTGCCTGCCCGCCGCCGCGTCGTGCCCCAGCCAGCCGTGGTAGACCAGCCCGTACAACCACTCGTACTCGTCCGGGCCGAGGCCGGCCTTGCGCAGCGCCTCGTTGCGCGCCAGCCAGAAGCCGGCCAGCACGCGCGCCAGTTCGCTGGCGTCGCCGGCGCGCAGGAACCAGTTGCCGCCGCGCCGCTCCGCAAACGCGCGATCCTCGGCGGCCAGGCGGCCGCGCCAGGTGGCCAGTTCCTCGCGCACTCCGGCGAACGCCTCCAGGCGCGCCCGGTCAGGCACGCCGCCCGCCGGCGGCGTCCAGGCGCCGGCCGGCGCCGTGGCGGCCACCAACTCCTGCTCGCTGGCCTGCACCTTCTTGTACTCGCGCGAGAGCTGCGTCGAGTACCAGGTCAGGCCGCCGCCCGCGGCCACCGCGCCCAGGACCAGCACGCCGCAGCCGATCCCCGCGAGCTTCTTCCCGCTCATCGCCATCACCGCCCCCTATTCGTCCGGTTCCAGGCCGTACTCGCGCACCTTGCGCCACAGCGTGCTGCGGTCGATGCCCAGCCGCCGTGCGGCCCGCGTGCGGTGCCAGCCGGTGGCCCGCAGCGCCTGCTCGATCAGGTCGCGCTCCTGCGGGCTGTGGACCGGCGGCCGCGCCGTTCCGCCCCGCGCGCCCGTCCCCGCCCGCAGCTCCGGTGGCAGGTGGACCGGCGCCAGCGGCCCGCCGCGCGCCAGCACCAGCGCGTGGTCCAGCGCGTTCTCCAGCTCGCGGACGTTTCCGGGCCAGGTGTGCGCCATCAGCAGCGCCAGCGCCGGCTCGGTCAGCGCGGGCGCCGCCGGCAGGCCGTCGCGGACCGCGAAGCGTTCCAGCGCGTGCGCGGCCAGCAGCGGGATGTCCTCCCGCCGCTCCCGGAGCGGCGGCACGCGCAGCGTCACGACCTTGATGCGGTAGTAGAAGTCCTCGCGCACGCGACCGGCAGCCACCAGCGCCTCGAGGTCGCGGTGGGTGGCCGAGACCACGCGCACGTCGACCGGCAGGGGGCGGTTGTCGCCCACGCGCTCGACCACGCGTTCCTGCAGCACGCGCAGCAGCTTCACCTGCACCGCGGGGCTGATGTCGCCGATCTCGTCCAGGAAGATCGTGCCGCCTGCCGCCTCGGCGAAGCGCCCGCGCCGGTCGGCCACGGCGCCGGTGAAGGCGCCGCGCACGTGGCCGAAGAGCTCGCTCTCCAGCAGGTGCTCGGTCAGCGCCGAGCAGTTCACCGCCACGAAGGGTCCCTGGGCGCGCGGGCTGTTCTCGTGCAGGGCGCGCGCCACCAACTCCTTGCCGGTGCCGCTCTCGCCGCGGATCAGCACCGTGGCCTCCGACCCGGCCACGTCGCCGATCAGCGCGTAGAGTTCGCGCATGCGCGTGTCGCGTCCGATCAAGCGGCCGTAGCGGTCGCGTCCGGTGACCAGCTTGCGCAGGTCGGTCACCTCGGTGACGTCGCCCAGCAGCAGGGCCAGGCCCAGATCGCGCCCGTCGCCCGCGCGCAGCGGCGCCGAGCGCAGCAGGACGTGCCCGCGCCGCCCGCCCGGCAGCTCGATCGTGGTCTGGTAGTCGACGATCGGCGCTCCCGAGCGCAGCGTCTCCTCCAGCACGTCGCGCGGGCAGGCCTGCTCCCCGAACAGGCGGCAGACGGGTGTGCCGGCCAGCTCGCGGCCGGGGCGCCCCAGCAGGATCTCCGCCGCCGGGTTCATCGCCATCACATGCAGGGCCGGGTCGACCACGATCAGGCCCTCGTTGAGAGCCCCCAGCAGGCCCAGCAGGCTGTCCTGACGCGCCGTCGCGACCAGGCCGGCCAGCGCGGGTCCGAGGCTGTCGCCGTTCATCCTTCCCCCTCCGTTGCTGCAACGATAATGTAGCAACGATTTTGATGCACGCAACAGCGCTGCCGCAGAGGCCGCGCCCCCGTCGATGAGTCGACGAGGCGCAAAGCGCGATTATCTGTCTGGCAGCAAATGAGTTAGCGACATCACCGAACCTCCGGCGGCGGACTCCCCGATTGGGCACGAGTCGTGCCTGCAGGATCCCGAGCGTGTTGCACAACCCCGGAGGGCCGGCCCCGCCGCCCCCCGCAGACCAAGGAGAGCGATCGACATGGCCAACGTGATGGAATTCACCGTCGGGAACTTCGAGGCCGAAGTGAAGAACAGCGACGTGCCGGTGCTCGTGGACTTCTGGGCCCCGTGGTGCGGCCCCTGCCGGCAGCTGGGCCCGACGATCGAGCAGCTGGCCGGCGAGTACGCGGGCAAGGCGAAGGTCGGCAAGGTGAACGTCGACGACCACGGCGACCTGGCCGCTCAATTCGGCATCCGCGGCATCCCCACCGTGCTGCTGTTCAAGGGCGGCAAGCAGGTCGGCAGCTTCGTCGGCCTGAAGCCCAAGGACGAACTGGCGAAGGCGATCGACGCCGCGCTGTAGGCCGGCATCACAGCGAAGCAAGCGGCCGCCGCCCGCGAAGGCGGCGGCCGCGCTTCCCGGCGCCGCCCGCGCTCTTGCCGCCGGGCGGCCGGCGGGCGACATTGAATCGTTGCGACCCGGTTCCCCAGCGCGGCGAGGTGGCCCATGGCCGGCATCATCAGCGGCGTCAAGCGCCTGTTCGGCGGCGGCGACCGCCCGAACCATGTCTTCTTCATCGTCTTCGACAGCTGCCGCTGGGACGCATACCAGGCCGCCCGCACGCCCAACCTGGACCGCCTGGGCACGGCCGAGCGCCGCTACAGCTACGCCAGCTGGACCAGCCCCTCGCACTACACGTTCCTGATGGGCATGATCCCGCACCAGAGCCCGCGCGGCGTCTTCGCCTCGGACGTCTACCGCGACGAGTTCGCGCTGTGGTCGCGGCGCCTGAACATCAAGGACGTCGAGTTCGGCCAGTTCGTCCCCAAGCTGTCGCTGCCCTGGTTCCTCAAGTCGCAGGGCTACCGCACCGAGGGGGTGGTCAGCCTGCCCGTGCTCAACCCGATGACGTCGCTGAGCCAGCACTTCGACCGCTACGAGCTGGCGCCGAGCCACAACGACCTCGGGATCATCCTGGACGGCGGCACCGTTGCGCGCGAGGGCAAGGTGCCCCTTTCGATCGGACGCATCGAGCCGCGCACCGACCAGCCGACGTTCTGGTTCATCAACACCGGCGAGACGCACTACCCGTACCTGCTGCCCGGCGAGACGGCGCAGGACCTGCCGCACATCAGCGGCGTGCACGGGGTCTTCAAGTCGCTGGACGAGTTCCTGAAGAACCCCGCCGAGGCGCTGAAGGACCGCAAGCAGGACGAGTTCTTCACGCCGGCGCAGTTCCGCGCCTTCTACGACAAGCAGATCGCCTGCGTCGAGCACCTCGACGGCGTCGTGGGCCGGCTGATGGACCGCTGCCCGGAGAACACCTATTTCATGGTGATGTCCGACCACGGCGAGCTGTTCGGCGAGGACGGCTACTTCGGCCACGGTCCGATCTTCCACGAGAAGGTGTTCGAGGTCTTCTACCTCGAGGGCCGGCTGCCGTGAACGCGCCGGACCCGCGCCTGATGCAGGAGGCGATCGAAGAGGCGCGCGCGGGGCTGGCCGCCGGCGACGGCGGCCCGTTCGGGGCCGTGGTCGCGCGGGGCGGCGTGGTGATCGCGCGCGGGCACAACCAGGTGGTCGGGTCGCACGACCCCACGGCCCACGCCGAGGTGCAGGCGATCCGCGCCGCCTGCCGCGCGCTGGGCACCTTCGACCTGTCCGGCTGCGAGATCTACGCCACCTGCGAGCCCTGCCCGATGTGCTTCGCCGCCATCCACTGGGCGCGCCTGGACCGGGTCTGCTTCGGCGCCACCCGCGCCGACGCCGCGGCCGTCGGCTTCGACGACGCGGCGATCTACGAGGTCCTGGGCGGACGGCGCGGGCCCGCCTTCGCCGTCCACGGCGCCCTCGCCGCGGACGACTGCCGCAAACTGATGGACCAGTGGCGCGCCGACGAGGGGCGCGTCCCCTACTGAGCGGCCGCGCCGCCGCGGCCCGCGGCCGACCGGGAGCCACCGTGCACGGACACCACCACCGGGACCACCACGACCACCGGCACGGGCAGGCGCCCGGGCACCAGCACGGTCATCAGCACGGCCACGCCCCGCCGGCCGCCACGCAGCGCGCCTTCACGATCGGCATCGTGCTCAACGGCGCCTTCGTCGCGCTGGAGGCGGCGGCCGGACTGGTCACCGGCTCGCTGGCGCTGCTGGCGGACGCCGGCCACAACCTCTCGGACGTCCTGGGCCTGGTCCTGGCCTGGGGCGCGGTGCGCCTGGCCCGGCGCGCGCCGACCGCGCGGCGCACCTACGGCTGGCGCCGCTCGTCGATCATGGCCGCTCTGCTGAACGCCGTGCTGCTGCTGGTGGCGGTCGGCGGCATCGCCTGGGAGGCGGTCCGGCGCGCGCAGGAGCCCGTGCCGGTGCCGGGGTGGCCGATCATCATCGTGGCCGGCGTCGGCTTCCTGGTCAACGGCGCCACCGCCGCGCTGTTCCTGTCGAGCCGCCGGCACGACCTGAACGCCCGCGGCGCGTTCCTGCACATGGCGGCCGACGCGGCCGTGTCGCTGGGCGTGGTGGCCTCCGGCGCCGCGATCCTGGCCACGGGCTGGGCGTGGCTGGACCCGGCGGTCAGCCTCGTCATCGCGGTGGTGATCCTGGTGGGCACCTGGGGCCTGCTGCGCGAGGCGTTCGACCTGGTGCTCGACGCGGTGCCGCCGGGCATCGACGCTGCGGCGGTTCGCGAGCAACTGGCCTCTCTGCCCGGCGTGACCGCCGTGCACGACCTGCACATCTGGGCCCTGAGCACCACCGAGGTCGCGCTGACCGCGCACCTGGTCAAGCCCGATCCCCGCGACGACGACCTGCTGGTGGCCCGCGCGGCCGGCGAGCTGCGCGAGCGCTTCGGCATCGGCCACGCCACGCTGCAGTGGGAGCGCAGCGACGGCGACTGCCCGGGCGCGCCCTGCGCCGACGCCCGTCAGTAGGACATCGCGTCCAGCTTCACCTTCCCGCGGAACACCCGGTAGATGTGGAAGGTGTAGCCGACCACCAGCGGCATGCCGATGCCGGCGAGGATCAGCATCGTGCGCAGCGTCAGCGGCGAGCTGGCCGCGTTGAAGCAGTCCAGACTGGTGCCCGACGGCCCGTTGCCGTGGATGAGCTCCGGGAACATGCCGATGCCCAGCAGCAGGAGCAGCAGCAGGATCGTGGCCGACGAGGCCAGGAACGCCGCCAGTTCGCGGCCGCGGTGCACCTCGCGCGGAATGTCGGCGATGGCCAGCAGGCTGGCCAGCGGCACCGCGAACAGCCACGGCTGCTGCCGGAACGGCTCGGCCAGCCGCGGCACGTAGAGCAGCGTCGCCAGGGTCATGACCGCGTACATGAGCACGAAGGCGATGATCGCCGGCCGCACCCACCCGCGCACCCGGCGGTTCAGCTCGCCGTCGGTCTTCATCACCAGGTAGATGGCCCCGTGCATCGCGAACAGAGCCACCACGGTCAGGCCCGTCAGCAGCGCGTACGGGTGCAGCTGAGCCGCCAGGGCGCCGCGGTAGCTGAAGTCGGGCCCGATGTCGACGCCCCAGGCGATGTTGCCCATCGCCACGCCGATCAGGAACGAGGCCAGCACGCTGGAGCCGCAGAACGCCGCATCCCAGGCCGCGCGCCAACGTCGGCCGGGCCGCAGGCTGCGCACGTGGATGGAGACGCCGCGGAAGATCAGCATGAACAGCAGCAGGATGAACGCCGTGTAGAAGCCGCTGAACGCCGTCGCGTAGGCCTCCGGGAAGGCGGCGAACAGCGCGCCGCCGCCCGTCACCAGCCAGACCTGGTTGCCGTCCCAGAAGGGGCCGATGGCGTTGAGGAACACGCGGCGCTCCTGGTCCCCGCGCGCGAAGAGGTGCAGCGCGCCCACGCCCAGGTCGAAGCCGTCCAACACCGCGTAGCCGGCCAGCAGCGCTCCCACCACGACGTACCAGGCGATGTTGAGGAATCCGCCGTCCATCACGCCGCCTCCCCGTGGGCCGCTCCGCCCGGCTCGTGCGGCCCCTGCCGCACCTTCTGGTCCAGCAGCACGATGAACACGACGAACAGCGCCAGGTAGATCACCGTGAACAGCACCAGCGACAGCAGCACCTGGCTCGGCGCCAGGGTGGGACTGACGGCGTCGGCGGTGCGCATCAGCCCGTGCACGATCCACGGCTGCCGCCCCACCTCGGCCGCGGCCCAGCCCAGCTGGTTGGCCAGCTGCGGCAGCAGCACCGCGAAGACGAGCACCCACAGCAGCCGGCGCGAGCGGAACAGCGCGCCGCGCCAGGCCAGCAGCCCGCCGCCCCAGGACAGCAGGATCAGCAGCATGCCGATCGCCACCATCAGGTGGTAGAACTGGAAGCTCGCCTGCACCGGCGGCCGCTCGTCGACGGGGATGTCGTCGAGGCCCTTGACGAAGGTGTCGCGGCTGCCGCCCACCAGCACGCTCAGCAGCCCCGGCACCCGGATTCCGTGCACGGTGCGGTTCGCCTCGTCGACCCAGCCGAGGATCGTCAGGTCGGCCTCGCGCCCAGACTCGTAGATGCCCTCGAAGGCGGCCAGCTTCGCCGGCTGGTGCTCGGCCACGGTGACGGCGCTGCCGTGCCCGGTCACCAGCTGTCCCAGAGAGGCGACCATGCCCAGCCCCAGCCCGATGCGGATCGAGGTGCGCGCCAGGTGGTGGTGGCGGTCCTTCAGCAGGTACCACGCGCCCACCGAGGCGACGAAGAACGCGCCGGCCTGCCAGCAGCCCATGATGGTGTGCGAAAGGCGGTCCAGCGACGACGGGTTCATCACCGCGCCCCAGAAGCTGGTGATCTCGGCGCGCTGGCCCTGCGCCGTCTCGACGATGCGGTAGGCCGTCGGCGTCTGCATCCAGCTGTTGGCCACCACGATCC
Source organism: uncultured Fibrobacteraceae bacterium (assembly GCA_964399195.1). Classification (GTDB taxonomy): domain Bacteria; phylum Krumholzibacteriota; class Krumholzibacteriia; order LZORAL124-64-63; family LZORAL124-64-63; genus CAINDZ01. The sequence goes on from CAYNPY010000071.1 coordinate 9,483, forward strand.
ACACCGCGCTGAAGTGCGCGCCCAGGCAGACCATCAGCGTCGAGAAGAAGTGCAGCCGCGGGCCGACGCGGTCCCAGCCGAACAGCAGCACCGCCAGGAAGCCCGATTCCAGGAAGAACGCGAAGATGCCCTCGGCCGCGAGCGGGCCGCCGAAGATGTCGCCGACGAAGCGCGAGTAGCGGGCCCAGTTGGTGCCGAACTCGAACTCCATGACGATGCCGGTGCCGACGCCGAAGGCGAAGATGAGCCCGAAGATGCGCACCCAGAACCGCGTCAGCTCGCGGTAGCGCGGGTCGCGCGTCCGCAGCCAGAGTCCCTCCATCACCACCAGGGCCACGCCCAGGCCGATGCTCAGCGGCGGGTACAGGTAGTGGAAGCCGATCGTGATCGCGAACTGCAGGCGGGACAGGAGGACCAGGTCCATGGCGGCTCCTCGCGGACGGCGCGGCCCGCACGGGCGGCGGCCATCGCGAACGATGGCACCGCGCGGGCCGCCGGTCAATATCTTGACATTTTTGGTAATCTTTTCTATATCAGCCCGGTGACATGGGATATGTGAACCGGGGCGCGCCGGGCGCCGCCCCGACCACGCCGGCGGCAGCACGCCCCGGCAGGCCAAGGAGGACAGTCACCATGCCCTACCCCGAGCAGCTCGTGGCCCCCATGCGGGCCGAACTGACCAGCGCCGGCGTTCGCGAACTGCGGACCGCCGCCGAAGTCGATGACTGGTTCGCGCAGCGCCAGGGCTCGGCCCTGCTGCTGGTGAATTCCGTGTGCGGCTGCGCGGCCGGCAGCGCGCGCCCCGCGGTCAAGCTGGCCATGGCCGGCCCGCGCCGGCCCGACCGCGTGGCCACCGTGTTCGCCGGCCAGGACCTCGAGGCCACCGCGCGCGCCCGCGCCCTGATCGGCGACGTGCCTCCGAGCAGCCCGTCGATCGCCCTGCTGAAGGACGGCGAGCTGGTGCACTTCGTGCCGCGTCACCTGATCGAGGGCCAGTCGGCCGAAGTCGTCGCCGGCGAGCTGGCCGAAGCGTTCGCGCAGTTCTGCTGACCCGAGCGGAGGCAAGATGGGAACCTTCCACGACGACAAGGGCGCGCTGCACGGCATCACCGTGTACGCGCAGGCCGGCGAGACGGTCTACGTAGGCCGCTGCGACACGCTGGATGACGAGCGGCTGGTCCTGCACGATGCCGACGTGCACGTCGACGGCCGGGACGGGCGCAGCATCGAGCAGTACCTGCAGCGCGCCGCGCGCTTCGGGATCTGGAAGAAGCACGACACCCTGGTGGTGCCGGTGTCCGGCCTGGGCCCGGTGCGCCCGCTGGGCGACCTGGTGCGCGGCGGCGCCGGCGCGGCGCCAATGGCCGCGATGGCGGACACAGCGCCCGCGGCGCCGACCGCAGCCGCCGGCGCGGCTCCGTCTTCGACCGCGACCGCCGTCGCCGAGGCGGTGCAGCTGACCGCGGGCGCCGCCGCCGAGGTCCGGCGCCTGATCGCGGCCGAGGGCCGTCAGGGCCAGGGCCTGCGCCTGGGCGTGGCCGGCGGCGGCTGCTCGGGCCTGGTCTACAAGGTCGAGTTCGACACGCGGCGCGACGGCGACCTGGTCATCGCGCAGGAAGGCTTCGACGTCTACCTGGACCGCAAGAGCGCGATCTACCTGCGCGGGATCACGGTCGACCACCAGTCCGGGCTGGGCGGACGCGGCTTCCAGTTCCGCAACCCGAACGCGACCAACACCTGCGGCTGCGGAGAGAGCTTCGCGGTATGAGCGCCGCGGCCGCGCTGTGCCGGCAGGCGCGCGAGCTCGGCCTGGTCACCGACTGGGCGGGCGCGCCCTCGCTGGGCGCGGTGCTGGTCGCCGGCCCCGACGCCGGCGCGCTGCTGCAATCCCAGTTGACGAGCGACGTGCTGGCGCTGGCGCCGGGACAGGCGCAGCCCTCGGCGCGCCTCAACCGCGCCGGCGCGCTGGTGGCGGCGCTTCGCGTGTTCCGCCTGCCCGAGCGCGGCCAGCCGTTCCCTTCCTGGCTGCTGGTCGCCGAACGGAGCCAGTGCGCCGACCTGGCGAGCGACCTGCGCGCCCACGTCGTGACCGAGGACGCCCTGGTCGACGATGTCACGGCTGATTTCGCGGGCCGCCTCCTGGCGGGGCCGCGCGCTCCGGCGGCTCTGGCGACGATCGCCGGCGACGGCGCGGCGCAGGATTCCCCGTTCACCATCGAGGCGCCGCTGACCGGCGACCCCGGCTGGCTGCTGCTGTGGCCTGCCGAAGCCGGCCCGCACTGGGCCGCAGCGATCGCGCGCGCTGCCCGCGAGCAGGGCCTGGTGGACTGGCCGGCCGGCGCCGACGGGCAGAAAGCCTGGCGGTGGCTCTGCGTCGAGGCGGGGACGCTGCGCCCGGGGGTCGATTTCCGGCCGGGACGCCGCGCGCTGGCCCAGACGGGGCTGGAGCAGGCCGTCGCCAGCCTGACCAAGGGCTGCTACCTGGGCCAGGAGGTGGTCGCGCGCGTGCGCACCTACGGCTCGGTGCCGGAGGCGCTGCGCGCGCTGGTCTTCGAGCCCGCCTTGCCGCAGGAAGACGCTCCGCCTGTCCCGGCGCCTGGCGAGCCGGTGCAGGGCGCGGAAGGCCGCGCGATCGGCACCTGGGCTTCGGCGGCCTGGTCGGCCGCGTGGCGGGCGCCGGTGGCACTTGCCTTCCTGGACCGCGCCCACCGGACGCCGGGCTCGAAGCTGGCGGTGCGCCTGGCCGACGGCGCCACCACTACGGCCGAGATCCGCCTCAGCCCCCTGCACGCGGGCGCCGACGCGGCCGACCTGGCTCGCCGCCTCCACGAACGCGCCGTCCACCGCTTCGGCCGCGGCGACGACGACGGCGCGGTCGAGCTGCTGCAGCAGGCCCTGCGCCATGACCCGGCCCTGGCCGAGGCGGCCGAGGCGCTCGGCGTGATCCTCGGGCGCGCCGGCCGCTACCACGAGGCCATCGACATCTTCAGGCAACTCGAGGAGATCGCGCCCGACGAGCCGCTCGTGCACACCAACCTCTCCCTGTTCTACATGAAGATCGGCGACAAGCAGGAAGCCGAGCGCCAGCGCGAGCAGGCCACGCTCAAGCGCTTCGCCTCCCTCGACGACGCGCGCGAGGCCGCCGAGCGGGCCGCCGCCGAAAAGGCCGCGCGCCGCGAGGACGCCGCGCGCAAGCTGGCGATGTTCGGCGAGGTGCTGGAGATCGACCCGGACGACCCGCTGGCCCTGCTGGGCGCCGGCAGCGCGCTGGCGACGCTGGAGCGGCACGCGGAGGCGGAGCCGCTGCTGGGGCGGGCCGTGGCCGCGCAGCCGGACAACAGCGCGCTGTACCTGGCCCACGGCCGCGCGCTGGAACTGCTGGGCCGCGGCGACGAGGCCGCCGCCGTCTTCCGCGCCGGGGTGGCCGTGGCCTCGCGCAAGGGCGACCTGCAGCCGCTCCGCGAGATGGAGCACCGCCTGCTCCTGCTGACGGCCGCCGCGCGCTGACCGCCGGTCGCGGTCAGCCGCCGTAGCGGCTCACGATGGCCGGCGTCACCTGGTCCAGCCGCGTCACCGCCCGCGCCAGATCGCGCGCTCCGCTTCCCCACGCCAGCAACGGCACCGGGTTGCTCGTGTGCCGGCGCGTGGTGGCGTCCTCCAGGTTGCCGTGGTCGCTGGTCAGAAGCACCAGCGCCCTGCCGCCGTCCAGCTCCGCCGCCAGTTCCGCCAGCGCGGCGCGCACGAATGCGTCCAGCTTCGCCAGTTCGGCCGCGATGCTCCCCGCGTCGCCGGTGTGCCCCGCCTTGTCGCTCAGGAAGTACTCGTAGAGCGTGAAGCCGCCACCCTCGCGCGCGGCGCGCGCGAGCACGCCGCCGGCCTGCTCCGCGGTGAAGGTCGGCACCGCGAACCCCCGCGCGATCAGGTCGGCATTGGTGAAGTCCTGGTAGAGGGAACGCCCGGCCACGACGTCGTCCAGCGTGCGGAACGGCAGCCCCGCCGCCAGGTTGGCCACCGTCGTGGCCGAGAGCGTCCACTGACGCTCCGGGGACAGTTCCCAGAACCGCGGCCGGAAGGCATTGAGGAAGCGCGCCGGCACGCCGCGGCGCGCCAGCTGCAACAATACCGAGTGCTCGCGCAGGATGGCGCGCAGCGCCTCGTTCGGGAATCCGGTCAGGTGCTGCCCGATCGCGGCCTGCGCGTTGACGCCGCTGAGCAGCGTCGTCTGGCCCGTGGCGCTCTGCGGCACGCCCGGCACGCCGAGGACCGCGTCGATCGCGCGGGCCCAGCCGCCGCCCCAGGCCGGCACCGGACCCGCGACCGCGGGCGCGGCGGCCCCGAAACGGAACACGTCGCCGCCGTAGGTCTGCTGCGGGTTCGTCGCCGGGGCCGGCGGCCCCCAGCCGAGGCCGTCGACGAAGATCAGGATCGTCAGTTCCACGCCAGCTCCCCAAGCCGCCGGCAACGGCGCCGGCGACGCGAAGATCGCATGGGGGAGCGGGTTGTGCCAGCAGGCGGCGCCACGGCCGGAGACGGTCACAGGGCGCGCTTGACTTTTTTGAGCATATGCTCATAATTGGGTGCGAGGTGACGCCTTGCCCCGACCCCCCTGCTGCCGCCGCATCGCCGCCGGACCGGCCCTGACCGTGTTCAAGCCGGCCGGCATCCCGACGCGCGACCTCGCGCAGGTCACGATGACCCTCGACGAGTACGAATCGCTGCGCCTGGCCGACCTCGAGGGCCTGTACCAGGCCGAGGCGGCCGAGGCCATGGGCGTGTCGAGACCCACCTTCGGCCGCATCCTCGAGTCAGCCCGCCGCAAGGTGGCCGCCGCGCTCACGCACGGCAGCGCGCTGCTGATCGAGGGCGGCCCGGTCGTCACCGGCTCCACCGGCGGACCGCGCCGCCACCGCTGCGGCCGCCACTGCGCCAAGGAAAGGCTGGAATCATGAACCTCTGCATTCCCGTCCTCAAAGACAACGGCCTCGAGAGCCGACTCAGCGGACACTTCGGCTCCGCCCCCTGCTTCGCCATCGTCGACAGCGACACCCGCGCCTGCCACGTGGTCCCCAACGCCAACCGCCACCACGGCCACGGCGGCTGCCATCCCGTGGCCGCGTTGGCCGGACTCGACGTGCAGGGCGTCCTGGTCGGCGGCATCGGAGCCGGCGCCCTGTCCCACCTGCAGGCGGCCGGCGTCCGCGTCTGGAGAGCGGACGGCGCGACCGTGGAGACGGCCCTGGCGGCGTTCGCGGCCGGCAACCCGGTCGAGCTCACGCCGGCCAATGCATGCGTGCACCACGACCATGGACATGGTCACGGCCATGGTCACGGTCATGGCCAGGGCTCCGGTCATCAGGGCGGCTGCGGCGGCGGCCAGGGCCTGCACGGGGCGCATCGAGGCGGCGGCCCCCGCCGAGGCGGCGCGTGAGCCGGCGCCCGGCTGCGACGTCGGCCCCGCCGGCCGAACCGCGCCTGCACGCCGCAACGCAGTCGGCCCAGCACGACGGCTGCCTCGTCTGCGGCGCGCGGAATCCGGCGGGGCTGCGACTTCGCTTCGCGCCCGCGACCGACGGCGGTGTCGCGGCGCGCTTCACCGCCGGCGCCGCCCTGGAAGGCTATCCCGGGCTTCTGCACGGCGGCGTGATCTGCGCCCTGGTCGACGGGGCGATGACCAACTGCCTGTTCGCGCGCGGAGTGACCGCCGTCACGGCCGAGTTGACCGTGCGGTACCTTGAAGGCGTGCCGATCGGGCGCGAGCTCGAAGTGGTCGCGGAGTGCCTGCGCGCGCGCGGACACCTGTTCGTGCTGCAGGCGGAAATCCGCCTGGGTGGGCGCACGGTCGTGCGCGCGACGGGGAAATTCATCGATCGCGAGCGGCAACGCTCGGCGGGCTGACGCGCCGCCGGGAAAGGAAACGAGGATGACCACCAAGGCACGGACGAAGGTCGGCATCATCATCTGCGACCGGTACCGCACCTGCGCCGGCGGCAAGTGCCTGCGGGCCCTGGAGCGCCGCGAAGGCGCGTTCGCCGCCTACGCCGGACAGGACGTGGATCTGGTCGGGTTCACCACCTGCGGCGGCTGCCCGGGCGGGAACATCGAATACGCGCCAGAGGAGATGGCCAAGAACGGCGCCGAGGTGGTGCACCTGGCCACCGGCTTCGTGGTCGGCTACCCGCCGTGCCCGCACCTGGAACACTTCCAAGCTCTGATCCCGCGCAAGTTCGGCCTGCGCGTGGTGGTGGGCACGCACCCGATACCGCAGAAGTACTGGACGCTGCATGGTGCGCTGGACACCTGGAGCGCCCCGAGCTGGGACGAGCTGCTGGCGCCCACGCGCGCGAACGAGGCGGTGCGGCTGGCCTACGACTGAGGTGGGCCCCTGAACGCGGCCTCACAGCAGCCGCAGGGCTCCCGGCAGCACGCGCACGTCGACACTCGCGCGCTCGCCGCAATACTCCCCGTCCATGTAGACGGGGATCGGCGCCGGCGCGCGCAGCGACAGCCGGGCGGTCGTCGCGCGGGCGATGCGCCGGTCGCGCGGCTCGCGGCCGCGCAGCACCGGCCCCAGCGCCGTCACGATGCCCCAGCGGCCCATGGCGCCCACGGTCACCAGGTCCAGCCGGCCGTCGTCGGTCCGCGCGGCCGGGCAGAGACGGAACGCGCCGCCGACGCGGCTGCCGTTCAGCAGCGCCCCGGTGACCAGCCGCCCCGCGAACGAGCCGCCGTCCCAGGCCAACTCCACCTCGTACGCGCGCAACCTCGCCAGCGCCCGGGCCAGCGCCACGAAGTACAGCGCCGGACCGCGCACGACGCGCACGCGGTGGCTGAGGCGGTTGACCTCCGCCTCGAAGCCGAAGCCGAAGTTGTTGTGGAAGCGCCCGCCCTCCCAGGCGCCGATGTCGACGCGCCGCTCCTGGCCGGCGGCGATGCGCGCAATGGCCGCCTCCAGGCCGCCGCCCAGCCCGTGGTGCCAGGCGAAGTCGTCGCCGCTGCCGGCCGGGATGACGCCCAGGCGCTGCCGCTCCAGGTCCAGGCCCTGCAGCACCTCGTGCACGGTGCCGTCGCCGCCCACGGCCACGACCAGGTCGCCGGCCGCCCCGCGCGCCAGCTCGGTCGCGTGGCCGGGCCGTTCGGTCAGGGCCAGGTCGACGTCAACGCCGTGGGCGGCAAACGCGCGGCGGAGGCGCCCGATGACAGCCGCGGGTTCGTGTCCACGGCGGCCGCGGCCGGCGCGCGGGTTCACGATCAGGAGGGGATTCGTCGTCATGCCGCGATCATCGCTCCGGACCGCGGACTCGTCCAGCGGAAGCTCGCGGCGCGCGCCGCGCCCCTGCGGAGACGAGCAGCCGCCGGCATCGCACTGCCGCTTGCCATGGTCGCCCGCCGCCATCATGATCAAGCCTCCCGCTTCGCCCTCGGGATCATCGCACCCGAATCAGGGGAGATTGCCATGCAACACCGAATCCGGACCGTCGTCGTCGCCGTCGTGGCCCTGGCCGCCCTCGCACCCGCCGCCCACGCGCAGGAGAAGGCGACCGAACTGACCGCAGGCGTGTTCGGCGCCGGCTACACCACGTGCGAAGACTGCGACGGCGTGCTAACGATCGCCACCGGCGGCGCCAGCGGCAGCTTCCTGGCCGCCGGCGGTGGCAGTGCGTTCGCCGCGGGCTTCTATCTTTCCCCGGGCGCCGCCATCGAGCCCACGCTGAGCTTCTACCGCATCAGCGTCGACGACGATGACCTGACGACCCTGGGCCTGGACATCGCCGTGCCGTTCTACTTCAACAAGAACTGGGGTCGCAGCGGCTCGTACCTGGCGCCGCGGGTCGGTTATGACCGCCTGAGCATCGACGGCGAGTCGGTGAGCCAGTTCTCGCTCGGGCTCGCGTTCGGTATCAAGGCAGCGCTGAACGACCAGGCCGCGTTCCGCACGCAGTTCAACTTCGACTACGGGTTCGAAGGTGATGACGTGATGTCGACGACGGCCTTCGGTTTGTTCTTCGGGCTCTCGGTGTTCGTGAACTGAACGGTCTCGGTGTCGGCTCCATATTCCAGTCAGGAGCGCGAAGGACATGGTGCGGGCCGGGGCGCCGGTGTCGCCAGCCCCGGCCGGCAGCCTGACGCAAACGAATGGAGATGACATGAAGCCGAAGTGGATCCTGATCACCGTCGCCGCCTGGCTCACGGCGGTTCCTGCCGGAGCGCTGGCCCTCGTCGCGAGCCCTGATGCCGCGGACCCCGGCGCGCCGCCAGGGGCGGTCGCCCCGGCACACCCGGCGGCCTGGAAGTTCCAGGTCGGAGCCGGCTGGCGGGTCGGCGGCGAGCGGGTCCGGGACGACGCCGGCGAATCGTATGCAGGCCTCGACCTCTCGTGGTCGAAGTGGCAACGCAACCGCAGCGCCTGGGGCCTGGGGCTACACGGGGCCTTCAGCGACGACGGCGGCCCCCGCTTCGCGCCCCGCCTCCACTGGCGCATGCCGCTCGGATCGGGACGAACCTTCGTGCAGGCGGCCGGCGGCGTCTATCTCGTGGCCATCGACAAGGAGATGTCGGGGCCGCCGCTGTCCCGGATCAACCTGCCCGGCTGGTTCGGCGAGGTCGAACTGGGAGTCAGCGAGGCCTTCAGCGTCGTGGCGGGCATCGAATCGCTGCCGGTCGACCTGTTCGCCGACGACCTTGGCTACTTCGAGGAGACCGAGGACGCCACCCCCATCGCGAGCAGCACCATCACGAACCTGTGGCTGGGCGCCAGGGCCGGCGGCAAGGCGGGAATCCTCGTCACCCTGGCGGGAGCGGCCGCCGTGGGCATCCTCGCCGCGGCCTTGAGTTCGGGCTGGAACTGATCGCGTCGCCATCGTGCCGCAAGCGGCGTGCGTTCGCGATGCTGTGCTCACGCCGTCGCTGACGCCGAGCCACCTCCGCTCCGGCACCGGAAACGCGGGCCACCGCAGGCGTCTTGACACCGGACGCCGGCGGTGGGACAATCCCCGCGTTGATCTCGCCCTCACTTCGTCGAAGATGCAGCCTGAGGGGGAGAGGCATGAGAATCCTATGGTTTATGGTTCTGCTGCCGGTGGTCTTCGTCGCCTCGCAGGGAACCGACGTCCGGGCACAAGCCGTCACCTACTGCGACAGCTACAGCGGACCGTTCAGCGCCTTTTCGCTGACGGTGCCGCGCTACGACCTTACGAATTACGCGTTGACGCGCGCCGAGGTCGTGCTGGACGTAACGTATGCCGGCCAGCTCGTCGGCGAGAACCTCAGTCCCGTGCAGCCGTGCGAATGGGTGTTCGGTCTGGACCTGCGCGTCCGGAGCCGTGACCTGACGGGGACGGACTTCGCCTTCAGCGAGCACCTGGAGGCCTCCGGCGCGCTGGGCGTGGCCGGCGGCGCCGAGCCGTACACGGTGACGCTGCCGTTCGCCGGCACGATCGCCGACGGCGAGATGCTGGCCTGGAACTCGCTGCCCAGCTTCTACGCCGACCAGACGCTGGCCTTCACGACGCCCGGTTTCGGCGGCGTGTACTTCATGTACGGGCAGGGCGTCTTCGGCTGGTCGTTCTCGGTTTCGGCGCAGGTGTGCGTGACCTACGTGTACGATGGCGCGATCGCAGAGACCGCGACGAGCTTCGGCGCGCTGAAGGCCAGGTACCGCTGAGCGCGGCCGCG
>CAYNPY010000072.1:0-18500 GCA_964399195.1 uncultured Fibrobacteraceae bacterium
CCGAGCAGGCGCGGCGCCAGACATGGGCGCAGGGGCGGCTGGAGCCGCGGCCGGCTGCCGGGACCGCCAGCGCCCCCTGCTGCCGGGCGACCTCAGCCGCGACGAGGCCGCCTATCTCGGGCGCGTCCTGGTCCTCGAGCGCGTCCGCGCCGCCGTGCTCGCGGCGCCCGACCGCGGCGTCGCCCTCGGCGATTCACTGGCCGCCGCCTGGGGCGACAGCGCCTGGCCCGAGACGCTGGCGCTGGCCCCGACCGATCCCGCGCGCGCCGAGCGCGTGCACGAACTGCTGCTGCGCCTGCTGGCCTCCGAGCACGACTCGCTGCTGGTCCACGGCGGCCTGCGCCCGCTGGACGCACCCTGGCCGGCGCCGGCCGACAGCGTGAGCGGCGCCGGATTCCCGGCCGCCTCCCGCGTGCGCGCGGGCGACTGAGCGCCTCCCCCGGCGCCCGGCCCGCCCGGGTCCCTAGTGGCCCGACATCTTCCAGACGTCCAGCACGACGACGAAGACCATGAACAGCAGAAGCACGATCAGCCCCACCTGCGTGGCGATCGCCTGCAGGCGCTCGGGCACCGGCCGGCCGCCGCGCGCCACTTCCAGCAGCAGGAACAGGACATGTCCGCCGTCCAGCACCGGAATGGGCAGCAGGTTCAGCAGGAACAGGTTCACCGAGAAGAACGCCACGAAGCCGATCAGGTAGGCGAAGCTCCAGTTGAGCATCTCGCCGGCGACGTTGGCGATGCGCAGCGGGCCGCCCACGGCGTCGAGGCCGAGCTTGCCGCGCCACAGGTCGTCGAAGACCGAGACGGTCGTTCGCACCGTGTCCATGGTGCGCGTCCAGGCCAGGCCCAGGCCGTCGCCCAGAGGGACCTTCTCGTACGTGAGATACTGCTCCAGGAAGATGCGGCCCTTGAACTGGCCGGGCGCCACCTCGTCCCGCTCGGGCGTGACCAGCCCGCTGAGCCGGCGGCCGTCACGCTCCCACACGACCTCGGTCGGCTCGGACGGCCGCTCGTTGACGATGGTGGCGATGCCCTCGAACGTCGTCACGGGCCTGCCGTCGACGCTCACGATGACGTCGCCCTTGCGCAGGCCCAGCCGGTGCGCGGGCCCGCCTTTCTGCACCAGCCCCACGGTGGTGTTCCACGGTTGCAGGCCGAGCCACCAGGCGCCCCGCGCGGGATCGACCTCGGGTCGCAGTGCGACGTCCAGCCGCGCGCCATCGCGTTCGATCGCCACCGTCACCGCGGGCGCCTCGGCCGCCGGCGTCCCGGCGACCGGCAGGATCGCGTCCTCGACCGCGATCCAGTCCGCGACCGGCCGGCCGTCCACGGCCAGGATGCGGTCGCCCACCAGCAGGCCGGCCGCCGCCGCCGGCGAGCCCGACTGCACCGAGCCCACCGTCGTGAATGGGATCTGGGGCCGGCCCACGCCCACCAGCAGCACGATGTACAGCACATACGCCAGCAGGAGGTTGGCCAACGGGCCGGCGACGAAGACCAGCAGGCGCTGCCAGGCCGGCTTGCTGTGGAAGTGCCGGTCCGGCGGGATGTGGTCGTCGCGGCCCGCGGCCTCGGCGTTGCCCTCCAGCGTGCCCAGCGGGTACTTGCGCTCCTGCCAGGTGCCGGTGTCCTGGATCTCCTCCATGAGGCCCTCGCCGGCCATCTTCACGTAGCCGCCGAACGGGATCGCGGAGATGGCGTACTCGGTCTCGCCCCAGCGCTTGCGCAGCAGCTTGGGCCCGATGCCGATCGAGAACGTCTTGACGTACACGCCGAAGAGCTTGCAGGTCAGGAAGTGGCCCAGCTCGTGGATGACCACCACCGACCCGAGGGTCAGCAGGAAGGCGATGACGATGTTCGGGAAGTTGCTGTCCAAGCGCGCGTCCTCAATGGCCGCCGGAAGCACGGGCGTCCACCAGGACGGCCGCCTCCTTGCGGGCCCGGGCATCGGCGTCCAGCGCCGCGGCCAGGTCCGGAACCGGTCCGCGGGGCAGGCGCGCCAGGGTGTCGGCGATGACGCCGGGAATATCGGCAAATCGCAGGCGGCCGGCCAGCAGGGCGGCCACCGCGACCTCGTTGGCCGCGTTCAGGACCACCGGCGCGGTGCCGCCGGCCTGCCCCGCCTGGCGGGCCAGGCGCAGGCAGGGGAAGCGCCCGGTGTCGGGCTCCTCGAAGACCAAGGGTCCGGTGCGCAGCAAGTCTAGCCTGCCGCCGGCCAGCGGCCAATGGATTTCCCCGGCGATCGCGTACTGCAGGGGCACCCGCATGTCCGGGGTGCCCAGCTGGGCCAGCAGCGCGCCGTCGACGAACTCGACCAGCGAGTGGACGATGGAGCCGGGGTGCACCACCACGTCGATCCGCTCGTACGGCAACCCGAACAGGTGGTGCGCCTCGATGACCTCCAGGCCCTTGTTCATCAGCGTGGCCGAGTCCACCGTGATCTTGGGCCCCATCCGCCAGGTCGGGTGGGCCAGGACCTGCTCCAGGGTGACCTGCGCCAAAGCCCCGGCCGCCGTCGTCCGGAACGGGCCGCCCGAGGCCGTCAGCACCAGCCGGGCCACCTCGGCCGGATCGCGCCCGGACAGGCACTGGGCGATGGCGGCGTGCTCCGAATCGACCGGCAGCAGCTCGGCGCCGCCGCGGGCGACCGCGGCCGCCACCAGGGAACCGCCCACGACCAGCGCCTCCTTGTTGGCCAGGGCGATGCGCAGGCCGCGCTCGGCCGCCGCCAGCGTCGGGGCCAGGCCAGCCGCCCCCACCAGGCCGTTGACCAGGCAGGTGGCCGCCGGAGCCCCGGTCACCGCCTCGATCAGTCCGGCCCCGCCGGGCGCCAGCAGGCGCGGACCCCAGCCCGGCAGGCGGGCGGCCCGGTCGCGAGCCGCCGCATCCGCGACGGCCACCAGCGGGGGCGGCGCCCACGGCTGGACGGCGGCCAGGTCGGCCAGGGCGGCGGCCAGTTCCTCGACGCGCCCCTGGCAGCTGACGGCCGCCACTTCCAGGCGCTCGGGATGGCGGCGCACCAGGTCCAGCGTCTGCCGCCCGATCGAGCCGGTGGCTCCCAGCAGCACCAGCCGCACCGGGCTGGGCAGCGGCAGGCGCGGACGCCGGTACGGATAGAGCGGTGGCGCCGGCGGCGCCGAGGAATCGTCTGCGGTCACGGCGGCCACCTCCCCGGCTCGGTCCGGGCTCAGAAGATGAACAGGCGGAAGTAGTAGTAGACCACCGGCGCGGTGAACAGCAGCGAATCGAAGCGGTCGAGGATGCCGCCGTGACCGGGCAGGAGCGGCGCGGTGTCCTTGATGCCCACGTCGCGCTTGATCATCGACTCGACCAGGTCGCCCAGCTGCGCAGCCACGCCGGCCACCACGCCCAGCACGGTGCCCGCCAGCGGCGTGACGAACGGCACCAGCCCGTGCGTGCAGCCCCAGCCCACCAGGCCCGCGGCCACCAGTCCGCCCAGCGCGCCCTCGACGGTCTTGCGCGGGCTGATCCGCGGGGCCAGGGGTCGCCGCCCGAAGGCGACGCCGCACAGGTAGGCGCCCGTGTCGGTCGCCCACACCAGGGCCGCCAGCAGGAAGACCAGGCGCGCCCCCAGTTGTTCGTCCTGGCCGAGAGCCGCCGGCAGTTCGCGCAGCAGCACCAGATGGCTGGCCAGCCAGCCGAGGTACAGGATGCCGAAGACCGTGACCGCGATGTGGGCCAGCGATTGCGCCATCTCGCGACGCAGCAGCTCGCGCACCATGATCGCCAGCAGGCTGCCGGTCAGGATCAGCGGCACGGCCACGCCCTGGCGCCAGGCGTACCAGGTCAGGGCCAGACTGCAGAAATAGGCCAGCGCGGCGAAGGGCTGGTAGCCCTTGGCCCGCAGCAGCTGCAGCAGCTCGCGCAGCCCCAGCACGACGATGAGGTCCACCAGCAACAGGAAGAAGAGGCCGCCGCGCAGCGTGATCGCGTACAGACAGGGCACGCCGGCGGCGATCACCGCGACCCGCGGCAGCAGCCCCGCGTTCAGGAACCTGCGCACCGCGGGCGGGCGCCGGCCGTCCGTCACGGCCGCCCCTTCAGCAGCGTCCGCCAGCGCTCGGGGTCCAAGGGCGCGGCCGTCACGGCCGGTCCGTCGACGGGCGCCTGACCGGGCAGCGCGCCGAACCGCCGCTCGCGCCCCTGGTAGTCGGCCACCGCCAGCGCCAGGTCACGCCCCGTGAAGTCCGGCCACAGGACGGGACTGATGAGGAGCTCGGCGTAGGCGCCCTGCCAGAGCAGGAAGTTGCTCAGTCGCGCCTCGCCGCTGGTGCGGATGATCAGATCGGGATCCGGCAATCCCGCAGTGTCGAGGCCCGCCGCGAAGTCCGCCTCGGTCACGCGAGCGGCGTCCAGCTCGCCGGCTGCCAGGCGCCGGGCCAGCCGCAGCGCCGCGCCGAGGATCTCCTGGCGCCCGCCGTAGGCCAGCGCCAGATTCAGCGTGAGGCCCGTGTTGGCGGCCAGCGCCGCCACGGCCCCGCGCAGCGCCGCCTGCGCGCGCTCCGGCAGAAGCTCGATCCGGCCGCTGGTCACCAGGCGGACGTTCCGCCGCTGCAGCTCGTCGCGTTCGGCCCCGATGGTCTCCTGCAGGAAGTGCCAGAGCGCCTTCACCTCGGCCTCGGGCCGGTTGAAGTTCTCCTGGCTGAACGTGTAGAGCGTCAGGACCTCGACGCCCAGGCGCCCGCAGGCGTCCACGCAGCGCCGCACCGCGTGCCGGCCGGCGCGATGGCCCGCCACCCGCGGCAGGCAGCGCTTGCGCGCCCAGCGCCCGTTGCCGTCCATGATCACGGCGACGTGCCGCGGCACGGGCCCGCGCGCCCGCACGGCATTCAGCAGCGCGTCGTCGTCGAGGCCGGCCAGCGCCTCGATGTCTGCGGGTCCGCTCACGGTCTACAGCTCCGTGATTTCCTTCTGCTTCGCCTCGGTCACCGCGTCCACCATGGCGCAGTACTTGTCGGTCAGCTTCTGGATCTCCTCGCGGTCCTTGTGCGCCTCGTCCTCGGTGATCTCGCCGTCCTTGAGCTCGCGCTTCAGTTCGTCGTTGGCCTCCTGGCGCGCGCGGCGCACGGCGATCTTGCCGTCCTCGCCGCAGTCGCGGGCCTGCTTGGCCAGCTCCTTGCGGCGGTCGCCGGTCAGCTCGGGCACCTGCAGGCGGATCATCATGCCGTCGTTCGACGGATTCAGGCCCAGGTTGGCGGCCTGGATCGCGCGCTCGATGGCGTTGATGGCGGCGCGGTCGAAGGGCTTGACCGCGAGCAGGCGGGGCTCCGGCGCCGCGATGGTCGCCAGCTGGATCAGCGGCGTCATGGCGCCGTAATACTCGACCTTCACGCCGTCGAGCAGGGCGGGCGAGGCCTTGCCGGTGCGGATGCGCTGCAGGCGCTGCTTGACGCCGTCGATCGCCTCTTCCATCGCCAGTTCCGCCGCTTCCTTCACTTCAGCGCTCATGACTGCGACTCCTTGCGGATCCAGGTTCCCTTCTGGCGTCCCTCGATCACCGCCACCAGGTTGGCGGGGTCGGTGATGTCGAACACGAACATGGGCAGCCCCTGCTCGGCGCAGAGCGTGACCGCCGTCAGGTCCATGACCTGCAGGCGGCGCGCCACGATCTCGTCGTAGGTCAGCGAGTCGAAGCGCCGCGCGTCGGCGTGCCGGTGCGGGTCCTTGTCGTAAACGCCGTCCACCTGCGTGCCCTTGAGCAGCGCGTCGGCGCTGATCTCCAGCGCGCGCAGCGCGGCGGCCGAATCGGTGGTGAAGTACGGGTTGCCGGTGCCGCCGGCGAAGAGCAGCACGTGGCCGCGCTGCAACAGGCCGATCGCCTCGTCGCGGGCGAACGACCGCGTGAGGGGGCGCACCTCGCGCGGGCTGAGGATCTGGCTCTGCAGGCCCTCGCCGCGCAGGTAGTCGCGCACGATGGCGGCGTTCATGATCGTCGCCAGCATGCCCACGTTGTCGGCGGTCACGCGGTCGACGATCTCGAGGTTGGCCGAGCGGGCGCGGAACAGGTTGCCGGCGCCCACCACGATGCCCACCTGCACCTCCGCCTGCACGACCTGCGCGATGGCCTGGGCGAGCGCCGAGAGCTGGGCGTGGCTGTACTGCTCGCCGTCCCCCATCAGCGCCTCTCCGCTGAGCTTCAGCAGGATCCTCGTGAACTTCACGGGTCGGCACCTTTCCGTCGGGGAGGGCGCGGCCGTCCGGGGCCGCGGCGGCCCGCCGCCGCGCAAAAAAAGAAGCCCGGGCGGCGGGCCCGGGCTCCAGGGGCGACGGGCTAACCGCCGATTTCGAAGCGCGCGAAGCGCTTGATCTGCATGTTCTCGCCGAGGGCGCCGATGATCGACTTGAGGTAGTCCTCGACGGTCAGGTCGGGGTCCTTGACGTACTTCTGCTCCAGCAGGACCACGTCACTGTAGTACTTGTCCACCTTGCCGACAACAATCTTCTCGATCATGGCCTCGGGCTTGCCCTGCTCGCGCATCTGGGCGGCGTAGATCTCCTTCTCCTTCTCCACCAGCGAGGCGTCCACCTCGTCCCGGGTCACCGCCAGCGGCTTGGCGGCCGCGATGTGCATGGCCACGTTGTGCACGAACTCCTGGAAGGTGTCGGTGCGGGCCACGAAGTCGGTCTCGCAGGCGACCTCGACCAGGACGCCCACCTTGCCGCCCATGTGGATGTAGCTGCCCACGATGCCCTGGCTCGTGGCGCGGCCCTCCTTCTTGGCGGCCGAGGCGATGCCCTTCTTGCGGAGATACTCGACGGCCTTGTCCATGTCGCCGCCGCACTCGGCGAGCGCCTTCTTGCAGTCCATCATGCCGCAGTTCGTGGCCTCGCGGAGTTCCTTGACCATCTTGGCGCTGATTTCCATGACTCCTCCAGGGTTGTCCCCGGGCGCACGCGGCGCGGGCGGGGACCGGGCGGGCCGCGCAGGCGGCCGTGGTATCGGCACGGCCCCCTCCGCCGGGCGGACGGGGGCCGGATCCGGTCAGGTCAGTCGGCGCCGGCCGTGGCCTCGTCGCCGCCGGGGGCGGGACGGCTCGGGGCGTCGATGCGCAGGGCGTCGGCGTCCAGCGAGGCGCTGGCCGCGGTGTCCTTGGCCGCCGCCGCCATCGTCACGGCGCGGTCGCGGCCCTCGGCGCCGGTGCGGCGCCCTTCCTCGATGGCCTCGGCGACGGTCCGCGTGAACAGCATGATCGAGCGGATGGCGTCGTCGTTGCCCGGGATCGGGTAGCGCACGAGCGTCGGGTCGCAGTTGGTGTCGACGATGCCGATGACCGGGATGCCCAGCTTGTTGGCCTCGCGCACCGCCGTCTCCTCCTCGGCCGTGTCGACCACGAAGACGGCGTCCGGCAGCTTCTTCATCTTGCGGATGCCGCCGAGGTTCGTGTTCAGCTTCTCGTACTGGCGGCTGAACTCGAGCTGCTCCTTCTTCGAGAAGTTCTCCATGCGGCCGTCGCGCATCATGGCCTCGATCTCCTCGAGCTTCTGCACGCTCTTGTAGATCGTCTGCCAGTTGGTGAGCATGCCGCCGAGCCAGCGCTCGGTCACGTAGGGCATGTCCACGCGGTCGGCCATCTCCTTGATGGCGATCTTGGCCTGCTTCTTGGTGCCGACGAACAGCACGGTGCCGCCCTTGGCGCCGACCGTGCGCAGGAAGTCCTGAGCCTGGTTCAGGGCGCGCAGGGTGCGCTGAAGGTCGATGATGTAGATGCCGCCCCGCGCGATGAAGATGTAGGGCTTCATCTTGGGGTTCCACTTGCGGGTCTGGTGCCCGAAGTGGACGCCCGCCTCCAGCAGGTCCCTCAGTCCGACGTTGGCCATGATCGCCTCCCGGCAGTGATGCAGGTTATGCCTCCCCGGCCTTCGCCGGCGCAGGGGAAGCGACTCCGGAACGCGTCCGTCGCCGCCACCGTCCCCCACCCCTCCGGCCGGGTGTGTGATGCGATCCGGCGGTCCGCCCACGGCGGCCGCCGGATCGTCGGTTCCAGCACCGGTCCCCCGTCGCGGCCCCGTCGGGCCGCCGCCGGCGGACTAGCGCTTGGAGAACTGGAAGCGCTTGCGGGCGCCCGGACGGCCGTACTTCTTGCGCTCGACCATGCGCGAGTCGCGCGTCAGGTAGCCGCCGCGGCGCAGCGTCGCGCGGTACTCCTCGTTGGCCACGACCAGGGCCCGGGCCAGGCCGTGGCGGAGCGCGCCGGCCTGCCCGCTGATGCCGCCGCCCTTGACGGTGCACCAGACGTCGAAATCGCCCTGGATGCCGAGCGTCACGAGCGGTCGCAGCGCCTGCTCGCGCACCGCCTCGCCGAAGTACTCCTCGACGGCGCGGTCGTTGACCCGCACCTTGCCGCTGCCCTGCGTCAGCCACACCCGGGCCACGGCGGTCTTCCGGCGGCCGGTGGCGTAATACCTTTCTTCCAACGTGCGCTCCTTGGTGATGACGGTGCGGCCGCCGCGGCGGTCGCGGTTGTCGCCGTGACGGGATCTAGACGCTCACCGGCTTCGGCTGCTGCGCCTGGTGCGGGTGCTCGGCGCCCGCGTACACGCGCAGGTTCGTCAGCTGCTCGCGGCCCAGCTTGGTCTTGGGCAGCATGCCCTTGACCGCGCGCAGGATGATTTCCTCGGGGCGGCCGGCGGCCACCAGCTTGCTCACGGGCGTGAACCGCTGGCCGCTGGTGTAGCCCGTGTGGTGCACGTACGTCTTCTTCTCCGCCTTGAGCCCGGTCAGCTTGACCTGGGCGGCGTTCAGGACGATGACGTTGTCCCCCATGTCCAGGCTGGGCGTGAAAGTGGGCTTGTGCTTGCCGCGCAGGTAGGTCGCGACCTGCGTCGCCAGGCGGCCGACCGGCACGTCCTTGGCGTCGATCACGAGCCAGTCCTTGGCGATCTCGCCCTGCTTCATCACGTAGGTCTTCACGAGGCTCACTCCCTCAACTGGTCCATGGCGGGGACCCCGCGCACCGGGGCGCACGGGTCGTTTCCCCGGGGAACACCCGCCGCGCGCAGGAACGCCCTTGCGTCTGCACAGGCGGCGGAACGCGTAACCTGTTGCCTTGCAAGCAGATAAGTGTCGAGCCGATGCCGGCCCGGCACCCTCTGGACCGAGAACGATTGGCAGATCCGGTCGTTGCAGGTCGGCTAACTTAGCATCCGGCAAGGGACCTGTCAAGACCGGGCGGCGCGGCGCCGGCCGGCTCACCGGCGCCCGAAATCCGCCAGCGAGGTCTCGAACGGCGGGCGCAGGACGCCCCGCTCGGTGATGAACGCCGTGACCAGTTCGCCGGGCGTCACGTCGAAGGCCGGGTTCCAGGCGCCCACCCCCGCCGGCGCGGTCGCCCGCCCGGCGCAGCCGAGGACCTCCTCGGCGCTTCGCTGTTCGATGGCGATGCCGGCGCCGTCGGGAGTCCGCGGATCGAAGGTCGAAGCCGGCGCCGCGACATAGAACGGCACCCCGTGCCGGTCGGCCAGCACCGCCAGCGGGTAGGTGCCGATCTTGTTCGCGGTGTCCCCGTTGGCGGCGATCCGGTCGGCGCCCGTGATGACCGCGTCGACCGCGCCGCTGCGCAACAGCGCGCCGGCGGCGCCCTCGCACAGCACGGTCACCTCGACGCCGCGCTGGGCCAGTTCCCACGCGGTCAGCCGCGCGCCCTGCAGCAGCGGGCGCGTCTCGTCGGCGAAGACGCGCACGGCCTTGCCCGCCGCCAGCGCCGCGTAGACGACGCCCAGCGCGGTCCCGTACCCGCCGGTGGCCAGCCCCCCGGCGTTGCAATGGGTCAGGACCGTGGCGCAGTCCGGCAGCAGCGCCGCCCCGGCCGCGCCCAGGCGGCGGCTCATGTCCAGGTCCTCGGCGTGGATCCGGCGCGCCTCTTCCAGCAGGCCCGCGGCCTGCTCGCCCGCGCCGGCGCCGGCCGCGGCCAGGGCCTCCGCCCGGCCCGCGCAGCGCTCCAGCGCCCAGAACAGGTTGACCGCCGTCGGCCGCGTCGCCGCCAGCAGATCCCGCGCCCCGCGCACGGCGGCCAGCGCGGCGCCGCCGGCCGCGCCGGCGGCGGCGGCGCGATGGGCGGCCAGCGCCAGGCCGTAGGCGGCCGCAATGCCGATCGCGGGCGCCCCGCGCACGGCCAGCCGCACGATCGCGTCGCACAGCGCCGGCACGTCGTCACAGGCCAGGAACTCGGTGCGCTCCGGCAGCAGCGTCTGCTCGAGCACGATGACGCGGCCGTCGTCCCAGGCGACGACCGGGAACGGGAACGGCAACGGGCTCACGACGCCTCCCCGCGGCGGCCGCCGAGCGCCTGCCCGAGCAGCAGCCCGAGACGCGCCAGCGGCAGCCCCATCACGTTGAAGTAGCAACCCTCGACGCGGCGCACCATGAGCGCGCCGTAGCCCTGGATGCCGTAGGCGCCCGCCTTGTCCAGCGGTTCGCCGGTGGCGATGTAGCGGGCGATCGCCCCGGCCTCCAGCGGCAGGAACTCGACCGCCGTGCTCTCGGCGGCCGAGAGGTCGAGTTCAGGCGCCCCGGCGTCGCCGGCCGCGCACCGCCGCAGCGCGATCGCCGTGATCACGGTGTGGCCGCGCCCGGACAGGCGCCCGAGCAGGCGCGCCGCGTCGGCCTCGTCGCGCGGCTTCTCCAGCACGTCGCCGTCCACGACGACGATGGTGTCGGCTCCCAGCACCAGCCGGCCCGGCTGCGCGGCGGCAACGTCGGCGGCCTTCGCGCGCGCCAGGGCCAGGGCGTAGTCCGCGGGGGTGGCGCCGGCCGAGGCCAGGTGGGCCGCCAACTCCGCCTCCACTTCTCCGGGCGGCCGCACCTCGAACGGCAGGCCCGCCAGCCGCAGCAGTTCAGCCCGGCGCGGCGACTGCGAAGCCAGGACCAGCCGCTCGCCGGCGGGCCAGTCCACGAACGGGCTCAGGGGCGCCGCCCTGCTCACGTTCCCGGCTCCGGCGCAGCCCCCGGCGCCGGCGCCTCGCGGTCGAGCACCAGCGTGACCGGGCCGTCGTTCACCAGTTCCACCTTCATCATCGCGCCGAACTCGCCCTCGGCCACCTGCGGCCACTGGCGCCGCAGCAGGCCGCCGAAGCGTTCGTAGAGATCCTCGGCCACGGCCGGCGGCGCCGAGCCCGTGAAGCTGGGGCGGTTGCCCTTGCGGCAGTCGCCGTACAGCGTGAACTGGCTGACCAGCAGGATGCCGCCGCCGACTTCCCGCAGGCTGCGGTTCATGAGTCCCGCCTCGTCGGCGAAGATCCTCAGCGCGGGCAGCTTGCGGGCCATCCAGTCCAGTTCGGCCTCGGTGTCGCCGGCGGCGAACGCGGCCAGCACGACCAGGCCGCGCTCGATGGCGCCGGCCACCCTGCCGTCGATCGTCACGCGCGCGGGTCCGCTCCGCTGGATCACGCAGCGCATGCCGCCCTCCCGCGCTCAGGCATGGCCGCCGCCGCCCAGCTGGTAGCGCTCGACGCCCTGCACGCCGGGCACCTTCAGCACCGCCTTGAGGATCTTCTCGAGGTTGTTCAGGTTGCGGACCTCGATCACCAGCGTCACGCGGGCCAGGTCGTCCTCGGACGAGAACTCGCCGCTGGCGATGTTGGTGTTGGTCAGGCTCAACGCGTTGCTGATGTCCTTCAGCAGGTTGTTGCGGTCGTGCGCGGTGATGATCAGCTTGACCATGAACGTCTGGTCGGGCGCCGTGTCCCAGACCACGTCGATGAGGCGGTCCGGGCCCAGGTTCGGGTCGCCCAGGTTGGAGCAGCCCGCGCGGTGGACCGACACGCCCCGCCCGCGCGTGATGACGCCGACGATGCTGTCGCCGGGAATGGGCTGGCAGCAGCGCGCGTAGCTGACCATCAGGTTGTCGACGCCGGCCACGCGCACGCCCGTCGACGACCGGCGCCGCAGCGTGTCGACCAGCTCGCGCCCCTTGTGGAGCACCTTCTCGGCCGCCGACTCCTGCCGCGGCGTCACCCGCGCCGAGACCTTGCCGGGCGTGACCTCACCGTTGCCGACGGCCGCCAGCAGCTTGTCGAGCTCCGGGTAGCCCATCTGCTGGGCGCAGTCGACCAGGTCGTCGACCTTCAGGTTCAGCTTCGCGCGCCGCAGTTCGCGCTCGAGGATCTCGCGTCCCAACCGCACGCTCTCGTCGTACTGCGTGCTCTTGAGCCACCGGCGCAGGTGGTGCTTGGCGCGGCTGGTCTTGACGACCTCGAGCCAGCTGGCGCTCGGCGCCGGCGTCTTGCTGGTGAGGATCTCGACCGTGTCGCCGTTCTGCAGCTCGTGGCGCAGCGTGACGATGCGCCCGTTGACCTTGGCGCCGATGCAGCGGAAGCCCACCTCGGAGTGGATGCGGAACGCGAAATCCAGCGGGTTGGCCCCGCGCGGCAGCTGGAAGACGTCGCCGCCCGGGCTCAGCACGAAGACCTCGTCGCGGAAGAAGTCGACCTTCACGTTCTCCATGAACTCGCGCGGGTCGTCGACGTCCTCCTCCCACTCCATCAGCTGCCGCAGCCACTTGACCATGTCGGCCAGGTCGGCCCGGTCGGCGCCGCCGCCCTCCTTGTAGCGCCAGTGCGCGGCGATGCCCAGCTCGCAGCGCTCGTGCATCTCCTCGGTGCGGATCTGCACCTCGATGTACTTGCCGCCCGGCACGCGCACCGTCGAGTGGATGCTCTGGTAGCCGTTCGGCTTGGGCGTGGCGATGTAGTCCTTGATGCGGTCCGCCAGCGGGGCGTAGGTGCTGTGCAGCACCCCCAGCGCGTGGTAGCAGTCCGCCTTCGTCGCCACGATCACCCGCAGCGCCAGCTGGTCGAAGACCCGGTCCAGGCCGATGTCCTGCGCCTTCATCTTGCGGTAGATGGAATAGAAGTGCTTCGCGCGCCCGGAGATCTGGCAGTCGATGCCGGCCTCGGCCAGCTGGCTGCGCAGCGGCTCCACCATCTTCTCGATCAGCCGCTCCCGCTCCGCGCGCGTCTGGTGGATGCCCGACTCGACCTCGAAGTAGCGCTCGGGCTGCAGCACCTTGAAGGCCAGGTCCTCCAGCTCCCACTTGATCTTGGCGATGCCGAAGCGGTTGGCCAGCGGCGCGTAGACGTCGATCGTCTCCTGCGCGATGTCCAGCCGGCGCTCCTGCGGCAGGAACTCGATGGTGCGCATGTTGTGCAGGCGGTCCGCCAGCTTGATCAGCACCGTGCGCGGGTCCTGGGCGATGGCCAGCACCAGTTTCCGGTAGGTCTCGGCCTTGCGCGCCTCCGCGGTCACCGCGCGAATGCCGCTGATCTTGGTGACGCCGTCCACCATCAGCGCGACGTCCTTGCCGAAGCGCTGGCGGATGTCGTCCAGCTCGTAGTCGGTGTCCTCGACGACGTCGTGCACCATCGCCGCGATCAGCGTGTCGACGTCCAGGCGCAGGTCCGCCAGGATGCTGGCCACGGTCAGGGCGTGGACGAAATACGGCTCCCCGCTGCGCCGGAACTGGCCTTCGTGCGCGGCCATCGCGAAGCGGAAGCCGAACCAGAGCTTGTCCTCGTCGGCCTGCGGATTGTAGGCGTGCACGCGCGCCCACAGATCCTCCATCATGGCCTGGAAGTCGACGGCCTTCGGTTCGGAGGCGCTCATGTCGCGACCGCCGGCCGGATGTCCACCAGCAGCTGCTGCACGGGGTCGTAAGCGCCGCCGCGCGGCCGGAAGGTGCTGCGGGTCAGCTGGAAGAGGATGTCCCACTCGCGGTCCTGCCAGTCGGCGGCGCCGGCGGCGGAGCCGCCCGCGCCCTGGGCGCGGCGGCGCCACGCCTCGCCGCAGCCGAACGCCAGGAACTCGCGCGCCAGGGCGGGCTCGCCGTTGCCGTTGCTCTGCGCCGGACCGCGGAAGCGGAACCGCAGGTGCAGGCCGCCGCTGAGCGCCGTGGGCTGCGCGTGCAGGCGAAGGCCGCGGCAGCGGAACACGGGCTTGCGGTTGCCGGAGCCGAACGGCTCCAGGTTCTCCAAGTCCTGCACCAGCGCCGCCACGTCGCGCTGGCTCAGGTGGGCCAGGTCGAGGTCCAGGTCGTAGGTCTCGGGCACCGGGCCGGCGTGGGGCTCCTCGCGCAGCGCCGCCAGGAACGCGGCGCGGAAGGCGTCGACGTCGCGCGCGCGGAGCGTCATGCCCGCGGCCTGGGCGTGGCCGCCGTGACGCGCCAGCAGGTGCGCGCAGCGGTCCAGCACGGACTTGACGTCGATGTTCGGCACGCTGCGCGCCGAGCCGCGCGCCTCGTCGCCTTCGATGGAGATGAGCACCACCGGCAACTGGTACTGCTCCACAAGGCGCGCGGCCCCGATGCCGATGATGCCCTTGTGCCATTCGGAGGAGGCCAGCACCAGGCCCGGATCGCCCCGCTGCACGTACGGCAGCGCCGCGGCGATCGCCTCGTCCTTCAGGCGGGCGTCCTGCTCCTTGCGGCGGCTGTTGGTGCGGTCGGCCTCCTCGGCCAGCGCGCGCGCCAGGGCGGGATCGCGGGTCAGCAGCAGTTCCAGGGCCGACATCACGCGCCCGATGCGCCCGCAGGCGTTCAGGCGCGGGGCCAGCTGGTAGGCGAAGTCCCCGGTCGTCACCGGAAAGCCGCGGTCCAGCCCCGCCACCGAGAGCAGCGCGGCCAGCCCCGGCCTAATCGAGGCGCGGTCGTTGAACCGCTCGAGCCCCTTCTTGACCAGGATCCGGTTCTCGCCGACCAGCGCCATCTGGTCGGCGACCAGGCCCATCGCCACCAGGTCGAGCACCGAGTGCAGGAAGTCGCCCGGCAGGCTCGCCGGGTCGCGCTGCCTGAGGGCCTGGGCCAGCTTGAAGGCGACGGCCACGCCGCAGAGGTCGCTGTTGGGATAGGTCGTGCCGTCGCGCCGCGGGTTGACCAGCGCCGTGGCCCGCGGACGCTCCTCGAAGATGTGGTGATCCAGCACGACCACGTCCAGGCCCAGGTCGCGCGCCAGGCGGATCTCGTGCGTGGCCGCCGAGCCGGTGTCGACGGTCAGCAGCAGCGTGACGCCGCGATCGGCCCACTCGCGCACCATGCGGCCCGCCACGCCGTAGCCGTCGGTCGCCCGGTCCGGGATGAACGCCGGCTCGCAGTGCACGCGCGAGCCGTCGACGGTCAGGGCGCAGAGCGTCTCGTAGAGCAGGGCGCTGCCGGTGATGCCGTCCACGTCGAAATCGCCGTGCACGGCCACGCGTTCGCCGTCGCGGGCGGCCTGCCGCACGCGCTCGACGGCGGCGTCCATCTCGGCCAGCTCGAACGGGTCGTGGAGTTGATCCAGCGAGGGGTAGAAGAAGCCTTCGAGCGCGCGGCCGCCGGTCACGCCGCGCGCCGCGAGCACGCGCAGCAGGTGATCGGAGACCGGCACGTCCAGCGGCACCTTGCGGCGCATGTCCGCCAGCACCGCCTCGTCGACGGGCGCGCCGCGGCGCCAGGGCCGGCCGGTGAACACACCGACGGCCTCAGCCGAGTCCTGGGATTCACCCCGCGGGTCGCCCACGCCTGCTCGCTTCCTGCGCGGCCGCCGGGCGGCGGCCGACCTTGGCCCGCGGCGCGCCGCGGGCCCGTGGCGTTCAGACGTGTGAAGCCGGTCGTAAGCCGAGTTGGGTTACCGCCGACCCCACGCGGGACCGGCGGCGGCGGGCATGTATCTAGGATCGCCCTTGCCGACGACCTCCAGCGACCTACCCGGGAGTGCCAACGAGGCGGGCAGCCTCATCCTCCCCTATTTGGTCTTGCTCCAGGTGGGGTTTGCCGTGCCACTCCCGTCGCCGGGAGCGCGGTGAGCTCTTACCTCGCCGTTTCACCCTTACCGCGGCCGAAGCCGAGGCGGTTTGTTTTCTGTGGCACTTTCCGTGGGATCACTCCCCCTGGCCGTTAGCCAGCACCCTGCCCTGTGGAGCTCGGACTTTCCTCGGACCTCCCGGATCACAGGATTCGGGAGGCCCGCGACTGCCTCCCCGGCTTCTCACAACGCCAAGGATAACGCGCCAAAGCGGAGTTGTCACCGGGGTTTTCGCGCCGGCGGCGGCTCAGGCGTCCAGGGCCCGGTTCGCCAGGGCGTCGGCGTGGGCGTTCTGTTCACGGCGCACGTGCGCGACCTCGAACTCGGCCAGGCCGCGGCTCAGGAACACGACCTGCTGGTAGAGCGGGCGCAGCTCCGGACTCTTGACGCGGTACGCCCCGTGCAGCTGCCGCACGATCAGCTCGCTGTCCATCTTCAGGTTGACCCGGCGGACGCCCCAGCGCTGACAGAACTCGAGCGCCGTCACCACCGCGCGGTACTCGGCCACGTTGTTCGTGGCCCGGCCGATGGCCTCGCCGTGCTCGGCCAGGGCCTCGCCGCCCTTGCGGCGGAAGACGATCCCGATCGCCGCCGGGCCCGGGTTGCCGCGGCTGGCGCCGTCGGTGAAGATCTCCAGGACGCCGCGGCCGCGCGGCGGCAGCGGGCTGCGCAGCAGCGACGTCGCGGCCGGCAGCGCGGGGAAGCGGTCCTCGCGCGCCCCGGCGACCGGCACGGTCTCCGCGTCCTCGGGATCCTCGTGCCAGACCGGGGCCGGCACCAGGACCGGTCCTGGCGCCAGGGGATCGGCGATGACCGCCTCGTCGGGCTCGTGCTCGGCCTGCAGCTCGCGCCGCCAGATCGCCAGCCGCCGGCGCAGCTCGCGCACCGACAGACCGCACTCGCGGGCCAGCGTGCGCAGGTCGCCGCTGCGCTCGAGCGCGCGCAGCAGGTCGGTCAGGGTCTGCGGATCGTTGCTGCTCATGAGGTTCTTCCCGCCCGTATCCGTTGTGCGCGGCCCCTTGACCTGCGGTCAGGTCTCGATCACGACGCGCCCGCAGCCGCCGCAGCGAACCACCGCGCGTCGGCCGCGCAGGTCGCCGGCGACGGCCGCCGGCAGCAGCTCGAAGCAGCCCCCGCAGGCGCCGCCCTTGAGCGCGACCACCGAGACCAGGCCGCGCCCCTGCAGCCGCTTCAGGTGCCGGCCGAGCTCCGGCGGCAGCAGCGCGACCAGGCGGTCCAGTTCGGCCTGGCCGTCGGCGAGCGCGGCCGCGCCGCGGTCGGCCGCCGCCGCCAGGGCGGCCAGCTCGGTCCGCGAGCGCGCCGCCTGGCGTCCCTCGTCCGCGACCGCCAGGCCGGCGCCCGCTTCGGCCGCCTCCAGGGTCCCGAGCAGGCCCAGCGCCTCCGCCTCGAGCGCCTCGCGCCGCGCGGCCAGGGCGGCCGCCTCGCGCCTGACCGCCGCCGCCTGCCTGTCGTCGGCCACCAGCGCCAGCCGCCGCTCGTGGTCCGCCAGCCGGGCCTCGACGTCCTTCAATTCCCGGTCCAGCCGCCGGAGCGCGGCCTGCGCCTCGATCACCGCCTGGGCGGCGACCTCCGCATCCGCGGCCAGTTCGCGCCCGAGCGCCCCGAGGTGGTCGTCGCGACGGGCATGGCGCACCTGGGCGTCGCGCGCGGCCGCCAGCCGCTCCTCCAGCGCCGCCACTTCCGCCAGCGTCGCGTACATCACCTTCAGGTCCATGCCGCCTCCGGCGCCGCGGCGCCCATCGCATCATACACGGCCGGCGGCCGGCGGGCACGAAAAAAGGTGCCGTGGCACCTCAGCTGCTGATCCTGCAATGTCACCGGTTGCAAGGCCTTACGGATGGTGGGCGATGCAGGACTTGAACCTGCGACCTCTCGCGTGTGAGGCGAGCGCTCTAGCCAGCTGAGCTAATCGCCCATCCGTATGTCATCTCGCATCCGCGCGGGGCGCGGGAGCCTGGTGGGCCCACCTGGAGTCGAACCAGGGACCGGCCGGTTATGAGCCGGCTGCTCTAACCAGTTGAGCTATAGGCCCACGACCGGGACGCGCAAGATAGACGATGGGTCCGGCACGGTCAACCCGAATTCGGGTCGCCGCCGGGAACACACCTACACCATCTCGCCGTAGCCCTTGAGCTTGCGGCTGCGGCTCGGGTGCCGCAGCTTCCGGAGCGCCTTCGCCTCGATCTGCCGCACGCGCTCGCGGGTCACCTTGAAGATGGTGCCCACCTCCTCGAGCGTGCGCGGCGTGCCGTCCCCCAGCCCGAAGCGCAGGCGGATGACCTTCTCCTCGCGCCGCGTCAGCGTGCTGAGCACGCGCTGGAGCTGGTCCTTGAGCATGCTCTGGGCGGCCTGCCGCGCCGGCGACGGCGCGCTGTCGTCCTCGATGAAGTCCGACAGGTTGCTGTCCTCGTCCTCGCCGATCGGGCGGTCGAGGCTGACCGGCTCGAGGCTGGCCTGCAGGACGCCCTGCACCTTCTCCAGCGGCATCTCGAGGAACGCCGCCACCTCCTCCGGCTTCGGGTCGCGCCCGAGCTCCTGCAGGAGCTGCCGGTTGGCGCGGTTGACCTTGTTGATCGCCTCGATCATGTGCACGGGCACGCGGATCGTGCGCGCCTGGTCGGCGATCGCGCGCGTGATCGCCTGGCGGATCCACCAGGTGGCGTAGGTCGAGAACTTGTAGCCCTTGC
>CAYNPY010000073.1:0-18377 GCA_964399195.1 uncultured Fibrobacteraceae bacterium
CACCATCCTCCGCGTCAGCACCTCGTCGCCCGCGCGCAGGCGGTAGACGTAGACGCCGGCGGCCACCGAACGACCGTCGTCGTCGCGGCCCTGCCACGTCACCTCGTGCGCGCCGACGTCCTGCGGTCCGGCCTGCAGCGTGTCGACCAGGCGCCCGGCCAGGTCGTACACGTGCAGCTCCACCGCCACCGGCGCGGACAGCTCGTAGCGGATCACGGTCGAGGGGTTGAACGGATTGGGCACGTTCTGCCGCAGCAGCGCCTGCCCTGCGGTCACCGGCTGCGGCACGGGGCTCAGCTCGGGCTGGAAGACCTTCTGCACGAAGTCCGGCCGGTCGATGAACGGGTTGCGGTTGTTCTGGATCGCGTACACCGCCTCGTTGCGGTCGATCTCCTTCTGGCTGACCGGGTCCATCGCGTTCCACTCCAGCAGCAGCGCCTCGGCCCAGGGCAGCAGCACCGCGCCGTCGGTCATGGGGCTGCCCGGCCAGGCGGCGTCCTCGCCCAGGTAACGCGTCGACATGTAGAAGTAGTTGCGCGCGACGTCGCCCTTGTAGGCGTCGATGGGCTCGAAGACGACGCCCGTGTAGCCCGGGTAGACGCACGGGCCCAGCTTGCCGCCGTTGAGCGACGACCAGGTGGGCGCGTCCACCTCTCCGTAGGGGTAGCTGCCGCGGCGGTTGTTCACGTAGATGTCCGTCGGGTAGACCTGGAACAGGTCGGTGCGCATCGGCGCGATGTCGCCGAACCAGCTGGTGGGCCAGGTGTGCTCGCGGTTGTAGCCCTCGCCCTCGCCGGAGGCGGAGCCGCCTTCGTCGACGCCCAGGGTGTAGAGGTAGGGCGGCGTGCCGCCGGGCACGTCGGAATAGATGTCCCAGACCTTGCCGCCCGGCAGGTCGTCGGTGGTGTAGAAGGCGTTCCACAGCGAGTCGTAGCCGATGGCCGTGTGGCCGTCGATGATCGCGTGCAGCGCCGCCTGCAGCGCGGCGCCGGTCAGGCCCTCGGCCGAGGCGTAGTAGCCGGGCGGGATGTTGCCGCCGTAGAACGTGAACGGCAGCGACGCTCCCGCCACGGCGTTGCCGTACAGGTCCGCCACGCCGTTCACCGTCAAGGTGTGGGCGCCCGCGGCCAGGGTCGTGACCGTGAGCGTCACCATCGCCGGCTGCCCGGCCACGGGCGCGGCGGCGGTCACGGTGCTGCCGGAAACCGCGTAATTGGCGGCCACCGCCGCGCTGGCGGCGGCGACGGCCTCGGTGAAGGTGACCGTCACCGTCGTGGGTCCCGGGGCCGCGACGGCGGCGAGTTGCGGCGCGAAGGTGTCGCCGACGAAGACGATGTCGCCCGCCGAGCGCGGCACGATGCCGCCGGCGGCCGCGGTGCCGTTGACCGGCCCGGTGATCGTGTAGCGCGTGCCCAGCACCAGCGACGGCGTGAGGGCCAGGTCGTCCACCTTCACGGCGCCGCCGCTGTTGCTGACCTGCCAGGTCGCCGTCGAGGGCGAGCTGACCGTGCAGGCGGCGTCGACCACCTGCACCAGCACGCCCTCCCAGTCCTCGCCCGCGGCCGCGCCGGTGGTCACGACCGCGGCCGCCGGGACGCTGCCCGGGGCGGTGGACACGATCTGGGCGCCGGTCAGCGTCGTGTTGCCGTCGCTCTCGGCCACGGTGCCGAACAGCTCGACCGCGGCGCCCACGGCCGGCGCCGCGACTCCCGTCACCCACAGCCCGCTGCGCGCGCCGGCGCCATCCTGCACGGTGAAGGTCGAGCCGAACGCCGCGGTGACCACGCCCGCGGTGACGACCGCCTGACCCGCGTACGGCGAATCGAGACCGACGCCCTGGATGGCCGCGATCGTCGCGG
Source organism: uncultured Fibrobacteraceae bacterium (assembly GCA_964399195.1). Classification (GTDB taxonomy): domain Bacteria; phylum Krumholzibacteriota; class Krumholzibacteriia; order LZORAL124-64-63; family LZORAL124-64-63; genus CAINDZ01. Next base: position 1,860 of record CAYNPY010000073.1, read on the forward strand.
CAACCGGCAGGCTGTACGACTGCTCCGGCGAGACGGTCTGCGCCGGGATCGCGTTGTTGGCGGTGATCGCGTAGTACACGGTGGCGCCGGCGGCCTGGCCCGGGATCGGCGCCGTGGTCTGGTAGAGCCCGGCGCCCGCGTGGGTCATCGTGATCGCGTTGGGCCGCGAGCCCGCAGCCGTCCCCCAGTGCAGCGCGACGCCCGTGATCGTCGAGAGCGCGTCCGTGACCGTCGCCTGCACGTCGACCGGCTGGCCGGGCAGCGGCAGCGCGGGCACCGTCGTGATCGCCGTGATCACGGGCCCCTGCGACACGGGCGGGTTGTGCACGCCCGGGGTGGCCTGCGTCGGCGTGTCCACCGCGGTCGCGGTCCATTGCGCGGCGTTGAAGGTGAGGCTGGGCGTGGTCACGTCCGGGTTACGGACCATCGTCTTGTTCTCGAAGTTGGTGGCCGGCACGACCAGGCTCTCGACCACCGTTCCCGACGCGTTCTTCAGCTTGGCCCCGTCGTTGACGTTGCCGTTCCAGGTCGAGTTGCTGGCCGACCAGGCCTCGGCCGCGAAGTGCACCGTGAACGGGACCGTCAAGGTGGCGTCGCCCGCGACCAGGGCCTGTCCCGGCGCGATGCTGCCGGACAGGTTCCAGGTGAAGATGTCCACGCCGTTGCCCACGGCGATCAGCTGCCAGCCGGTCAGGTCCACGCTGGCGGGGCCGCTGTTCCAGATCTCGAGGTAGCGGTCGGTCAGGTAGTTCAGGCGCGGGTCGCAGAGCTCCGAGATGATGACGTCCGCGCGCGCGGCCGGCGCCAGCGCGGTCAGGATCAGCAGCAGGACGGACAGGCGGGCCAGGCGCAGCTTCATGCCGGGTTCCTCGTGCGGTCAAAGGGCGATGCGGGGCGCAGCGGCCTGACGACGGCACGCCGCGCGGCGGTTTCCGGTCCTCAATATTACCACAAAAGCAGCATTAATCAAATGCATGGTATGATGTCAAATTCGCGTCAACCGTGGTTGCCGGTGGCCGTCACTCTCTCACGACACCAGCGTCAACCGCAGCGACGTCTGCTGCCCGCCGCAGTCGTAGTGGGCGATGTAGACGCCCGACGGCAGCCGCCGCCCCTGCCCGTCGGCGGCCATCCAGTCGACGGTGTGCACGCCCGGCCGCCGGTCCAGGGCGAGCGCAGCCACCTTGCGCCCGCGCAGATCGTGGATCGCCAGGCCGAACGGCGATCCTGCCGGCAACCTGTCGGGCACCTGGTAGGCCAGCGTCACGCGCGCGTTGAACGGGTTGGGCCAGGCCGGCCCCAGGGTGGGCTGCGCTTCCGGCGTGGGGCTGGCGGTCGCGTCCTTCGGCGCCTCGAACGGATCTGACGGCTCGCTGAACGGGGATTTGGCGCCGTCGGCGCCGATCGCCCGGACACGAACGACGTAGGTGACGCCGCCCTCCAGGTGCAGGGTGTGCTGCGTGTCGGGCGCGACCGCGACCAGCGACTCGGGGCCGGCATCGGCGCTGAGCCAGACCTCGTAGCCGGCCGCGGGCGGCAGGCTGCGGCCGTAGATGTCGCGCAGCGGCGAGGCCGCCCAGCGGACGGTCCGCTCCGTGGTCGCGGAGTTCGCCCGGGCGGCATCGACGGGCAGCGCGCAAGCCAGCCAGCCGATGGTCAGGATGACGCGGGCAGCGGTGGTGCTTCGTGGTCGCGCGGAACGGGCGTGGGCGAGGTGGATCATGCGGGAATCCTCCTTGTGGGGCCGGCCGTCCTGGTGGCCGAGCGCGCCACGGAGCAACAATCGTACGCAAAATCTTTATGATCTTGAATGTCGAACGAAACTATAATTGATTGTACACCAACATATTAAAAAATAAGACAGTCCTGGCGATTTTTATCTCCCGCCAATTTGTCTCCGTTTGATTATACGCGCTGTCTTTATGTCAAGACACCGGAGCCAGCCGGGACCGCTCACGCGGCCGGGCCGGATCTGGTATCATCGCCGTCGGTTCCCTGCCCTGTCCCGTCGCCGGTCGGCCGGCGGCGACCGGCCCCCGCCGCGGAGATGGCCATGCGTCCTGGCACGCTGCTCCTGTCGATCTTCCTGTTCGCGACCAGCGGCATGGCCGCCGGCGCGGCCCCTGAACGCAGTCTCGTGTTTCTGAGGACCGACGAGGCCGGCGGCCGCGCCGTCGACGCCGCGGGTCTGATGCTGCTGGCGGAAGTGCCCGGCGGCTACCTGGGTCTGCTCGCCGCGGATGATCTGGCGCGTGTGGCGGCCTGGGGACTCGGGCACCGTGTCGTCGTGGCCGCGGATGATCCGGCCTGCGAGTACCTCGTCCAGTACGAGGCTCCGGGCGGCCGGTCCACGAAACTGCCCGACTCCGCGGAGTCGGTGCACGAGGGCGATGGCTTCCGCATTCTGCGCTTGCCCGCCGCCGATGGCCTCGGCCTGTCCTGCCTGGCCGACGTTCAGCGCGTGTTCCGCCGCCCGCTGCGCTTCGTCAGCCGGCCGTGGGAGGAGCCCGCGGGCAAGCGCGCGGTCGAGCCCGACATCCAGGCCCTGGTGGCCGCCGTCGACGCGGCCGACCTGCAGACCGCCGTCCAGGACCTGCAGGGCTTCGGCACCCGGCACAGCCAGTACGCCGGCGGCGCGCAGGCCGCGAACTGGATCCGCGACCAGTTCCTGTCGTACGGCTACGACGACGTCGTCCTGCACGACTACAACGGCTGGAACGACAACGTCGTCTGCACGAAGCCCGGCGCGGTCTACGCCGACCGTTGCGTGGTCATCGGCGGACACTACGATTCGCTCAACAACAGCAATCCCGCCGTTTCCCCCGGCGCCGACGACAACGCCAGCGGCACGGCCTGCGTGCTGGCCGCGGCGAAGCTGATGGCCGGTTACGATTTCGAGCACACGCTGGTGTTCATCGCGTTCAGCGGCGAGGAACAGGGCCTCTACGGGAGCGACGCCTGGGCCAGTCAGGCCGCCGCGCAGGGCCTGGACGTGGTCGGCATGATCAACCTCGACATGCTGGCCTACCGCGCCGCCGGCGACGCGGCCGACGCCGACCTGGTCGCGAACACGGCCAGCCAGCCGCTGCGCGACCTGGCCTACGCATGCCTGGCCGCCTACGTGCCGGGCTTCGCCGCCGTGGACGGCGCCCTCCCCTACGGCGCCAGCAGCGACCACGCGTCGTTCTGGAGCGCCGGTTACCGTGCCCTCATGATCTTCGAGGACAGCGGCACGTACAGCCCGTACATCCACACCGCCAACGATGTGGTCGGCACCAGCGCGAACGACTTCGCCTTCATGGCGGACAACGTGAGGCTCGCGCTGGCCACCACCGCGACGCTCGCCCGGCCGTTCCATCTGGCGCTCGTGCACGAGCCCTTCCCGCACCAGGAGGGCAACGGGCCCTTCCCCGTCACGGCCGGCGTGATCGCCGCCGGCGCCACGGATCCCGGCAGCTTCGCGCTGTCCTACCGCATCGACGGCGGCGCCTTCGCCCAGCTGCCGCTGCTGCCCACGGGCCAGGACGACCAGTACGGCGCCGTGATCCCCGCGCAGGCCCGCGGCGCGCTGATCGAGTACTACCTGACGGCAAGCGACCAAGCGGGCTTCACGGCGGCCAGCCCCCCCGAAGCGCCCGCGGCGCTGCACGCCTTCCGCGCCGGTATCGAGGTGGTATTCCTCGACGACGCCGAGATCGACCGCGGCTGGACGCTGGGCTCGGCCGGCGACAACGCCACCGCGGGCCTGTGGCTGCGCGCCGACCCCGTGGGCACCGCCTACCAGCCCGAGGACGACCACACGCCGGCGCCCGGTCAGGTCTGCTTCGTCACCGGCAACGGCGCCCCCGGCGGCGCGCCCGGCGACCAGGACGTGGACGGCGGCCGCACCACGCTGGTCTCGCCGGCGATCGACCTGTCCGGCTGCGAGTGGGCGGAGATCGCCTACTGGCGCTGGTACGCCAACGAGACGCGGTACGACGACGACTTCCTGGTGGAGATCTCCGACGACGACGGCGCCACCTGGACCGGCCTGGAGATCGTGGGCGACACCGCTTCGCCGTGGACCCGCGCGGCCTTCGAGCTGCCGCGCCCCGGCGTCGACCTCACGGCGCAGGTGCGCCTGCGCTTCATCGCCTCGGACACCGGCGGCGGCAGCATCGTCGAAGCGCTGATCGACGACCTCGTGGTCATCGCCACGCGCGACGGCGGCCTCTCGCCGGCCGGCGACCCGCCTGCCGCGGGCGCCGCGCTGGCGGCGTTCCCCAACCCGTTCAACCCCCGCACCACATTCGCCTTCACGCTGCCGCACGCGGGCGCGGCGCGGCTGCGGATCCTCGACGCGCGGGGCCGCGAGGTGGCCTGCCCCCTCGACGCCCCGCGAGGCGCCGGCCCGGGCGAGGCCGCCTGGGACGCCGCGGGGCTGGCGAGCGGCGTCTACTTCGCGCGGCTGGAACTGGACGGCGCGACGCTGCTGACGCGGAAGCTGACGCTGGTGCGGTAGGCGAGTCATCCGGAGGTGCGCCATGGAACGAACCCGGTCGCTTCTGCTCGGCCTTGCGCTGGTGGCGTGGGCCACGACCCCCGCTGCGTCCGGCCCGAGGCCGGACGACTCCCCGACGCCGGAAATCCTCGCCGGCCTGCGCGCGGATGGACTGTTGGACCTCGCTGCACTTCGCGCGCAAGGCTATCGCGGCGACGTGAACTTCCCGGGGCTGCGACTGGCGCCGGGACCCTGGCCGTTCGCCGACGAGGCGGCTGCGGACCCGGACAAAGCCGTCGGCGACGCTCTCTGGATGGGCGACTTCCCCATCCGCACGCCCGAGACCGTCGTGAGCCTGTGCAGTTGGAACGGCTCCTTGGTCGTGGCCGCCGAACGCGAGGTCTACCGCTGGACCGGGGCTGCCTGGCAGTCGCTCGGAGCGCGGACCAACGGGCCGATCCACAGCGCCGTCGCGCAGGGGGGCGATCTGGTGATCGGTGGCGACTTCACCGTCGCCGGCGGCTGCGCAGCCAACCGAATCATCAGGTTCGACGGGACGCAGTGGCACGCGGTGGGTCTCGGCCTCGACGACCGGGTCACGGTGCTGGGCACGTACGGAACCCGATTGATCGCAGCGGGCGATTTCCAGGTGGCAGGTTCGGTGTTCGCGCAGCGGATCGCAGCTTGGGACGGCGCCGACTGGGCGCCGCTCGCTGGCGGACTCGGGGCCGGCGCGACGACGATGGCCGAGTACGGGGGCAAGTTGGTGGTTGCCGGCGCCTTCCACGCCGCCGGTACGGTCATCGTCAACCACATCGCCGCGTGGGACGGCGCGACGTGGTCCCCCTTGCAGAACGGGCTCGACGACGAAGCCCGCACGCTGGCGGTGCACAGCGGAAAGCTGGTGGCCGCCGGCCCCTTCACGACCGCCGGCGTTGCCGAGGTGCGCCGTGTCGCCGCCTGGGACGGCACGGCCTGGACGCCGTTCGGCGACCCCCTGCCCCTCGTTTACGCCCAGCAGTCCTACTTCCTGTGCGACAACGCCGGAACGTTGTCGCTGGCCATGCATGACGCCACCCACGTGCGGGTGCTCCAGTGGGACGGTGCCGCCTGGCGCCAGATCGTGCTCGACACCGGCCTGCGCATGCTGGGGTTGTGCAGCGTGAACGGCCGGCCGGCGGCCGCCATGGCGTCCCCGGAGCGAACCCTTATCCACCTCTCCAACGGTCGTGACAGCGTCCTGCTCGAAGGCCCGGGCCTCGATGGCGACGTTCTGGCATCGGTCATGTGGAACGGCAGCCTGGTCGTGGCCGGCACGTTCAGCCGCGTCGGCAACCTCGCCGTCGGCGGCATTGCCCGGTGGGACGGCGCGAACTGGCACGCTCTCGGCGGTGGTCTCGCCTACGTGGACGAGAGCCATCGAATCCGCGCACTCGCGGTCCACGGCAGCGAGCTGATCGCCGGCGGCAGCTTCCACCAGATCGGCGGTGTCGTTGCGACGGATGTCGCGCGCTGGAACGGTTCGATCTGGGCGCCGCTGGGCACGGCCTATGCCCAGGGCCAACTCGGGACGGGTGTTCATTGCCTCGCCTCGTACCAGGGCGAGGTATATGCGGCGGGCGATTTCAACTGGCTCGTGCCGGGGTACGGGGCGTTGACAAAGGTGGCTCGCTTGCGCAGCGCCGGCTGGCGTGCGCTGCAGCCCCTCGCCTGGTGGCCGGAAGTCGTTCGCAGCATGTGCGTGTACGGCGACCACCTCTACATCGGCGGCTGCCCGTGGAGCGGTTGCGAAGCCCTCGCGCGATACGACGGCACGACGTGCCTGTCCGTGGCGGGTGCGAGCTGGGATGAGCCGCGCCTGATGCGGGTGCACGACGGCCGACTCTACGTGGCGGGCGCGGCCGGCGAGGTCAAGAGCTGGGACGGCTACGTTTGGCGGGACGTCGCGGACCGGGACGACACGGTCAGCCTCGAAGCGATGGAGGCGTACGACGGTCGGCTTGTGCTGGGCGGCCGGTTCGACACGCTGGCCGGGACCGCGGCCCGCAACATCGTCGCCTGGGACGGCTCGGTCTGGGCGTCCCTGGGCTCGGGCGTCGGCCGCGCCGGCATCGAGGAGGGCGTCGAGACGATGGTCGCGACACCCTGGGGACTGGCCGTCGGCGGGGACTTCTGGCACGCGGGCGGCAGGGATTTCCGCGGCCTGGCGCGGTGGAACGAAGCGACCGCCACGGGAACACCGCCTGACGTCCCGCCAGTGGTCGACCATCTGGCGCAGAACGTGCCGAACCCGTTCAACCCCACCACGAGGATCCGCTTCGCGTTGCGGGCGAGCGGCCCGGTGGATCTGCGCATCTTCGATCTGCGCGGCGCGCTCGTGCGGACCCTGGCCTCGGGCCGGTTCGAGGCCGGCGACCATGAATGCACCTGGAACGGACTCACGGACGCGGGCCGGACCGCTCCGTCGGGGATCTACGTCTACCGCCTGCGCACGACCGCCGGCGACATCGCGCGGAGAATGACGTTGTTGCGGTAGCGACGGCGCGGCGGTCGTTCGCGCCGATCCGGCCGCAAGCGACTTGCGCCGGCGCAAGTGGCGCGGGACAGGTGCCCCTCACCCGCCTCCGGAGGCGGACGCCATGGTGATCCTGGCTGCGGCCGACATCCACGGCAGGCACGAGGTCTACGACTGGCTGGTCGACCAGGCGCTGGAGCGCCGGCCGGCGGCGCTGGTCCTGGCCGGCGATCTCTTCGGCTATCCCGACGACGACGACACGGTCGAGGCGGCGCAGGAAAAGGATCGCGAGCGGATGCTCGGAGCGCTGGCGCGGCTGCCGCAGCCGGTGCTCTACATCATGGGCAACGGCGACTACGTGGAGTTGCGGGACGGGTCTCCGCGTGTGCGCTCGCTGCACGGCCGACGCGTCGATTTCGGCAACTGCAATTTCGTGGGCTACCAGTGCAGCCTGCCGTTCATGGGCAACGTCAACGAGCGGCCTGAATCGGTGATCGCCGCGGATCTGGAGGCCTTGGCGCCGCTGGTCGATTCCCGCACCGTCCTGGTCACCCATGTCCCGGCCCGGGGGAGCCTTGATCTCGGTCTCCTGGGAAGGCGGATCGGCCTGCGCCCGTTGGCCGCGCTCATCGAGCAGCGCCGACCGCTGGCGCACGTGCACGGGCACAGCCACAGCGGGTTCGGGCGTTGCGGCCGGCACTTCAACGTCGCGGCCGGGACTGCGACCCGCGCGATGTTGATCGACCTCGCCACGCTTGAGCACGAGGTGGTCCGGAACGGGGACGGCGTCGATGAGGCCCCGGAAGCTACCCGAAACGAAGGAGGCGACCCATGATCGGCGCCATCGCCGGCGACGTGATCGGCTCCCTGTACGAGGGCGACGATCCCCAGCCGAAGGACTTCCCGCTGTTCGGGAAGGACTCGTCTTTCACCGACGACACCGTGCTGGCGGTGGCCGTCGCCTCTGCGATCAGGCTCGGGCAGGACTACGCGGTCGCGCTGCGCCAGTGGGGCCGCCGCTACCCGTGGGCCGGGTACGGGCCGCTGTTCCTGGACTGGCTGTTGGCGGACCAGGCGCCGCCCTACGGCAGCTACGGCAACGGCTCGGCCATGCGGGTGGCCGCCGTCGGGTGGGCGTACGACGATCTGGAGCAGGTGATCGGCGAAGCGACGCGCAGCGCCGTGGTCACGCACGACCATCCGGAGGGCATCAAGGGGGCGCAGGCCGTGGCGGCGGCGATCGCGGCCGCGCGCGCCGGGTGGCCGAAGGAGCGGCTCGCCTCCCTGCTGACCGACCGCTTCGGCTACGACTGCGGCACGCCGCTGGCCGTGCTGCAGCGCGGAGGCCCCTTCGACCCCACGTGCCAGGGCACGGTGCCCGCGGCCGCAGTGGCCTTCCTGGAGTCGACGGATTTCGAGGACGCCGTGCGCAACGCCGTCTCGTTCGGCGGCGACGCCGACACGGCGGCCTGCATCGCCGGCGCCATCGCCGAGGCGCACTACGGCCGCGTCCCGGACGCCATCCAGGCGGAGGTGTTCCGGCGGCTGGACCCCGCGCTGCTCAACGAGGTCGCCGCGTTCGCGCACGCGTACCGCGTCCCGATCATCGACGGCGTGGGCGCGGAGGGGTGAGCGCCGCGGTCACTCCCCCAGCCCCGGCACGATCCTCTTCAACTCTTCGACGTACTCGGCGAACCGCGCGCGCCCCTCGTCCGTGATCCGGACCAGGGTCTGCGGCCGGCGGCCGACGAAGGCCTTCTCGACGCGGATCAGGCCGCCCTGTTCGAGCTTGGCGAGGTTCACCGACAGGACGCCGTCGGTCAGGTCCAACTGGCGGCGCAGGTCGGTGAAGGCGTGGGCGGCGGGCACGGCGATGAGCCGGGACAGCAGCAGGAGCCGGACGCGCCCGTGGATCAGCGGCGGCAGCGGCTCCCGCCCCGGTCCGGCCGGCGCGGGTCGTTTGGCAGGCGCCATGACTTCCGGCCTCCCTGCCGGGCGTCATCGTCGCGACGGCTCGTCGCTTCCGTGCGACGTCACTGCCGTCCGCGCTTGCGCAGATCAGGGACCGGCCGGTGTGGCGCCGGTTGTCGGTCCGGGCCGGTCCCTGAGATCCAGGAATGGCCGCCCTGCCAGTTCCTGTCGCGGGTCCGGCGGCAGTTGCCGCGGCGCGTCCGTGCGCCGCGGTCGGCCGGCGAGGGGCGGGCTGGCACCCAGGACCATTGAACCCGCCCCTCTTTGCCGCCCGGGGATCCGTCCCCGACCCCTCGCGGGAGTCCGTCGTTCCGTCTGGACCCGGCTGGCCGAACCGCTGGACCTGACCGGCCCGGGGCCGGTCGTCGTGCGCCGTCGGAGGCCGTCGGGGGTCCTTCCCCGGTCGGGCCTGCCGCCCGGCGCTTTGGCTTTAATATTCAAAGTTCTTCTAGAAGTAAAGCACAATTTCGGCGGCACCCGCATTTTTTTCGGCCCGGCCTCGCGGGCGCCCGCCGGCGGTGGAAAAGCCCGCCGGCGGGCGCTAACTTGGCCGCGCGGCAGCGCCACCGGTGCGCGGCGGCGCCGAAGAATCCTTCCGGAGGGTAACGTCTTGAAGACCGAGAAGCTGATCGCCATCGAGGAGCAGTACGGGGCCCACAACTACCACCCGCTGGACATCGTCATCCGCAAGGCCGAGGGCGTCTGGGTCGAGGATGTCGAGGGCAACCGGTTCATGGACTTCCTGGCGGCCTACAGCGCCGTCAACCAGGGCCACTGCCACCCGCGGCTGGTCAAGGCGCTGAAGAAGCAGGCCTCGCGCGTGACGCTGACCAGCCGCGCCTTCCGCAATGACCAACTGCCGCACTTCTGCGAGGAGGTCTGCGCGCTGACCGGCTTCCCCCGCGTGCTGCCGATGAACTCCGGCGCCGAGGCCGTGGAGACCGCGGTCAAGGCCGCGCGCAAGTGGGGCGAGAAGGTCAAGGGCATCGCGAAGGACAAGTGCGAGATCATCGTCTGCGCCGACAACTTCCACGGCCGCACGACGACCATCGTCAGCTTCTCGACCGACGAGCAGTACCGCGACGGCTTCGGGCCGTTCACGCCGGGCTTCGTCATCATCCCCTATGGCGACGCGAAGGCGCTGGCCGCGGCGATCACGCCGAACACGGCGGCGTTCCTGGTCGAGCCCATCCAGGGCGAGGCCGGCATCAAGCTGCCGCCGGACGGCTTCCTCAAGCAGGCCGAGAAGCTCTGCCGCGAACACAACGTGCTGATGATCTGCGACGAGATCCAGTCGGGCCTCGGGCGCACGGGCAAGATGTTCGCCTTCGAGCACGAGGGCGTGAAACCGGACGCGGTGATCGTCGGCAAGGCGCTCAGCGGCGGCTTCTACCCCGTGTCGGCGTTCCTGGCGCGCGAGGACGTGATGGGCGTGTTCCATCCCGGCGACCACGGCTCGACGTTCGGCGGCAACCCGCTGGGCATGGCCGTCGCGCGCGAGGCGATGAAGGTGCTGGTCGAGGAGAAGCTGGTCGAGAACAGCGCCAAGCTGGGCCCCTGGTTCCTCGCGAAGCTGCAGGAGATGAAGCACAAGCCCATCAAGCAGGTGCGCGGGCGCGGGCTGTGGATCGGCATCGTGCTGGACCGCAAGGCGCGGCCGTACTGCGAGGCGCTGATGAAGGAAGGCATGCTCTGCAAGGAGACGCACGAGAACGTCATCCGGCTGGCGCCGCCGCTGAACATCACGAAGACCGAGCTGAACATGGCGCTCAAGCGGATCGACAAGGTGTTCAAGAAGCTCGGCGGCTGACCGGGCGCGCGCCCGGTGACAGCGCGCGCGATCTCTGCTAGCGTGTGGGGAGGCGGCCGCCGGCGACGGTGGCCGCGCCCGTTCCACCCGATCCGGCCCCGCGGCCGAGGAGTGATCCGATGACCCGCTCGCCGCGCCTCCCGATGATGTTGGCCCTGCTGATCCTCTGCGCGGCGCCGGCCGCGGCCCCCGCCGCGGAGGCGCCCGCGGCGGCCGCGATCCCCGACACCGCCACCTTCGCCTGGCGCGCGCTGGCAGACCTCTGCGACCTGGTCGGCGCCCGACCGGCCGGCAGCCCGCAGATGGCGCGCGCGGTCGAGTGGGCCGTCGGCACGCTGCGCGGGGCCGGCTTCGACAGCGTCTGGACCGAGCCCGTCACGGTGCCGGTCTGGGAGCGCGGGCGCGAGTGGGCGCGCTGCACGGCGCCGGTGGCCTTCGACATGCGGCTGCTGGGGCTGGGCCTGAGCGACGGCACCGGACCCGACGGCATCGAGGCCGAGGTGCTGGCCGTCCGCTCGTTCGAGGAGCTGGAGCGGCGCGGCGCCGAGGCGGCCGGCCGCATCGTCCTGTTCAACATGCCGTGGGAGGGCTACGGGCAGACGGTTCAGTACCGCAGCCGGGGCGCCAGCGCGGCGGCGCGGCACGGAGCCGTGGCCTGCCTGATCCGCTCGGTGACGCCGTACAGCCTGGCGACGCCGCACACCGGGATGATGCGCTACGCCGACGACGCGCCGCGCATCCCGGCCGCCGCCGTCACCGTCGAGGACGCGGCGCGCCTGCAACGCCTGTGCGACCGCGGCCTGCGCCCCCGCGTGCACCTGTACATGGAGGCGCGCAACCTGGGCGACGGCCCCTGCGCCAACGTGGTGGCCGACATCCGCGGCGCCCGTTGGCCGGAGCAGATCGTGCTGCTGGCGGCGCACCTGGATTCCTGGGACGTCGGCACCTGCGCGCACGACGACGCGGCCGGCTGCGCGATGGTCATGGCGGCCGCGCGCGAGCTGATCGCCGGCGGCGCGCGCCCGGCCCGCACGGTGCGGGTGGTGCTGTACACGGCCGAGGAGATCGGGGTCTACGGCGGGCGCGCCTACCGCGACGCGCACGCGCACGAACTGGACCGCCACGTGGCGGCTCTGGAGAGCGACTCGGGCGCCTTCGCCCCGCGCGGGTTCTCGGTGGCCGGCGATTCGCTGACGGTCGAGCGGGTGCGCGCGCTGGCGGCGCCGCTGGCCGCGCTGGGCGCCGACGCCGTCGTGGCCGGCGGTTCGGGCGCCGACATCGGGCCCCTGGTCGAGCGCGGGGTGCCCGGCATCGGCCACCGCGTCGAAGGCGACACCTACTTCCACTACCACCACTCGCCGGCCGACGACCTGGACAAGGTGGACCCGGCGCTGGTGGTCCGGAACGCGCGGGCCATCGCCGGCCTGGCCCGGGCCCTGGCCGACGACCCCGTGCCGCTGCCGCGCCGGCCGGCGGCCCCGGCGGCGACGACGACGCCGGCCGCCCCGGCGGCGCCCGCTGCGCAACCCCGCGGCCGTTGATCGCGTCTTAAGGAGGCTGCGGCCCTCGCGGCCGCGGCCCGTCGCCCGGCCGCCGGGCGCACTGCCGCTGCCCCGACCCGACCGTCCGTCCCGTCACCGGACCAACCTGGAGGTTTCCATGTCCCGCTGCCCGTTCAACGCCTGTCGCGGCGCCGCCGCGCTGGCGCTGCTGCCGCTGCTGCTGGCGCTCCTGCCGGCGCCGGCCGCGCTCGCCGTCCCCGCCACCGCCGGCGGCGACCCCGTGGACGCCGAGCCCGACTTCAGCGACGCGCGCCTGCTCCGCTTCCCCGACATCCACGGCGACCGCGTCGTCTTCACCTACGCGGGCGACCTGTGGTCGGTGTCCGCGCAGGGCGGCCTGGCCCATCGCCTGACCGCGGCGCCGGGCCGCGTCTCGCAGCCCAAGTTCTCGCCGGACGGACGGACCATCGCCTTCACCGGCAACTACGACGGCAACCCGGACGTGTACGTGATGCCCGCGGGCGGCGGCGAGCCGACCCGCCTGACCTGGCATCCGGCGTTCGACCGCGTCATCGACTGGCAGCCCGACGGCGGCGCGGTCCGCTTCCAGTCGCAGCGCGCCAGCCACACCGGGCGCGACCTGAAACTGTTCACGGTGCCCGTCGGCGGCGGCCTGCCGCAGCCGATGGTGCTGCCGACGGCCGGCCTGTCGAGCTACTCGCCGGACGGCAAGCTCATCGCCTACAACCGCGAGCCCAGCGAGAACCGCACCTGGAAGCGCTACAAGGGCGGCTGGGCCCAGGACGTCTGGACCTACGACTTCGCGGCCAATCGCTCCGAGCGCATCACCGACTGGGCGGGCGCCGACAACTTCCCGATGTGGGACGGCGGGACCATCTACTACAACAGCGACCGCACCGGACGCCTGCAGATCTGGGCCTACGACACGGCCACGAAGCAGCACCGGCAGGTCACCTTCCACGAGGAGTACGACGTCCGCAACCCGAGCCTGGGGCCCGGCGCCATCGTCTACGAGAACGGCGGCTGGCTGTACGTGCTGGACCTGGCCAGCGGGAAGTCGCGCAAGATCACGGTCTCCCTGCACAGCGACAACGTGCTGGCGCGGCCCGCCATCAAGGACGTGGCCGGCCTGATCAACGGCGCCGCCGTGGCTCCGGACGCCATGCGCGCGGCGTTCGCGGCGCGCGGCGACGTCTTCACCGTCCCCGCCGAGAAGGGCGACGTGCGCAACCTGACCGCCACGCCGGGCGTGCGCGAGATGACGCCGGCCTGGTCGCCGGACGGCACGCAGCTGGCCTGGCTGAGCGACCGCAGCGGCGAGTACGAGATCTGGCTGGCGCCGGCCGACGGCCGCGGCGAGGCCCGCCAGCTCACCACCGGCGCCGCCACCTACAAGACCGGTCTGGGCTGGTCGCCCGACGGCAAGCACCTGGCCGTGTGCGACGCCGCGATGAACCTGTGGCTGGTCGACGCAGCGAGCGGCGCCATGACGAAGGTCGACCAATCGACCACCGGCGAGATCAACGAGTGGAGCTGGGCGCCGGGCGGCGGCGGCTGGCTGGCCTACGCCAAGGGCGAACCCAACGGCTTCCGGTCGATCTTCCTCTACGAGCTGGCGACCGGCAAGACGCACCGCGTGACGTCGGACTTCACCGACGACTCCGCCCCCTGCTTCGACGACAAGGGCGACTACCTGTACTTCGTGTCGAGCCGGCACTTCTCGCCCACGCTGGGCGGCTACGACCTGCACCCGCTGTGGACGAACATGGACGGGATCTACGTGGCGCCCCTGCGCTCGGACGTGGCGCACCCGTTCCCGCCCGAGAGCGACGAGGTCGGCGCCGACGACGAGGAGGAGGGCAAGGACGGCGACAAGGACGCGGCCGACAAGAAGGACGACGGCAAGAAGGACAAGTCGGCGAAGAAGACGGCGGCCAAGCCGCTGGTGATCGACGCGGCCGGGCTGGCCGACCGCCTGGTGCCGCTGGACATCGCGCCCGGCAACTACCTGGGCCTGGCCGCGGCCGAGGGCAAGCTCTTCTACCTGAGCCGCCCCTTCACCCCCAACCTGGGCCGCGACGGCCAGGGCAGCGCCGCGATCCGGGTCTACGACTTCGCCGAGCGCGAGGACAAGGCGGTGCTCGAGAAGGCGGACGGCTTCTCGCTGTCGCAGGACGGCAAGCGCATCCTCTACCGCGAAGGGAAGACCTGGGGCCTCATCGACGCCAAGGCGGAACAGAAGCCGGCCGAGAAGCCGCTGCGCACGGAGCAGATGCAGGCCCGCGTGGAGCCGCGCGCGGAATGGCGCCAGATGTTCCGCGACGCCTGGCGGCAGGAGCGGGACTTCTTCTACGACCCCGGCCTGCACGGCGTGGACTGGGACCGCATGTACGTCCGCTACGGCCAGCTGGTGCCGTACGTGGCGCACGGGGCCGATTTCGCCTGGCTGCTGGGCGAGCTGATCGGCGAGCTCAACTGCTCGCACACCTACGTGGCGCCGGGCGACCTGCCGGACGAGCCCAACGTGGGCACGGGCCTGCTGGGCTGCACGTTCACGCTGGACGCCGCCAGCGGGCGCTACCGCTTCGAGCGCATCTTCGACGAGCGCGACTGGAACGGCGGGACGCCCACGCCCCTGCACGCGCCGGGCATCGACGCGAAGCCGGGCGAGTACCTGCTCGCGATCGACGGCGTCGAGCTGCAGGCGCCGACCAACCCCTACAGCCTGCTCGAGAACAAGGTGGGCCGGCAGGTCCGCCTCCAGGTCGGCAAGTCCGCCGACGGCAAGGGCAGCCGCGAGCTGACGGTGGAGCCCATCGCCAGCGAGGCGGACCTGCTCTACGAGGCCTGGGTGCAGGCCAACCGCCGCCGAGTCGACGAGCTGTCGGGCGGCCGCATCGGCTACCTGCACCTGCCCAACACGGCCGTCGACGGGCAGGTCGGCTTCGCCAAGGGCTATTACCCCAGCCTGCGCAAGGAAGGGCTCATCATCGACGAGCGCTTCAACGGCGGCGGGTTCATCCCCGACTTCGTGATGGACGTGCTGCGGCGCAAGCTGGTCAACCTGTGGAAGCCCCGCTACGGGCAGGACTGGCGCACGCCCGGCACGGCGTTCGCCGGCCACCTGGCGATGGTCAGCAACGGCTACGCCGGCAGCGGCGGCGACGCGCTGCCGTACTACTTCAAGTACTACGAGCTGGGCCCGGTGATCGGCACGCGCACCTGGGGCGGGCTGGTCGGCATCAGCCGCGGGCTCGGCCTGATGGACGGCGGCGCCGTGACCTTCCCCGAGTTCGGGCTGTTCAACATGCAGGGGCAGTTCGACGTCGAGGGCCACGGCGTGGAGCCGACGATCGAGCTCGACAACCTGCCGGAGCAGGAGATCGCCGGCCGCGACCCGCAGCTGGAGAAGGCGGTCGAGGTCCTGCTGCAGAAGATCAAGGACGAGCCGGTGACGGTGCCGACGCACGGGCCGTTCCCGCGCGACAAGAACTAGAGCGGGACACGAGACGGGAAGGCGCCGCGCCCGCGAGGGTCGCGGCGCCTTCGCGCGTCCGGAGCGGCCGCGCTCACTCGGCGGCCGCCGGCGGCTCCTCGCCGCAGGGCGGCTCCTCGCGCTCGTCGCCCGCCACCATGCGGTCGACGAAGTTGCGCAGCGCGTACATCTCGTCCTGCGTCAGCCCCTGCCCGATCACCGCCGCCCCGTAGACGAAGGCGATCAGCGCCAGCGAGCCCGGCACCAGCCAGAAGCCCCACGCGTACTCCTTCACCGACGCCTGCGCCCAGCCCAGCATCAACCCGCCGACTCCCGCCATCGCGAGCAGGCTGTAGACGGCCATGAAGCCGGTCCAGACGTTGGGCCGCGGGCCGAAGCGGCCGTGCAGGACCACCTTGTCGCCGCGGCGGATCAGCTTGAGGTCCAGGTGCGGCGAGAGCAGCGTCTGGCGCTCGGGCGGAACCTGCAGGAAGGCGTGGGCGCCCACGACCTGCCCGGTCACGCGGGCGCCGCCCCGCTCGAGCCGGGCCTTGATGCGCGCCAGGGTGCGGGTGCCGTCGACCTTCATCGGGATCTCGAAGGTCGGGCGCATGCGGGGGCGGATGGGCATGGGGACTCCCGGCGCGTTCGGTGGACGTGATCGCGGTTGCGGAGCGATGCGATCCCGATTCTAGCCGCTCGAGCCGACGGCGGCCAGCATTCCCGCGCGTCTCGGCGCACAGG
>CAYNPY010000074.1:0-6922 GCA_964399195.1 uncultured Fibrobacteraceae bacterium
GGGTACCGGCGGACGGCAGCCGGCGGCCTCGAGGCGTGGATCGAGGGGAGCGGCAGGCGGGTGGAGTTTCCGTATCGGGCTGGGGGCGGGCGATGATAGGCGCCCGGGCCCGAGGCCTGGTTGCCGATCAAAACATTGTTATAAAATGACTTATAGCCAGAGTCGCCACCGCTGTGTTCTGTATACAGTAACCGCCGCTGTTTGTTGGCGTGAAAGCCGTTGCATGAGTCACTGATTTTCGCGATAATCAACACATGAGTCCACGATTTTCGCCGATTTGCCGCGCGCTTGACCTGCCCTGGTCCCCCAATCCGGTCACCGGATCAGCGGCAGCCTTTCTGTGGGGTCCCCGCCAAACCGGCAAGACCACCCTGCTGCGTCAGGTGTTCCCTGACGCTCGCACCTACGACCTGCTCGACACGGCGCTGAGCGCCGAGTTGAGCGTCAGGCCCAGGCTGTTGCGCGAGCAGGTGCTCGGCTCCCGTCCGCCGGTCGTCGTCGTGGACGAAGTGCAGAAGATCCCCGCCCTGCTCGAGGAGGTGCACTGGCTGCTGGAAAATACCGCCACGAGGTTCGTCCTCTGCGGCTCCAGCGCGCGCAAGCTGCGCCGCTCCGCGCACAATCTCCTGGGTGGGCGCGCGGTCGAGCATCGCCTCCTGCCGCTGACGACCGCCGAGCTGCCGGACCTGGACCTGGCCCGCTACCTCAACCACGGCGGCCTGCCGAGCCACTATCTGGCCGACGATCCCGGGCCCCGGCTTCGCGCCTACGTGAACGCGTACATCCGCGAGGAGATCATCGACGAATCGGCGACGCGCAACGTGCCGGCGTTCGTGCGCTTCCTGCAGGTTGTCGGCCTGACCCACGGCCAGCAACTGAACTACGCCAACATCGCGCGCGAGACCGGCGTCTCGCCCAGCACCGTGCGGGCGTACTACCGGATCCTCGACGACACGCTGCTCGGCTTCACCCTGGAGCCGTGGCGGCGGGCCGGGAGGCGGCGCCTGGTCGAGACGGCGAGGTACTACCTGTTCGACGTCGGCGTGGCGCGCGCGCTGAGCCCGGAGATGCCGCCGGCGGTCGAGGGCTCGGACGTGTTCGGGCGCGCCTTCGAGCACTTCCTGATCAACGAGGTCCGCGCCTGCCTGGCCTACACGCGGCGTGAGCGGATGCTGTCCTTCTGGCGGACGCACTCCGGCTTCGAGGTCGACCTCATCGTCGGTGACATGGACGTCGCGCTGGAATTCAAGTCGGGACGCGAGGTGCGCGACGCCGACCTGCGCGGCCTGCGCGCCCTGGCCGAGGACCAGCGGCCGCGCCGGTCCCTCGTCGTGGCGCGCGTCGAGGAGCGACGGCGGACCGAGGACGGGATCGAGATCGTGCCGTGGCGGGAGTTCTGCGGGGAACTTTGGGGAGGGGAAGTGGTCTGAGGTTGCCCCCATGGCGGCATCAAGCCGCGCCGACCCAAGCCATCCACGACCAAATATGTCTTAAATATCGACTTATATGACTTTCCGTGTGATCTCCCGCCCCCTGATGTCTCATAATCATTATCAGATTCGCACCGCCGCTACGCCCCGTCCGGAGGTTCACACCCATGCCAAGGTTCGCGCTCGCGCTCGTGATCGCCCTCGGTTCGATCGGAGCCGCTCTCGCAGCCGACGACCCCGCCACCGCCGCCGAAACCGTCGCGCCGTCGCCGCTGCAGGCGGCCATCGAGACCGCGCTGCAGGAAGAGCGCGCGCAGGTGGCCGCGCTGGCCGCGCAACTCGAGTCCGCGCCCGACGATGCGGCGGCGCTGGCGCTGCACCGCGCCATCGAGCAGGCGAAGCGGGACGGCCAGTTGCGGGTGCTGGGCGTGCAGGCCGAGTTCGCGCGCCGGGAGGGGAGGCTCGAGGACGCGCAGAGCCTCGAGGCGGCGATCGCCGCCATGGGCCGCCCCGCGGCGCCGGCGCCGCTCCAACCGCGACCCGCGCCCGACACCAGCCGGGCCGACGGCCGCTGAGGAGGCGCGAACATGAGACGCCATCCCGAGTCCGCTTTCGCGCCGGTGCTCGCAGCCGGGCTGGCCATGGCGCTGGCCGTGGCGCTGAGCGCCGCGCCCGCGTTCGCCACGCTGGGCCCTCCGGTCAAGGTGAAGCTGCTGGGCGCGCCGGTCGCCGCCGAAGCGGGCAAGACCTGGACCGGGCAGCTGGAGATCACGACCGCCCTGCCGGTGCAGCTGACGAACTTCCGCGTCGAGGGCGCGGGGTGGACGCGCGTGCGCACGGATGCGCCCGCCGTCGCCGAGATGCAGAAGGCCGGGACCCTGCTGGTGGACGTGACGGCCACCGCGGCCGACCCGGCGCAGCCGCTGACCTTCGCGTTCGACGTCGACGGCCGGACGTACGCGAAGACGCTGGACCTGTCGGCCGCGAACGCGGCGCGGGCGCTCGCGCCCGAACTGACGCGCGTGGCCACGGACGAGGAGATCGCGCGCCTGCCGGCGCGGCGGGCGCAGGTGGTGCCCGCGGGCCCGGGGCCGTCGCCCGACGCGACGGTGACCGCCGCCGGCGGTGGCGACGCCAAGGTGACGCCGCGCGACATCCGCGTGCGCGGCCGCATCTACTACTATTTCGAGAGCTGGCGCGTGCGCGGGGCCGACGGCGTGACCGTCAAGGTCTGCGACGACAACGACGTCTTCGATGCCACGCTGGCCGTCACCACGACCGACCCCGACGGCTTCTTCGACGTGACCTTCACCTGGAACGGCTGCTGGAACTGCGGCGCGAACCCCGACCTGTTCATCGAGTACCAGGCGTGCAACGACCGCGTGCGCGTGGAGGACCCCACCTGGGAGACGCTGTACAGCTGGAATTCCGCCGTGGTGCCCAACTACGGCGGCACCGATTACACCTTCCAGCCGATGACCCCGCCCCAGCACATCCACCAGGCAGGCCTGCACGTCCTGACCAACGTCACGCGGACCTGGCGCTGGCTGCGCAACAACCGCGCCTACGACACGCCCGGCCTGGACGTGCAGTGGCCCGAGGGCAGCGGCGCCTGGTACAACTCGTTCTTCGGCGAAATGCACATCGGCCAGGACCGGCACTGGGACGAGGCCGTCGCCAGCCACGAGTACGGCCACCACTGGATGGCGAAATTCTCGTGGGACAACCTGCCCGGATACTGCAACGGCGTCTGCGACGGCGACCTTCTGGACTGCGGGCACTGCCTGTGGTGTCCGGAGGACCAGGGCATCGCCTGGAGCGAGGGCTTCCCCGACTGGATGGGCTGGCTGATCCCCAACACGTTCATCGCGGACTACGGCGACACCGCGCAGTACCCGTACGACTTCGAGCGCGTCAAGGTGTGCACGTGGACGAGTCCGAACTACCTCGGCGACCCGCTGCTGACCGAAGGACTGGTCGCGGCGCTGCTGCAGGACATCAGCGACAGCGCGCAGGACACGCAGCCGGGCTTCACCGGCGGCACCGACGCGCTGGCGGTCGGCAGCGGCCCCCTGTTCATCTGCACCGACCTGGACACGCCGAACAGCGTCACGGACTTCCTCCTGAAGTTCAAGAACCGCTACGCCGGCTGGGCCGAGGACATCTGGAAGACGGCGAAGAACAACGGCTACGAGATCGACCTGGCGCCGCCCAACCCCGTCACGGGGCTGGTCTCCACCAGCCACACGACCGGGGTCTCGTCGCCTGACCCGACGATCGACTTCACCTGGGCGCACCCGCTCGACGACGCGTCGGGCGTGGCCGGGTACTCCGTGCTGCTGACCACCACCGGCGCGGCGCTGCCGCCGCAGACGCAGACCATCGGCGACGTCACCGAGTACACCAGCGGCACCCTGGCCCCCGGCAACTGGTGGCTCAACCTGCGCGCCGTGGACCGCGCGGGCCGCTGGGCGCTGGTGCAGACGACGGTGGGCCCGTTCACGATCCGGGCCGCCGAGCCCTCGAACCTGGCCTTCAAACCGCTGGCCGGCTGGTCGAGCGTGCTGGTGCCGCGCGGCGCGGCCGACGCGACGGCGACGAACGTGCCGCTGCCGACGACGCTGGCCGGCGACGCGGCCGCGACCTGGTGGAACTGCTCGCTGGAGAACACCGGCGACGTGGCCACCTCGACCACGTTCTACGTCAACGCCTGGCTGGACGGCAAGTACGCCTACCCGTGGGGCATCGGCGTTCCTCTGGGCGGCCATGCCGGGCTGTACGGCAACAACCTGGGCGCGATGACGGTGCGCGCCGGCCGCCACATCTTCGAGGCGCGGCTGGACGGCTCGGACGCCATCCCGGAACTGAACGAGAACGACAACCGCTGGGCGCGGCAGTGGGCATGGGCGCCGCCGCTGATGACCGCGAACACGACCTACACGCGGACGGCGCCGCCCGAGCGCTACGGCGGCGCCGGCTCGGTGACCGAGGGCGTCGTCCACGTCAACTGCGACGGCGTGCGGTTCTCGTCGACGGGCTGGTGGAACGCCGTGGCCATCGTGCCGGCCGGCGGCGCCGACGACTATGATCTTTACGGGCACGCGGCCAGCGCCAGCGCGCTGGACGGCTTCACGAGCTTCAACGGGGGCGGCTCGGCGCGCGTGGCCGGCTACCTCGACGCGGTGATCGTCAACCGCAACGTGATGGGCGTGCAGAACTGGGACGTCGGCGTGACCAACTACAGCGGCGGCGCGAGCAGCTACACCGTCCGCCACCACGGCAACTACGCCATCACCTGGGGCGCCGCGCCGCAGACCGTGACGCTGGGCGAGGGCGAGATGCTGCGGCTGTGGGAGTTCTACATCGCGCCCGGTTCCGAGGGCTACACCACATTGGCGGCGTCCACCGCCAATCCCGCGCAACCGGTCACCGTGGGCTGGCTGGACGCCGCGTATACCGTGGGCGGGCTGGACGGCGCCGCGGCGCTGCTGAAGACCGGCGCCGACGGCAAGGCGCGCCTGGACGCGAACATCGCCGCCTCCGGCTACCACGCGATGGTCGTGTACCGCGACCCGCGCGACGGCACGGCGCCGGTGACGATCACGGTGGAGGTCGCCCGCTCCAAACCCGATCTGGTGCCGGTGACGCGGCCAGGCTGGGCCGGCCCGCTGGTGGCCCGGCCGGCGTTCGACGGCACGGTGGCCAGCGTGGCGGCGCCCGACACGCTGATCGGCGGTGCCGCCGCCACCTGGCTGAACCTGGCGGTGCAGAACCAGGGCGTGGTCGAGGCGCCCGCGCAGACACTGGCGGTCGACCTGGACGGCTCCACGCTGTGGACGCTGGCCTGCGTGGCGATCCCGCCGGGCAATACCGGCGTGCAGAACGACCCGGTGGCGCGCACCGTGCGCGGCGGTCGCCACACGCTGGCGCTGCGCGCCGATATCAACGGCGCGGTGGCCGAGGCCAGCGAGACAAACAACGGCTGGGGCATCCAGTACGCATGGTCGCCATTCACCCCGGACTGGTTCGACCCGCGCGGCCGCGAGGCGCCGCCCGCCCCGACCGGCAGCTGGGGCAAGGTGAACTCCGGCCAGGCCCTCTACTACAACAGCGACGGCCTGCGGCTGGCGCCGCGCACCGGCCGCTGGCGAGGCGTCGCGGTCATGCCCGGCGAGGGCAGCGACGTCGACCTGTACCTGCACGCGGCCATGGAGGATCCGGCCACGGGCTTCACGGAGCACCTCGCCTTCTCGGGCTGGGGATCGCAGGAGACCGACTTCGTGCTGGTCAACAACCCGTATGCCGGCAACGTCGCTTTCGACGTCGGCGCGGTGCTGGCCGAGGGCAACCAGAGCTATGTGCCCGAGGCGGTCTACGGCAGCCCCATCACCACGAACGAGACGGGCGTCTACGGCCCGTACACGTTTGCCGCGAACCACCTGCTCGATCTGCGCGCGATCAACCTGGCGGCGGGCCTGTGGACCGTGCACCTGGTCTCGCTCGAGGGCGCCATCGACTGGGGCCTGTCCCTGTACGCGCCGGACATCGCGCACGCGGGCAAGTCGGACGTGGTGCCGGGCGGTCTGGCGTACCGCAACGGCGACGGCCTGGACGAGTCGTTCACCGTGCACACGACGACGGCCGGCTGGCACTGCCTGGCGATCTGGAAGGCGAACCTCGGCGAGCTGGCCAAGAGCGGCGCCTACCGCCTGGTCGTCACGCAGGGTCTCTCGCCGGTGCCGGACGACACGCCCGCCGCGCCGCTCGTCAGCGCCCTGGTCGACATCCGGCCCAACCCGTTCAACCCGCGCACCCGGATCACCTTCGACCTGGCGGCGCCGGCACGGGCGCGGCTGTCGGTGTACGACCTGCGCGGCGCGCTGGTACGGCGCCTGGTCGAGGCCGAACTGCCGGCCGGCCGCCACAGCGCGGTCTGGGACGGCTGCGACGCCGGCGGGCAGGGCGCGGCCAGCGGCGTCTACATGGCGGTGTTCGAGACCGAAGGCGCGCGACAGACAAGGAGGATGGTGCTGGTCAGATAAGACCGGCGGGAGGCGGGCGGCGAAGGGGCGGGCAACACTGCCCCTTGCGCCGACGCGCGCCTTCTGGCATCCATGGAGCGGTACCCCAGCCCCGGAGGCCGCGCCATGCCCATCCTCACCTTCCTCGCCCACCTGCTCATCACCGCCGCCCTGCTGCTGCTGGTCGCGCGCCTGGTCAAGGGCGTCAAGATCGAGGGCTGGGGCGCGGCGATCATCGCGGCGCTGGTGCTCGGTCTGGCCAACGCGCTGCTCAAGCCGGTGCTCATCGTGCTCACGCTGCCGCTGACCATCGTCACCTTCGGGCTGTTCCTGCTGGTGATCAACGCGGCGGTGCTGCGCATCGTCGGGTGGGTGGTGCCGGGGATGAAGGTCGAGGGTTGCGCGCCCGCGCTGTGGGGCGGTCTGGTGCTGGCGCTGCTGAACCTGGCGGTGGAGGCGGTGCTGGGGAAG
>CAYNPY010000074.1:7022-16713 GCA_964399195.1 uncultured Fibrobacteraceae bacterium
GAGGTGCTGGCCGCCCGCACCGCCCGCGTGGCCGTGGTCTTCGAGGACGTCTACCACCCCCACAACGCCAGCGCCGTGCTGCGCACCTGCGAGTGCCTCGGTCTCCAGGACGTGCACATCGTCGAGGATGCCAAGCGGTTCCGGCCGCTGCGGGACATCGCGCGCGGGTCGGCGCGGTGGCTGACGCTGCGCCGGTGGGGCGGCGAGCACCCCGGCGACATCGACGCCTGCCTGGCCGCCCTGCGCGGCGAGGGCTACGCGATCCTGGCCACCAGCCCGAGCGCCGACGCGGTGCCGCTGGCGGAGGTCCCGCTGGAGCGCCCGCTGGCCGTGTGTTTCGGGACCGAGGAGACGGGCCTTTCGCCGGCGGCGTTCGCGGCGGCCGACGTGAAGGTGACGATCCCCACGCCGGGGTTCACGCGCAGCCTGAACGTGTCGGTGACGGCGGCGCTGGTCCTGCACCACCTGGCGACACGGCTGCGCGCGACACAGCCGGCCGCCGCCTGGCGGTTGCCGGCCGCGCGCTGCGACGACCTGCGCCTGGTGTGGCTGGCCGGCGAGAGCCGCAGCGCGCTGGCGCTGGCCCACGAGGCGCTCAAGCAGGCGGGACTGCTGCCGCCGCCGGTGCCGTACTTCGAGGATCGGCCGCGGGCGAGGGACTGAAGCGCAACCGGATTCAGCTGTTGCCGAGCTTCTGCGCCCTCTGGATCAGTCGCTGCGCCAGATCCTGCTGGTCGGGAAAGGCGGCCGCGCGCGCCAGCAGTTCCAGCGCCGCTTCCCGCCGCCCCAGTTCCAGCGCGCAGTACCCCTGCATGAGCCAGGCGCGGCCAGAGTCGTCGCCCTCGGCGGCCACGCGCGCGAACGCGTCCAGCGCCTCGGCGTACTCCTGGCGCAGGTAGTGCACGTCGCCGGCCAGCGACCACAGGCGCGCGGTCGGCTCACGCTCCAGCGCTTCGTGCAGGACTTCCAGGGCCTGGTCGGTCTCGTGGGCCGCGACCAGCGCCGAAGCCAGGCGTTCGATCTCCGCCGGCGTGGCCGCCGGCGACAGCCCGCGGCGGTAGTGCTCGCCCGCCAGATGGGCCACGCCCGCGGCCAGGAAGAGGTCGCCCAGTTGCTTTTCCTCCTCCGGCGACAGCGTGCGGAGCAGCCCCACCACGCGCAGGGCCACGGCCGCGGCCTGGAAGTCGCGGCGCGCGGCCTCGTATTGGTAACGCAGGTACCAGACGTCGGCGTCGTCCGGGTACGCGTCCAGCAGGCGCTGCAGGGCTTCGGCGGCCAGGTCCGGCTCTTCCAGCCGGTTGGCCGCGGCCAGGTAACACTGCACCCAGCGCAGCTGCAGCGGCTGCAACGGGTCGGCGGTCAGGCCCTCCAGCACGCGCACGGCCTGTTCGGGCTGATCGGCCAACAGCCAGGCGGCGGCCGCGTAATACAGCACGTCGGCCGGGCGCGTCGGGTCCACGGCGTAGCCGCGCTCGAAGGCCTCGGCGGCCGCTGCGTACTCGGTCAGCTCATAGGCGGCGTCGGCCAGGCCGAACCAGGCGCGCTCCATGGCGGGCTCCAGATCGACGGCGCGAAGGTAGTTGTCGCGCGCGGCCGCCGTGTTGCCGGCGTCGGCCTGGTTCTGCGCCAGGTGCAGGCGCACCAGCGGATGGTCCTGATCCGGGTGGTCGCGCAGGTGCTCCTCGAGCAGGAGCGCGGCGGTGACGTGGTCGCCGCTCTCGGCGTAGAGCGAGGCGCGCAACAGCGCGCGCCGCTCGAATCGCGGCGCGCGCTCCACGTCGTAATAGTCCGGACGCGCGAGAGACCCGCCGTCGGCGACGGCGGCGGCAGGGGTCGCGTCGTCCGCACGGGCGGTCTGGGCCGCCGCCGGCCAGCCGGCCAGCGCCAGCGCCAGCAGGTTGCAGCCCAGCCGCCGGGCGCCCGCGCCGCGGGGCGAATCGTGGTCGGTCATGTCGCGACTCCCGGCTAGTTGAGGTCGAAGCGCAGCGTCGTCGTCACCCAGGCCGCGACGGCCTCGTTGCCGAGACGGCCGGGCTGGAACTTCCAGCGCAGCAGGGCGCGCCGCACCGCGTCGTCGAAGACGCCGGCCGGCTGCGCCTTGAGAATGTTCACGTTCCCGACGCTGCCGTCGGGCCGCACCAGGAACTTCACCGCCACGTAGCCCTCGACGTTCTGCTCGCGGGCCTTGAACGGGTACTCGGGCGGCACCTGCACCATCGCCACCGGCGCCTGGTCCAGGTCGATCGCGTCGAAGATGGCCTCGCGCGCGGCATCGTCGCGCGTGGCGCCGCCGATGTTCACGTCGATGGCGATGTCCCCGATGCCCGCGCCCAGGTCCGGCTGGAACAGGTCCGGCTGCACCTCGGGCTTGTCCTCCGCGGGCGGCGGCGGCGCCTCCTGTTGCACCTGCTCCTGCTTGGGCGGCGCGGGCGGCGCCAGGTTCACCAGGCTGACCCCCACCGGCACGGTGATGTCCTGCTCGGGCGCGCGGCTGGCGTTGATCAGGTACGAGGCGATCAGCAGCAGGGCCAGGTTGATGGCGCCAGCCGCGCCGATCATCAGCAGCGCGCGCGCGGCCCGTCGCAGCCGGCCGCCTTCGGGGCCGTCGCCGCCGAGCGGCGGCGGCACGCGGGCCGCCAGGTCCGTCACTGCCCGCCCTCGCTGCGGCTGGCCGCCAGGCTGACGTCCTTCGCGCCGGCCAGTCGGCACTGGTCCATGACGCCCACCACGGCGCCGGTGCGGCTGGCCTTGTCGGCCACCACCACCACGCCGCCGTCCGGGTCCTCGGCCAGCGCGCGCTCGATCAGCCCGCGCACGCTGCGCACGTCGACCTGCTTGCCTTCGAAATAGACGTCGCCGTCCGGCGAGACGCCGATCATGATCGTCGAGCGTTGCTTCAGTTCGGCGGTGGCGGCGCTGGCGCGCTGCACGTCGATGCCCGCCTCCTTGACGAAGCTGGTCGTCACCACGAAGAAGATCAGCAGCAGGAAGACCATGTCCACCAGCGGGCCCATGTCGATGTTCACGCCCGTGCTGCCGCCGCGGTTCCTGCGCACGTTGATCATGACGCCGCCTTCATCTGCCCCGCGGCGCGCGCCTCGTCGCGCAGCGAGCGGTCCAGGGTCAGGGAGAATTCATCGAGCGCGCTCTCCAGGCGCCGCGCCTTGCGCCCGAGCGCGCCCGCCACGAACAGCCCGGGGATGGCGATGAGCAGCCCCGTCTCCGTCGTGATCAGCGCCACCGAGATGCCGCTGGCCATCGCGCGGGCGTTGCTGGTGCCGAACACCGAGATGACCTGGAAGGTCTGGATCATGCCCAGCACCGTGCCCAGCAGGCCCAGCAGCGGGGCGATGGCGGCCAGCGCGCGGATCACCGGCAGCCGCCCGTGCAGCTGGCGACGCGCGCGGTCGGTCACGTGCCGCAGCACGGCGCGGTCGATGCTCGCGCGCCCGGTGCGCGCGTGCAGGAAGCGCAGCAGCACCAGCCGCCGCAGCCCGCCGCCGCCGGCCGGCACGCCGGCGCCGCCCAGGACGGCCAGGGCGGCGGGCGCCTCCAGGTCGTCGCGGTCCAGCCGCGCGAACGCGCGCATTCTCTCGAGGATCAGCGCCCACATCGCGATCGAGCCGATGATCATGGGCGCCATCACCCAGCCGCCGGCCACGGCATAGTCCCACGTCGACCAGGCCAGCTCGCGCATCAGGCGCCTCCCGCCGCGGCCAGCGCCTGGCCGCCGCCGTTGCCGCCGCGTGCGCGCGCGGCCAACTCGTCCTCGCGACGCGCCTGCAGGATGTTGGTCAGCTGCACCGCCTTCTCCTCCATCTCGCCGATGATGTGGTCCGAGCGCCGCGACAGCAGCGTGTGCAGGAGCATCACCGGGATCGCCACGATCAGGCCGAACTCGGTCGTGACCAGGGCCTCGCTGATGCCGCCGCTCATCAGCTTGGGGTCGCTGGTGCCGAAGAGCGTGATGACGCGGAAGGTGTTGATCATGCCCGTGACCGTTCCCAGGAGACCGAGCAGCGGCGCGACCGCGCCCAGGACCGCGAGCACCGACAATCCCCTCTCGATGCTCGGCAGCTGGTGCAGGATGGCCTCCTGCAGCACGCTCTCCTGGGTCTCGCGGTCGCGCTCGCGCACGGACAGACCGGCCTTGATGACCTCGATCACGGGCATGTGGCGCTTGGCGTGGCGGGCCACCATGTCGTCGGCCGCGGCCCAGTCGCCGCGCGCGGCCATCGCGTTGACCTCGTTCATGAAGTGGTCGGTGTTGGCGTGGATGCGGTTCAGGTGCCAGGCGCGGGTGATGACCAGGAACAGCGCCACCACGGCCACGCCCAGGATGGGCCACACCACCGGGCCGCCGGTCTGGAACTGCTCGAGGAAGCTGATCTTGTAGGCGATCTGCCGCACCGCGTCGCCGCCCGACAGGTCGATGGGCGCCAGGTCGGACTCGCCCTTCAGGTAGCCCCGCAGGTTGCGGCCCACCGAGCCGCCCGGCAGCTCGGAGGTGGCGAAGAACGTCGTGGCGCCGGGCGTCCAGTTGAGGAAGCCGGCTTCCTGGGGCAGCTCGTAGGCGGCCGTGAACGGCCCGAGCGTCATGATCGTACCGGCGGTGCGCTCGCCGTCGCGGCCGATGAAGTCGCCCTGGTGCAACGCCACCCGACCATTGAGGTCGAACTCGGTGAGCATCACCGCGGCCATCCTCGAGATGTCGTCGATGCCGGGGTAGTAGCCCTGGTCCAGCAGCGGGCTCACCTGGGCCGTCCGGGTGGTGTCCAGCGCCGAGAAGTACGACTGCTGCAGCATGGCCTCCAGGTCGCGCGCGGCCAGGCGCACGTTGCCGGAGATCTCGCGCGTGTCCAGCTCGCGCGCGGCCCACTGCTTCTCCAGCTGCTCGCGCCGCGCGGTGGCGGCCGCGACGCGGGCCTGCGACGCCTTCAGCTCGGCCTCGAGCCGGGTGCGCGCCGCTTCGAGCGAGTCGACCGCCGCCAGCAGCCGCGCCCGGTCGGCGAAGATGGCCTGCTCGCGCGCGGCGGCGCGGGCGCGCACGGCTTCGCGCTCCTGCTCGGCCTTGCGGAAGGCCTCGCGCAGGTCCTGCGCGGGAGCGACGGTCGGGATCGTCAGGGCCAGCGCGAGCGCCAGCAGCGGGAACGCCAGCAGGCGGGTGCGCGTCATCGGCTGATCCTCCCCAGCGGCAGCGAAACCAGGTCGATCGGGCGGGTGCGCGCGGCCATCTCCATGGCGCGGGCGATCACGCGGTTGTGCTTGCCCGGCAGCTCCACCCAGGCATCGGTGGCGGGATCCCAGGTGCCGACGCGCTTGCCGTCGGGGCTGCGCCAGAACAGGGCCAGCCGCCCGATGCGCAGGATGTCGGCGTGCGTCTCGCGGCCGTCGACCATGATCGTCTGCGGCTCCACCTCGACGCTGTTGCCGTACTGCGCCTCGATCAGCAGGGCCTCGAGCAGGTGGCGCAGCTTCTCGGCCGGCGCCAGGTCGGGCTGCGCCATCGTCAGGCGCAGGTTCTTCAGCCGCTCCTGCCGCTCGGACGCGAGGAAGGGCAGGTCGCCGGCCACCGCATGCTCCAGCCGGCCCAGCACCACGTTCAGGGTGTCCTGGATCACGGCCTGCAGGCGCGTCGACTCGACCATGCGGCGCTCGAGCTCGCTGATCGACGCGTCCAGGGCGGCGTTCTTCTCCTGCTCGCGCGCGACCTGCGTGCCGTACCAGTCGGCCGCAGCCTGGGCGGCGCGATACCGCCGCTCGAGGTCCTTGCGCTCCTGCGACCAGCCGTCCAGTTCCACCTGGGTCTTCTTCGCGGCCTCGATGGTGCGGCCGACGGTCGCGGCCAGGGAGTCGGGGGAGGCGGGCGGCTGCGCGGCGGCGGGTCCCGCCAGCACGGCCAGCACCGCCAGCAGCAGGGCCGCGGCCCCGGGGCAAGCGAGGGATCGGAGCATGGTCCACTCTTTCATGGTCGGCTCGGGGTGGCCCATCGCGGCCGGACGGTCGGCCAGGCGCGCGTGGGCGCGGATGACGCCCGCCAACGTATCGGGGGCGCGTTAGGAAGCGGTCAGGGGGGAGCGAAAAGTGTGTGAAGATGGGGGTGGGCGGGGGTGCCCGCCGCAGGGCCGGCTCGATAACGTGTTGGCGAGTCGCGCCTTGCCCGGGCGCGCGCGATTTACTCAATATACTGAGTAAAATATCTCACGATGGCGCACCGCCGCAGTTGCGCCGGCGCAAGTCTCGCGGATCTGTGATGAATGTGCGCCGGCGCACGCGGGCGCAAGCGCGCATCGACAGTCGCGCAAGTTATTTATTTACAACACAATGGCGCGGCCGCGAACCGGCGCGAAGCAAAATAACCTAGCTTTGCCGATTCAATTAAACCTAGTAATCATAAAGCCGAATAACCTAGTATGGTCACGGGGCCCAACGTCCCGCGCGAACACCGACAATCCAGGGAAGCCCCACATGGCCACCCCAGCCGAAAAACTCGCCCGCTCCCTGGAGGCCCTCGCCGTGCACCTTGATGCCGGGCGTCACGCGATCCGCTCGCGCGACCTGTCCCGGACCCATCGCGAGCGGCTGCTGGCGGCCGGCTTCCTGCAGGAAGTCATGAAGGGATGGTACATCCCGTCGCAGCCCGGCCTCACCGGCGGCGAGAGCACGTCATGGTACGTGTCGTTCTGGGGATTCTGCGCCGACTACCTGGCCGGCCGCTTCGGCGAGGACTGGTGCCTGTCGCCCGAGCAATCGCTGCAATGGCACGCCGGCAACCGCACGGTGCCCGCGCAACTGATGGCGCGCAGCCGCCGCGGCGACAACAGTCCCGTCGCGCTGCCGTTCGCCACATCGCTGCTCGTGGTGCGCACGCCGCCGCCGGCAGGCGCGGACACCGTCGTCGAGGAGGGACTGCGCCTCTACTCCCCGGCCGCCGCCCTGATCGCCGTCGGCCCGGACTTCTTCACACGCCATGAAGTCGATGCCCGCGCCGTCCTGGCACGGATCCGCGATGCGTCGGAGATCCTGCCGCCGCTGCTCGAGCGCGGGCAGACGACGGTCGCCGGTCGCCTGGCCGGGGCCTTCGCGAATGCGGGACAGCTCCGGCTCGCCGATGACATCGTGCAGGCGATGCGCGCGGCCGGCCACGACGTGCGCAGCAGCGACCCGTTCGCGGAAGCCGCGCCGGCCCCGTGGCGATTCGAGCCGGCGCCCGCCCACGTCCAGCGACTGCGCCTGCTGTGGGCCCGCCTGCGCGGGCCGGCGATCGCCGCGTTCGGCGCCGCGCCCTTGCGATCGCTCGACGCGGCCGGCTACCTGGCGTCGATCGACGAGTCGTTTACCAACGACGCCTACCATTCGCTCTCCATCGAGGGCTACCAGGTGAGCCGCGACCTGATCGAACGGATCCGCGACGGCAGCGATGACATCGACCGCGACCACCGCAACGCCCTGGCGGCGCGGGGCTACTGGCAAGCCTTCCAGGAGGTGCGCCGCAGCGTCGGGCGCGTGCTGGCCGGCGAGAACCCGGGCCTCGTCGTGGAGCAGGACCACGCCGGCTGGTACCGCGCGCTCATCGCCCCCGAAGTGGCGGCCGGACTGCGACGCCCCGCCGAACTGGCCGGCTACCGCCGCGGCCCGGTGCGGATCCGCAACTCGCGCCACATCCCCCCGCGCGCCGAGGCGCTGGGCGACCTCCTCCCCGCCTTCTTCGACCTGCTGACCGCGGAGAGCGATCCCGCCGCACGCGTCGTGCTCGGCCATTTCGTCTTCGTCTACATCCACCCGTACGCCGACGGCAACGGCCGCATCGGCCGCTTCCTCATGAACACGATGCTCGCGGCCGGCGGCTGGCCCTGGCTGGTCGTGCCGGTGGAGCGCCGCGACGCATACATGGCGGCGCTGGAGCGGGCGAGCGTGGAGGGGGAGATCGGGGAGTTGGCGGGATTTCTGGCGGGGTTGTTGCGTTCGTGAGTTGCGCCGGCGCAAGTCTTGCGATCCTGCGACAATCGTGCGCCGGCGCACGCGGCGAGTTGGGGCCGGGTTTGATCACGAAACGGGAAAGCGAGGCGGCCACGGTGACATGCGCGCGATTGTCGGCTGGCGGCCCGTCCATGCGGGCCCTGTCGGCGGTGCTGTGCTTCCTGCTTTGGTCCCCTGCCGCCGAGGCGCGCACCTGGCGCGTGGAGAAGGACGGCTCGGGTGACTTCACGGTGATCCAGCACGCCGTCGACGCCTCGGCCAGTGGCGATACGATCATGATCGGGCCGGGGCGATACTCGGAGTATACCGACCATACGTACGCGGGCAACCTCTGGCATACCTATGTACACATGGTATCCGGTTCCCTCACATTGATTGGTGCAGGTGCGGGCGCCACGGTGATTGGTGCGGAGTCCGCCGGGACATGGGAGTCATGGGAGTATGCCACCGGTATCTTCTACTGGCCGGCTACAACAAACAGCGAACTTGTGCTCGAATATCTAACCGTTGAAGATGTAGTGATAGGAGCTTATGCCGAGAGTGGAGCGGTTGAGATCAGCAATTGTACGTTTCGTCGCACCAAGTATGGAGTCTGGGCGCACACTCCTGGATCTGTGCACGCATGTGGTTTTGACGGAGTATACGGAATAGGAATCATCACATCCAGCCCGTCGCGTGATGTTTCTGTCACACAGAGCGAATTCCGTGATACGAGGCGTGTGTTCTCTTTTAGTGGCGTGGCGAATGTCGATATTCGTGATAACACCGTCATTGGTTGTCAGAGTGGTGGCACTTTGGACCAGTGCTCGGGTACGGTAGTTAACAATTCCTTTTCCGTGACCCTGGGAGCTTGCCTCGTCGTATATGGTCCCGGGAATTATGCAATCTCAGACAACGTCTTTGACGGGGGGACGGCCAATATCTATTTCGGGCTCGGAGCAAGCAGTGCCATGTGCGAGCGCAATGTGTTCCGTGGCTCACGTGATGCCGCAGTCGACATCGTCAGCTGCACTCCGCGAGTTGTGAACAACGACATCTTCAAGGGCCGCGGCCGCGCCGTGAATCTCGGAGGCTATTCACAATTGCCCGACCGTCTCGTGGATATGTCAGGCAACTACTGGGGAACGGCGAGTGCCGATTCGATCTCGGCGTGGATCGTGGATGGCCACGACATCACAAGTCCCCAGATGCATGGCTTTGTGACCTTCGAGCCCTTCTCCTCCTCCCCTGTGCCAACAAAAAAGAAGAGCCTCGGCGGCGTCAAGGCACTCTACCGCTGATCCGCCACCTCGGCGCGTACCGCCCCGACTTGCGCCGGCGCAACTCTCGCGGGTTTGTGATGAACGTGCGCCGGCGCACGCGCCGCCCCCCGCCCCAATCACAGAATGGAAAGGGGCGCCGGCCTCCCGGCGCCCCCTCCCTCGCTGAACGACGCGGTCCTCTAAGTGCAGGCGGTTGTTACTTCACCAGCTGCATCTTCTCGGTGACCTCGTAACCGTCGCCGCTCAGGCGGTAGAAGTAGGTGCCGCTGGGCAGGCCCTCGCCGCTGAACTGCAGCGAGTGGTCGCCGGCCGCCACGTCGCCATCGACCAGGCCGGCCACCTTGCGGCCGCGGATGTCGAAGACCTCGAGCACGGCGCGACCGCTGCGGGGCACGCTGAACTTGATCGTGGTGCTGGGATTGAACGGGTTCGGCTGGTTGCCCAGGGCC
>CAYNPY010000074.1:16813-18018 GCA_964399195.1 uncultured Fibrobacteraceae bacterium
GTGGCGTACAGGTAGTTGCCGGTGATCTCGTTGTTCTCGAAGCGCAGCGTGTCCTGCTGGGCCTTGGTGACCGACAGGTTGCGCAGGCTGATGCCGCGGGGGAAGCCGGCGATCACCGAGTTGAAGATGCTGGTGCGGCTGTTGCGGCGGATCAGCGCGGCGTGCTGGTAGCGCTGGCCGACCGGCAGGGGGTCCTGCACGTACAGCGGGCCCACCGAGGTCACGTTCGAGTAGATCGGGGCGGTCTGCGGCCAGGCCGACGTGCCCGAGCCGTCGTTGTCCGACTCGAAGCTGTTGCTCTCACCGGTCGGGTCCCAGGTGCTCGGGTCGCGCAGCGCGAACGCGAACTGGACCTTGCCGCGGTAACCGAAGTCGGTGTCGAAGTCGTCGTCGGTGCCGCCGAAGGCCACGATGTGGTGCAGGTTCACGGTGCCGCCGAAGCACTCGTACGAGTCGTCGTCGGCGTAGCTGACCTGGATGTGGTGGATCTCGGTGCCGCGCCCGACGCCGCCGAGGGTCAGGCCGTTGATCTCGTTGTTCAGGGCGAAGCGGTAGCCCGGGTACTCGATGCGGACGTACTTGAAGACGCCGCTGTTGTCGTCGTCGTCCGTGCCGCCGTAGGTGCCCTGCGAGATGATGCCGCCCTCGATGATCGGGCTGGCCTGGTTCACGCGCGCGCGGCCCAGGATGACCACGCCGCCCCAGTCGCCGGCCAGGCGGTTGCCCGGGGCCTCGGCGCTGGTGAAGATGATCGGCTTGTCCCACGTGCCTTCGGCCATGATGGTGGCGCCCGGCTTGATGATCAGGGTCGCCGCGGGCACGCCCTGGATGACGGTGCCGGCGGGGATGGTGAGGGTCCGGCCGGCCTCGACGTAGTACTGGCCGTACAGCGTGTACAGCGTGTCGGGGCTCAGGGTGCGGCTCGCGTTCTGGTTGTAGATGGCCAGGGGGTTGCCGTTGTTGGTGCCCAGGATTTCCGTCCCCACGAAGGCGAGGGCGGGCAGGGCGGCAACGGTGGCGACCAGCCCGAGCAGGGCGGCGATCGCGGTCTTCTTCATGAGTTGCTTCCTCCTAAAGGGAGCCTGGATGCGGGGGACGGCCGGCCTTGCGGCGGGCCGCCCCGGAACCTCTTCACCGGCGCCCCTGCCGGGCGCTCGTGTCCGGTGGCCGTGTGTCAAGCGATGGACCGTCACGTGGTGGAAAGG
>CAYNPY010000075.1:0-18014 GCA_964399195.1 uncultured Fibrobacteraceae bacterium
AGCCGTCGTCGGCGCCGCGGCGGCCGGCAGGGCGGCCATCGGCGTTGCGGCGGGCGGTGCGCCGGGCGCGGCTTCGGCCGCGGGGGCGGCCGGAGTCAGGCCGACGCCGCCCTGCGGCGACGCGGTCAGGAGAAGGGACGGCGCGACCGTCGGAGCGAGCGCCGCGCCGGGACGGCTCGCGGCTGCGGCCGGTGCCGCAAGGTCCGCCGCCGCGGGCGCGGGCACGGCCGCCAGCACGCCGGCGAACGCGGCCCCCGCCGCCTCGGCTTCGGCGGCGCCGGCGGGTCGGCCGGGCCCGCCGGCCACGGGGCCCGGCGCCGGCAACAGGACGGTCGCGGCGGCCGCTTCCATCAGCTGTCCCCCCGCAGGCTCATCCGCGTGCTGACCTGCGCGGCCAGGCCGGCGTCCATGTGCGCCAGGATCTTCGCCGCCGGGCGCTCCTTCATGCGGCCCATGATGTCGAGGATGATCTCCAGGTCCAGGGCGCTGATGATCGGGGCGGCCTGCGCGGGCTTCATCGCCTCGTACATCTTGGCCAGCTTGGCCGCCGACTGGTCGCGCTCCGTCGCGTACTGCTGCTGCCGCGCCTCCAGCTGCGCGATCACCTGGAGGAGCTGGTCGCGTTCCTGCGCCAGGATCGCCTGCTGCGCCGCCGTCGCCTGCTGCAGCAGGGCCAGTTCCTCGCGCTCGCGCTGGATCCGGTCGCGCTCGACGGCCAGGTCGTGGAAGACGCGTTCGGTGCCCTCGTGGTCGGTGGCGACGAGTTCCGGGCCCTCGGGGACCGCCGCGGCCTGGTGCAGACGGGTGCTCATGAGCACGACGCCGCCGAAGATCAGGGCGAAGGTCAGGGCGGAGATGATCAGAACGCTCTTCATTCCGGATTCCCCTCAAGTTCCCGCCGGTGCGGCCGACCGCTCCCCCGACGCACGCAACACCCGTTCCCGCCGCCGCGTCGGGCGCCGACGGCCCCGAAACCGCCCGTCGCGGCCCGCCGCGGCCCGGTGGCCCGCAGTTGCCGTTCCCGCGCGGCGGCAACACGTGCCGCTCAGGCGGAAACCTTTGACCGGCGCAGCCGGTCCGCCCGCAGGCCGCCGACCTCGTCCAGCAACCGGCCCTCGAGGCGGCGCTGCTCGGCCTCCCACTGCGCGCGCTGGCGTTCCTCGAGCTTCCGCAGCACCTCGACGTCCCGCCAGGCCGCGGTCAGCGCCGCGCGCCGGCGGTCCAACTCGCAGCCGGCGGCGCGGGTCGCCGCGGCCGCGGCGCGGTGCTCGCTCTGGAGCTGCCGCAGGCGCAGCGACTGCTCGACCAGGTCGCGCACGTCGAGCGCCTCGCCGGCGCGCGGCGGCCCGCCTTCGAGCAGCCGCCTCACCGCCTCCGCCAAAGCCGTTTCGCGTTCCGCGCAGGCCCGCAGTTCGCGCTCGCCGGCGGCCACCTCCCGCGTGCGCTGTTCCTGCACGCGCCGGCGGACCTTCAGGACCTTGGCGAGCCGGAAGCGGAACGGCATCTCAGGCCGGTCCCGGCACGACGCCGGTCAGTCGCCGCAGGCCGGCCAGGCTGGTCTCGACGTCGGTCGATTCGCGCACGTCCTGGCGGAGGAACGCGGCGATGTCCGCCTCGCGCGCGAGAGCCTCGTCCAGGACCGGGTCGGCGCCGGCCACGTAGGCCCCGATGTTGACCAGGTCGCGGTTCTCCTCCAGCGCGCTGAGCCAGCGCATCAGGCGGGCGCCCGCCTCGCGGTCGGCGGGGCCGACGATGTCCGCGCGCAGGCGGCTGACGCTGCCGAGCACGTCGACGGCCGGGTAGTGGTGGCGGCGCGCGAGGTCGCGGCTGAGCATGACGTGTCCGTCCAGAATGGAGCGCATCGCGTCGCCGACGGGATCGTGGATGTCGTCGCCCTCGATCAGCACGGTGAAGAAGGCGGTCATGGCGTTGACCTCGGACCAGCCGGCGCGCTCGCACAGGCGCGGCAGCGCCGCGAAGGTCGAGGGCGGGTAGCCCTTGGTGGTCGGCGGCTCGCCGGCGGCCAGGCCGATCTCGCGCAGCGCCATGGCGTAGCGGGTGGCCGAATCCATCATGAACAGCACCTCGCGGTCGCTGTCCCGGAACCTCTCGGCGATCGTCATCGCCGTGTCGGCGCCGCGGGCGCGCATGACGGCGCTCTCGTCGGAGGTGACGACGACGACCACGCTGCGCGCCAGGCCCTCGGGGCCGAGGTCGCGCTCGATGAACTCGCGCACCTCGCGCCCGCGCTCGCCGATCAGGGCCAGCACGTTCACGTCGACGCGGGCCTGGCGGGCCAGCATGCCCATCAGGACCGACTTGCCGACGCCGCTGCCGGCGAAGATGCCCATCCGCTGTCCGCGCGCGGCCGTGACCATGGCGTCCAGGGAGCGGATGCCGGTGGAGACGGGATCGCACACGCGGCGACGGCGCATGGCGCACGGCGGCGCGCCGCCGAGCAGCGCGCGCGGCGCGGCCGCCAGGCTCGGGCCGCCGTCCAAGGGTCGGCCGAGGCCGTCCAGCACGCGCCCCAGCAGCGCCTCGCCGCAGGGGACGGTCAGCTGGCTGGCCAGGATGGTCGCGCGGCAGCCGGGGGCCACGCCGCGGGAGGATTGGTAGGGCATCACCAGCAGGCGGTCCTCGCGGAAGCCGACGACTTCGCAGAGCACCGGCTCCTGGTGCCGCCCGGTCTCGATGCGGCACAGCGAGCCGACCGGCGCCCCCAGGTCGGCGACCTCGATGATCATGCCCACCAGGTTGCTGACCCGGCCGACGGCGCGGCCGGGATCGGCCAGGCGCAGGCGCTCCTCGAGCGCGGTCCAGTCGAGGGGCGTCACCGCTCCACTCCCGGCGGGCTCGCCGCGTCCTCGCGGCCGGTGGCGATCGCCTCCTCGATGATCTCGGTCAGGACTTCCAGCTGCCCCGCGACGGTCAGGTCCCATTCGCGCCCGTCCGTGCTCACGCGGCAGTCGCCGTCGCCCAGGCGCCGGTCGTCGGCCACCGCCTCGATGCCCAGCCGGGCGCGCAGGTCGGGCTGCCCGGCGAGCCACTGGGCGTCGCGCGGGCTGACCACCACGCGCAGCGGCGCGGCCGACTGCTGCTTGTAGAGGATGGTCTCGATGGCCCGCGTCAGCACGCCGTGGTCCACGGCGGCCGTGCCGCGGACGATCTTCTCGGCGATCCGGATCGCCAGCCGGGCGGCGCCGGCCGCCGCGGCCGAGAGGTCCGCCTGGACCACGGCCTCGAGGTCGCGCGTCCAGGCCGCCAGGTTCTCGCTCGCCTCGCGCCTGGCGTCGGCGAGCTGGTCGGCGAACTCGGCCGCCTGCTGCCGCTGGCGCTCCTCGTAGGCGCCGGCGACGTCCAGTTCCGCCAGTTCGTAGAGCTCGGCGCGCTCGGCGCGGGTGAGCGTGGCCAGCAGCGAGCGCGGATCCGTGTAACCGGTCTCGCGCTGGAACATGGCGGCCGGGTCGGCGGCGCCGGTTCCGGCGGCGGCCGCCGGGCCGTCGAGGCCGCGGAAGACGGGGCCGCTGGGGGGCGACCCGGGCGAGGCGTCGGCCGTGAAGGCCTCAGGACACCATTTCTGCATCCTTGCCGCCCTTGCCGAGGGTGATGGTGCCGGCCTCCTCGAGGCTACGGATGACCTCGACGACGCGCTGCTGCGCCTCCTGGACCTCGGAGAGCTTGACGGCCCCCATGAGCTCCATGTCCTCGCGGATGCCCTCGCCGGCCCGCTTCGACATGTTGCGGAAGATCTTCGTGCGGATCTCGTCGGTGGCGCCCTTGAGCGCCATCGTCAGCTCCTTGCCGTCGATCTCCTTGAGGACCTCCTGGATGTGCTGGTCGTTCATCAGCACGATGTCCTCGAACACGAACATGAGGTTGTTGACCTCGTTGGCCACCTCGTCGTCGATCTCGCGCATCTCGTCGAGGATCTCCTGCCAGACCTCGCGCTCGATCTCGTTGAGGATCTCGGCCACCTGCTTGCGGCCGCCGTACTTCGATTCCTTCGCCGCCACCTCGCCCTGGAGCTGGCCCGCCAGCACCTTCTCCACGGCCTTAAGCGTCTCGGTGTGGGGCGCCTCGAGCACCGCCATGCGATGGGCGACGGTGCCCTGCAGCTCGGCCGGCAGCAGCTGCAGGATCGGGCCGCTGCTGCGCGGGTCCATGTGGGCCAGGACGACGGCGATCGTCTGCGGGTGCTCGTTCTTCAGGTAGTTGGCGACCGTCAGCGGATCGACGGCCTTGAGGCTCTCGAAGTTCTTGATCTCGCTGTAGCTGGTGACGCGGCTGAGCAGCGAGGTGGCCTTATGCGTGCCGAAGCCCGCCTCGAGGATCTGCTTGGCCGTCTCCTCGCCGCCGAAGGCGATGCCGGAGATCTGGCTGCTCAGGCGGATGAACTCGCTGAGGACCTTCTTCTTCTCGGCGAAGGTGACGTGTCCGATCGAGGCGATCGTGTGGGTCAGCTCCTCGACCATCGATTCGGGCAGCTTCGCCATGACCCGGCCGGCGACGTCCGGCCCCAGGGACATCAGGAACACCGCCGCCTTGCGCACCGACTGCTGTTTCACGTCAGCTCCCCACCGCTTCGCGCGTCGCGCCCGTCGGGTCGATCTCGCGGATCCAGCTCTGGATCACCTCGGCCACGCGCTCGGGGTTGTCGGCGGCGTAGTCGCGGATGTCCCCCACCACCTGCTCGTTCAGGTCCGGGATGCCTTCGAAGTGCTCCGGCTCGGCGGCGGGCTCCGGGGCGGCGCGCACGGCGGGACCGGGCCGGCCGGCGGACCCGGCGGCCGCGGCGACGGCGGGTCCGCCGGCGATCAGGCGCCCGAGCGAGCGGCGCAGGCTCAGGGCGACGGCCGCCAGCAGGACGACCAGGAGGATCTTCCCGCCGTACTCGGTGACCACGCCCATCCAGTCGGTCAACGGACCCTCCGGAGCCGGCTCCTCCAGCTGCCGGAACTGCATGTTGACGACCTCGATCTGGTCGCCGCGCACCGAATTGAGGCCGACCGCCGTCTGCACGATCCGGCGCAGCTGGCCCAGCTCGTCCTCGGTCAGCGGCTTGTAGGTCGGCTGGCCCTTTCCGTCCGGCGCGGGCTCGTAGTGGCCGTCGACGAAGACCGAGACCGACAGCGCGGCGATGTTCCCCGTCTGGCCGACGATGTGCTCCACCGTCCGGTTGATCTCGTAGTTGGTGGTGCTGTTCTCCTTGGCGGCGCCCGTGGAGGGGTCGGTCTCCTCGTTGCGCACCTCGCTGCGGATCACCGTCGAGGCCGGGTCGTAGATCTCGCGCTCGCGGGTCAGCTTCTCGAAGTTCAGCGTGGCGTCGACGCGCACGATGGATCGGCCCGGCCCGAGAACCTTGTCGAGCATGGAGCCGGCCTTTTCCGAGAGGTAGCCCTCGACCTCCTTGCGCAGCCCGAGCTGGGTCTCGCCGCGCCCGGTCTCCTCGTCGGTCGGGACGGCCGAGAGCACCTTGCCGGTCTGGTCGATCACCGTGACGTTCTCGAGCGCCAGGTCCTCGACGCTGCCGGCCACCAGCGCCTGGATGCCGGCGATCTGGCCTTCGTTGAGGCGGGCGCCGCGACCCAGGCGCAGCACCACGCTGGCGGTGGCGCCCTGCGCGTCCTTCTTGAAGATGGACGGCTGCGGCAGGACGAGGTGGACGCGGGCGGACTGGATGGCGGGGAAGCCCTCGATGGTCTTGGTCAGCTCGCCCTCGAGGGCGCGCTTGAAGTTCACGTTCTGCACGAACTCCGTCAGGCCGTACTGCTTGCCGTCGAAGATCTCGAAGCCGACCGGGCCGTTGGCGACGACGCCCTTGCCGGCCAACTCGATGCGCAGGCGCGCGACCATGCTCTCGGGGACCAGGATCGTGCCGCCCCCGTTCTTCAGCTCGGTGGGCACGTCCTGGCGGGCGAGCTCCTCGAGCGCCGCCGCGGCATCCTCCGGGGTCAGGTTCGAATAGAGGACCGCCATGTCCTCCTTTTGCAGCCAGAGGCTGAAGACGGCCACGCTGATGACCCCGGCCACGGCCACCACGGCGAGCAGGGCCTTCTGGTTGAACGAAAGTTCACCAAGCCTGGCCCGCAGGTTGTCAGTCAGCTGCTTGAATCCGTTCACGCGCTTACCTCGGCTACGTCACGCTGGGGCGCCTAGACCTGCGTCCGCATGATTTCCTGATAGGACTCCAGGAGCTTGTTCCGCACCTCGAGCAGCAACTCGAAGGCCAACTGCGACTCGCGCGACGCGATCAGCACGTCGTGCGTCTCGGTCACCCTGCCGCTGATCATCCCCTCGACCATGTCGTTGCTGACCCGCTGCAGGCTGTCGACCTTCTCGAACGCGCGGATGAGCTGCTCCTGGAAGCCGCCGCCTCCCGCCGGAGGGGTCACCGGCAGGGCGCCGTAGGCCGCGCGCGGGTCGATCGAACCGAGGGCCTTGATGGTGTTGACGGCCATGCCGGGCTCCTTCCGTCGCTCGACGCTAGATCTTCAGGGCGTCGGCGAACATGTCCTTGGACGACTGGATCGCGCTCACGTTGGCCTCGTAGGCCCGGCTGGCCGTGATCATGTCCACCATCTCCGTGATGGGGTTCACGTTCGGCATCAGCACGTAGCCGCCCTCGTCGGCGTCGGGGTGGCCGGGATCGTAGACGACGCGGAACTCCGAGGCGTCCGGGGCCACCGTCACTTCGCTGGTGATGCCGCCGGGCGGCAGCTTGACGGTGTCCACCGTCTCCAGGATGTGGGCCGGGTGCGTGCGGGTCAGGCGGCTGTCCTCCTCCCGCCCGAGCAGCGTCTCGTGCGCGCGGACCTTGTCCCCCAGCACCTCCTCGAACACGGCGCGCTGGCGCCGGTAGGGCGTGCCCTCAGCCGTCTGCGTGGTCTCGGCGTTGGCCAGGTTGCGCGCGACGACGTCCATCTTGAGGCGCTGGCCGCGCAGCCCGGAGGCGCTGGCCCGGATGGCGCCGAACAGTCCGTTGCTCATCGCTCTTCCCTCCCGCTTAGCTCATGTGCCCGCGGATCGCGCCGCGCAGCGTGTTGTAGCGGCCGCTCAGCAGCCGCGTCGCCAGGCGGTAGCTGAGGTCGTTCGTGGCCAGAGCCGTCATCTCGGCGTCGATGTCGACGTTGTTGACGCCGTTGTCGAAGTCCGTCCGGGCCTCGACCACTTCCTCCCGGACGTCCGCCACGTCGCCGATGCCGAGCGGCAGATGGCCGGGGTGGGTGGTCTCCCCGCGCAGGCGCATCTGCTGGGAGGACAGCATCTCCTCGAAGCGCACCTTCTGGGCGCGGAAGCCGCTCGTCTCGACGTTGGCGATGTTCTCGACGGTCACCGCGTGCCGCTGCGAGTAGACGTCGAGGGCCTTCTTCAGCATGTCGACGTGCTCGCTCTGCATGAAGCCGGTCCGGATCATGGCGCTACCCCGGGATCTCGACGCCGAGATCGGTGTAGAGGTTCAGCTTGTTGCGCAGGGTCCGGACGCTGATGCCCAGTTCCTGCGCGGCCTTGGTGCGGTTGCCGTGCGTCGCGCGCAGCTTGCGGAGGATCAGTTCCCGTTCCATGTCGCGGAGGGTCAGGTCGCCGCCCAGTTCGCGGGCCTTCTCGGTGGTCTCCATCTCCTCGGAGAGGCCAAGGATCTCGCGGTCGAGCTCGTCGCCGGTGCACAGGATCACCGCGCGCTCGATCACGTTCTGAAGCTGGCGCACGTTGCCCGGCCAGTCGAGGGAGACCAGGCAACGCATGGCGGTCTCGCTGATCGGCAGCAGCGGCCGGCCGTTCTCGGCGCAGAAGACCTGGCAGAAGTGGCTGGCCAGCAGCGGAATATCGTCCTTGCGGAGCCGCAGCGGCACGATCCGCAGCGGGATCACGTTCAGGCGGAAGTAGAGATCCTCGCGGAAGTTGCGCGCCTTGATCTCGTCTTTGAGAATGCGGTTCGTGGTCGCGATGATGCGCACGTCGGCGCGGGTGGCGTACTTCGCGCCCAGGCGCATGAACTCGCGCTCCTGGAGCACGCGCAGCAGCTTCGCCTGCATCGCGTACGGCATCTCGCTGATCTCGTCCAGCAGCAGCGTGCCGCCGTCGGCCAGTTCGAACTTGCCCTTGCGCGCCGAGACGGCGCCGGTGAAGGCTCCCCGCTCGTAGCCGAACAGCTCCGACTCCAGAAGCGTCTCCGGGATGGCGGCGCAGTTGATGCGGATGAACGGGCCGTCGCGGCGGGAACCCGAGTCGTGGATGGCGCGGGCGACGACCTCCTTGCCGGTCCCGCTCTCGCCCTGCAGCAGCACCGTGCCGCGTGCGTCCGCGATCATGGCGATCTTCTCGCGCAGCTGCGTCATGGCGGGGTTGTTGCCCAGCAGGCCGTGCGTCTCCTGGCGGACGCTGACGCTGCTGCGCAGCGTGCGGTTCTCGACGCGCAACTGCTCGACCTCGAAGGCCCGGGACAGGGCGTGGTCCAACTGATCCAGCCCGAAGGGCTTGGTCAGGTAGTCGATCGCGCCGCGCCGCGTCGCCTCGACGGCTTGGGGGATCGAGCCGAAAGCGGTCATCATCACGACCAGCGGCCGGTAGTCCAGCTGCGTGGCGATGTCCTCGAGCAGCTCCAGCCCCCCGCGCCCCGGCATCTGCACGTCCGACAGCACCAGGTCGAACCGCTGCTTCTTCAGCTCGGCGAGGGCGGCCGCGCCGTTGGCCGCGACGCGCACGTTGAACCGCGCGGCGAGCGAGGCCGAGAGGAAGTCCCTCATGGTCTGCTCGTCGTCCACCACCAGCAGGTTGCGCTTGTTCGCCATCGTCTCGCCTTTCCTCCCTGAAGCCGGACCTCAGTCCGTCACCTCGGCCACTTCCAGCGTGGCCGTCGTGCCCGCGCCCGGCACGCTGGTCAGCGTCCAGGCCAAGCCGTACATCTCCAGCAGCGTCTGTACCCGCGTGAGGCCCACGCCGAGGTGGCCCTCCTTCGTGGTCACGAACGGATCGCAGGCCTGCGGCAGCAGATCCGGGTCGATGCCGGGGCCGTCGTCGCGCAGCCGGAGCGCGAGCCGCCCGTCCGGTCCCGCCGCGGCGGTAACCTCGACGCGGGCCGAGCGCGGCGCGCCCTCGGCGCCCTCGACCGCGTTGAGCAGCAGTTCGGTCAGCACCAGGCAGAGGTCGCCCTTGGGCAGGAGCAGCGAGGCCCGCGGCACGCGGCCGCAGAGGACCTGCAGGCCCGGGCAGCGGCGCTCGCAGACGCGGAAGACGTCGTCCAGCAGCGCCGGCAGGTCCACGCCGCGGTCCGGGTTCCCGCGGGGCGCGGTGAGGTCCTGCACCGAGCGGTAGATGGCCTCCATGCGCTCGACCTCGCGGATGATCTTCCGGGCCCAGCCGGCGGCCTTGTCGGTGTCCTGGTCCGGCGCGGCGATCAGGCCGGCGTAGCCCTTGATCCCGCACAGGCTGTTGCTGGTCTTGTGCAGATACGAGCGCAGGAGTCGCTCGGCGCCGGCGCCCGCCGACGCCGCGGGCGTCTGGACCCAGGCCGGCGCGCTCAAGACACACC
Organism: uncultured Fibrobacteraceae bacterium; assembly: GCA_964399195.1. Classification (GTDB taxonomy): domain Bacteria; phylum Krumholzibacteriota; class Krumholzibacteriia; order LZORAL124-64-63; family LZORAL124-64-63; genus CAINDZ01. The sequence continues at coordinate 9,533 of CAYNPY010000075.1, forward strand.
CGTCGCGGCGAGCAGTTCGCGGTCGTTCTGCTCCTCGCAGGCGATGATGCCCTCGATGAGGCCGCCGACGCGGTCCAGCGCCGTCCGCAGGCGCGCCCGGCCCTCGGCCGACATCGCGGCGCGTCGGGTCTCCCACTCGCGCTTCGTGGCGGCTTCGCCGCGCTCGAGGCGCGCGATCAGGTCCAGGCAGCCCTTCTTCTGCTCGAGCAGGCGGCGGATCTCCGCGAACGGCGCGCCCTGGCGCACGGCCTCGCCCTGCCGGCGCGACAGCTCGAGCACGCGCGCGTAGACGCGCGCCTCCTCCTCGTAGAGGCTGAGCAGCCGGCCCAGCAGCTCGCGCTCGCCGGGCGGCGGCAGGTCACTGGCCGTAGTGCGCGGCGGCGCCATAGCGTTCCCCTTCGTTCAGCAGGCGTTCGAGCCGACCGGCCATGTCGGCCATCGCGCAGGCGTGCTCGGTCCAGGCGCCCTTGGTCTCGGCCTGGCAGATCTCGCGGAAGCCGGCGGCGGCCTCGCCGTAGCGGTTGCCCAGGAAGGCCAGCGCCGCGGCCTGCAGCCGGCCCCAGTCGCGCAGCGCGGGCGTGCCGCTGGTCGCGAGCTGGCGATAGCGGCGCTCCGCCTCCAGCCGGTCGCCGCGCAGCAGCGTCAGGTCGGTCCAGGCCGTCAGGACCCAGCCGCGTTCGCGCGGCCCCAGGACGCTTTCGCGGCCGCCCAGAGCCAGGAGGCGGTCGAGCTCGGCCAGCGCCTCGGCGCGCCGTTCGAGCCAGGAGAGCGAATAGGCGCGCCAGAAGGCGACCCGGACGTCCGCCGCGAACTCGGGGGCCGACGCGCGGTCGACGAACCAGGACAGGGTCGTGGCGTCCCCGCGGCCCAGCAGCCAGCGCATCGCCAGCACGAACTCCGCTTCGCGCCCGGCCAGATCGGCGGCGGCCATCGTGGCCGCCAGCGCCCGGCCGGCGGCGACGGTGTCGCGGGCGCAGATGGCGGCCGCCAGCGCCTCCCGCCCGGTCTCGCGGCGGAAGTGGCCTTCGCGGTCCAGGGCGCCGGCGTGCGCATACCAGGACAGCGCCTGGTCGTATTCGCTCAGGTGCAGATAGTTGCGGGCGTTGGCCAGCGCCAGCAGCGGCGAGGAGGCGGCGCCACGCGCCTCCGCATCGCCGCCTGCCGCCTCTTCGGCGCGCTCGCGCTGCGTGACGGCCTTGGCGATCGCGAGGTGGCGGTACGGCGTCGCCGAGCGCGGCGGCTCAGCGGGGCCGTCCAGCGGGAAGAGCGGCGAGGCCGGCGCGCTCGACGAGCGCTCGAGGGCGTCGAACCAGCGCGTCCAGGCATCCTGCGTCGCGGGGTCCTGCGTTTCGGGGTCCAGCGTCTGGAGGTCCTGCGTCCAGGGAGCCTCGAGCGGGGCGTTCCGGCCGTCGGCCGGCGCCGACGGCCAGGCCGGGTGCGCGAACAGGGAGTCCGGCGCCGGCGCGGCGGTTTCCGGATGCGCGGGCCCGGCGCTCAGGCAGGCGAGCAGCGCGCCCAGGAGCGCCAGGCCGAAGGTCTTTGAATGTCGATGCCAGCGGACCATGGTTTCCCTTGCCGGGTGGTGGCAGTTTCGTCCCGTCGGCCTCGGCGACCGCAAGCGCTGTGCCGGGCGCTCGGGCGCGGCAAACAGTGCCGAGCGCCGGCGGCGCCGGCGCGCGCCGCCGCCGCCGGCCGCGTCAAGTGCTTGAAGGAAAAGCGGTTACGGAATGGAAGCCTCGCGGTCTCGCGGCCGCGCCGGGCGTCTGGTCCGGCAGCGGGGAGCCCGCGGGGTGGAAAGCGGCGAACGGGGGCTGGCCAGTGTTCGGCCAGCCCCCGCAGCGGGGCTCAGGCCTCGGCTTCGCCCGCCTTGAGGTCGCCGCCGTCGTCCACCTCGCCGTACTGGCGGAGCTTCTCGCGGAGCGTCTGGCGGCTGATGCCCAGGATGCGCGCGGCCTTCGACTTGTTGTTCTCGGTCATCTCCAGCGTGTAGAGGATCTGCGCGCGCTCCACCTCCGCCAGCGGCTGCAGGCCGCCGAGCCCGGCGGCGCCGGCCAGGCGTCCGGCCGCGCGCGGGTTGCGGCCGCCGACGACGTGGGCGGGGAAATGCGACTCGAGCAGGCGCTGCGGCTCCTCGAGGATCATGATGCGCTTGAGCACGTTCTTCAGCTCGCGGACGTTGCCGGGCCACGGGTAGCGCTGCAGCATCTCCAGCAGAGCGGGCTCGACCGGCTCGGTCCTCAGGCCCATCTGGGCGTTGAACTCGCGCACGAAGCCGTTGACGAGGATCTCCAGGTCCTGCGGCCGCTCGCGCAGCGGCGGCACGTCGATCTCCACCACCTGCAGCCGGTAGTAGAGATCGTTGCGGAAGGTGCCGTTCTCGATGGCCTCGCTCAGGCGCCGGTTCGTCGCCGCCACGATGCGCGCCCGCACGTCGTAGTCGTCCTTGCCGCCCACGCGCCGGCAGCGCCGGTTCTCCAGCACGCGCAGCAGGCGGCTCTGCAGCAGGATGCCCATCTCGCCGATCTCGTCGAGGAAGATCGTGCCCGCTCCGGCCAACTCGAAGAGGCCCTCCTTCGCCGTCTTGGCGTCGGTGAAGGCGCCCTTGGCGTGGCCGAACAGCTCGCTCTCGAGCAGAGTCTCCGGGACGGCCGCGCAGTTGATCTCCATGAAGCGCTCGTTGCGCGCGCTGGTCACCTCGTGGATGGCGCGGGCGACGATCTCCTTGCCCGAGCCGGACTCGCCGCCGATCAGGATGGACGTCTCGTTGCCGCTGCGGCTCTGCCCCACCTTTTCGAGCACGCGCGCCACCTTCTCCAGGCCGGGACAGCCGCGGATCATGCGGAGGTACTGGCCGTCCGCGGCCGGTGCGGCGCCGGGCGCCGGCGCCGCGGCGGGCGCCGCGAGCGTCTCGCCGGGCTCGACCGTTCCGTGCGGGTCGGCGGTGGCGCGGAGCGCGGCGCGGACCTGCTTGCGCAGCATCGTCAGCTTGAACGGCTTCGGGATGAAGTCGTAGGCCCCCAGGCGCATGGCGCTGACGGCGGTGTCGACGTCGCCGTAGGCGGTCATCATGATCACCGGCGTCTGCTTGCCCTGGTTGCGCAGCGCCTGGAGGATCTCCAGCCCGCTGACGCCCGGCAGCTTCAGATCGGTCACGAGCAGGTCGTAGGCGGTCCCGTGGCAGCGCGCGAGGGCCTCTTCGCCCGATTCGGCGGCATCGGTCTCGTAGCCGTCGGCGGCCAGGGCTTCGAGCAGCGAAGCGCGGATGGTGGCTTCGTCGTCGACGATCAGGATCCGGGGGTTCATGAGGCCTCCTCTTTCAGGCTGGGTGCCCCGGCTGCGGCGCCGGTCGGCAGGGTCAGACGGAAGACGGTCAGGCCGTCGCGCCGCATGGCGGCGATGCCGCCCGCGTGGGCGGCGACGACCTTCTGGCAGAGCGAGAGCCCGAGTCCCGTGCCCGAGCTCTTGGTCGTGTAGAACGGCACGAAGAGCCGCGCGGCGTCGCCGTCGCGGAACCCCGGGCCATCGTCGCGGACCTCGACCACGACGGCGGCGCCCCGGCGGTGCCCGCCCGAGCGCGGGTCGGGCAGGTCGCAGAGCGCCTCGCGCGCGAGCACCAGTTCCACGCGGCCGCCCGGCGGCGCCGCGTCCACGCCGTTGAGCAGCAGGTTCAGCAACACCTGTCCGAGCTGGCCGCCGTCGGCGGTCAGCCCAAAGGCGACGTGAGGCTCCGCCTGACCCGGGGCCGCGAGCGCCAACGTGACGCCGGCCTGGGCGGCCCGCGGGCGGGCCAGTTCCAGCGCGTCGCGCGCGAGCTCCCACAGGTCGCAGGGGCCCAGCTCGGGTTCGTAGGGGCGGACGTACGCGAGCATGCGCGTGATCGTGCCGTTGATGCGCTCGACCTCGCGCGTGATCACGTCCAGGTAGCGCCCGCGCGGGTCGCCGGTCGGCAGCTGGCTGGCCAGCAGCTCGGCCTGCGCCGACAGTCCGGCCAACGGATTGCGGATCTCGTGCGCCAGGGTGGCGGACATCTCGACCAGGGCCTGAAGGCTGCCGGTGCGCAGGCGCTCGGCCTCCAGCCGCCGGGCCGGGCGCAGGTCCTCGGCCACCACCACCAGCCACTGCTCTCCGGGCTGGCGGCCCGGCATGAACGACGTCTGCAACTGCACGGGAATGCCGGCGCCGTCGTCGCGGCGGATCTCCCCCTCGCCCTGGAACGAACCGTCGGGCGCGTCCCGCAGCCGCCCGAGCGGCGAGCCGGCGCAGTCCGGCAGCGTCAGGCGGGCGTCGAGGAACAATTCCGGCAGGCCCGCCGCCGCGGGCGGCAGCGAGGCCTGCCCCCGGCCGCGGCCGACGCGGAACAGGGCGTCGTCGTGCGGCGGGGCCGCCGCCGCCTTCCCGGTCAGCATCTCCTGCCCCGCCCGATTGCAGTAGACGGTGCGCCCGAGCTCGTCGGTCACCCAGATCGCGCTGCTGACCGTCTGCAGGACGCGCGCGTTGAAGGCTCCCACCTCGCGCACGCGGTCCGAATGCTGCGCGCCGGCGATCTCCTCGGCCAGGACCAGCCGCACCGCCTGCAGGAACGGCAGGTAGCGGCGCGACACCGCCTCGCGGGCCTCGGGGCTGACGAACAGCAGGAGCAGGTAGCCGAGCCGGACGTCCTGGTGCTCGAGCGGCAGGGCGATGAGGCGCTGCCCGGCGGCGCGACCGCTCTGCTGGCCGGGCTCGAGGCGGAAGATCCCGGGCGCCAGGATGCTCTCGGCGACGGCCGCGTCCACCTGGTCCTGCAGGTTCACCAGCACCTTGTCCCAGGAACTCTCGTTCCACTGCCAGGTCTGCCGCGGCGAGTAGGCCGCGCCTGCCGCCGCGCGCAGCACCAGCGCCGCGCCGCCGGCGCCCACGAAGCCGGTCAGGCTGCGCAGGATCTCCCGGAGAACCTCGTCCCAGTTGCTGGCGGCGCTCAGTTCGCGGCCGAAGCGGTAGAGCAGCGACAACTCGGCCATGGCGTCGTTGAGCTGACGGTTGGCCGCCTCGAGGCTGTCGCGCGCGCGCAGCAGCTCCGCCGGGCTGTCTCCCGGTTCGCCCAGTTCGCGCTGCAGGCGCCGCAACGTCTCGCGCGTCCGGCCGGACGACTCCAGGAGCAGCCGCCCCTGATCGCGTCGCTCGAGGTGCTTCTCCGCGCGGATCAGCAGGTTGACCCAATCGGCGCGCCCGACCGGCACCGCCAGGGCGTCGAAGAGCCCGGCGCGGAAGAACTCGACGAGCTGCCGGGCCGGCAGGTCGCCGTGCAGCAGCACCGGCAACAGCGGCGCGCGGAGCGCGGCCGCCGCCGACAGCCACTCGGTCAGGCGGCCGCCGCCATCGGGGCCGGCGAACGCGTCCTGGTGGATGACCAGCAGGCGCGACGGCCCGAGTTCGCCCGCCACCGCCGCGCGCAGGGCGGCCAGCGCCGCGTCCGGGTCATGGTGGACGAGCGCGCCCGGCGCGGCCGCGGCGCCGGCGGCCGGCCACCCGGGCGGCCCCAGCCAGAAAGCCGCGGCCGGCCAGGGGCCGGGGACATCGAAAAGCCTGCCGTCGCTCATCGCCGGGGGCCGCCGTCCGGTTGGGGTGGCTTCTGCGGTCGCCGCGGTACTGTAAGATTATTTACCAGCCAAATCAACAGGAAAAGGGATCCTGAATCCAGGATCCCTCCTCCGGCGCCGGGGCGCCCTCCGGGCGCGGGTCCGCCTACAGCTTGTCGAGGCTCTCCAGGACACCGCCGAGGCGGCCGGCCACGGTCTGCCGGACCTCGGCGGAATGGTAGAATCCCGTGGCCAGACGCTCGCGTGCGGCCGCGACCTTTTCCGGCCGCACGTCGGGCAACTGCGCCAGGGCGGCCCGGCCGGCATCCACAGCGGCCCTCAGGTCCACCAGGCGGCGCGCGGCATCGCTGATCTCGGCCTTGTCCGCCGGCGCGGGCGCCGCCGCCGGAAGCCCCGGCGCTTCCGCCGAACCGGGCTGGGCGCCGCCGCGGTCGGCGCCGCGGAAGCGGTCCAGCAGGCTCTGCCTGAGCTGGGGCGAACCGTTGATCTTGTCCATGGCCATCGTCCACCTGCCTGGTTGACCCGAGCCGCGGGGCTGCTCGTGCCGGCCCCGCCCGTGTTGCCGTTGCCGCGGTGCATGCAAACGGGGTGCCCGCCGGCCGTCGCCCGCAGGCCCATGGGCGAGGTGTCCCCGCTCAGACCTTATCGGCAGTCGTGCCTTGGACTTGAGCCGACAGCGCCGGCAAGCGGGGGTCGCGCGGGAACAGCGATGCGAAGCGGGCGCAGGCGGCGCGGGCAGCCGGCCGGTCACCGGCCAGCCACAGGGCGCGGACGAGATCCGGCCACCCGTCGGGCAGGTCCGGGCGGACGGCCAGCGCGCGCCGGCAGGCCTCCACCGCCTCGGCGTGGCGACCCTCCGCCAGATGCAGGTGTCCCAGCAGGCGCCACGCATCGGCCGCGGCGGGTCCGTCGGGCGCCTCGGCCACCAGGTGCCGGAGCAGGCGCGCGGCGAACTGCGGCTGCCCGCTCCCGAGCAGATGCGCCGCCATCTCGAACCGCGCGCGCGGATCGGCCGGATCCTCGCGCAGCTTGCGCCGCAGGAGGGCGGCGTTGCGCTCGCGGCGGTCCGCGCGCGCGGCCTCGCCCCCGCGATGGCCGTGGTGGTGCACCGGCACGTCGACCGGTGCCAGCGGCAGCCCCCGGGCCAGCAGGTCCGGCTCGACGGTCTCGTGGATACGCCCGCGGTAGCGCGCGCCCGACGCCGGCGGGAACAGGCGCACCTGACGGGCGACGACGTAGCCCGCGGCGCCGCGGGCTTCCGCGGCGGCGGCCGCGTCAACCGGACGCCAGCCGGGCGAGCGCGCGTCGTCGACGTAGTTCCACTGCGGCAGGACCAGCCCGGCCGGCTCGGCGGCGGCCACGACTGCGCGCAGGCGCGCCTGGTCGGCCGGCGCGATGTGCTCGTCGGCGTCCAGCACCAGCGCCCAGCGCCCGGCGCAGGCCGCCAGCGCGGCGTTGCGCGCCGCCGCGAAATCGTCGATCCAGGCGAAGGTCTCCACCCGCGCCCCGTGCGCCGCCGCGACGGACGCCGAATCGTCGAGCGAGCCGGTGTCGACGACGACGGCTTCGTCCCACAGGCCGCGATGGCCGTCCAGCAGCGCCGGCAGGCGCGCCGCCTCGTCGCGGACGATCACGGCCAGGCTGATCAGGGGCGGCGCCGTCACCTCAACCGCCCTTCGCCCCGCCGGCCAGCCGCGCCAACTGCGCGGCCAGCGCGCCGATCTCCGGCCAGCGCGGGCAGTCCGCTGCCAGGCGGCCGGCCAGCGCGGCCGCCTCGACCACGCGCCCGGTCCGCGCGAGCGCCACCACCTCTTCGAGGTCCAGCAGCGGCTGGTCGCCTCCGCAGGCGCCGCGCGCCCGCGACAGGGTCGCAAACACGTCGCGCCACCGTTCGGCGGCCGCCTGCAGTCGCGCCAGTTCGACCCAGGCGAAGAGGAACCCCGCGTCGTCCCGCGTCGCGGCCAGGAGCAGCGCCTCGGCCTCGGGCGCCCGCGCCTGCTCGCGCCGCAGCCGGGCCAGCAGGTAGCGTCCCCGGGTCACCGGGCGCAGGTCGGCGCCGTTCGCGGCCAGACGCTCGAGGTGGGACTCCGCCTCCGCCGCGCGCCCGGCCTCGAGAAGCGCCGTCGCGTGCTCCAGCAGCGCGGCGGGATCGTCGGGCGCCTCCGCCAGCTTCAGCGCCGCGAGGCGCTCGTACGTCGCGCGGCGCCGCCTCGCGACGTCCGCGGCGCCCACGTGGCCGTAATGATGCACCGGGGCGGCCAGCGCGCGCAGCGGCAGGCCGGCCGTCTCGCAGTCCGGCAGCACGGACTCGTGGATCCGGCCGCGGAAGCGCACGTCGTCCCGCCGCGGGAACAGCCCGACGCGGCGCGAGACGAAGTACCCGGCGTGCGGGCCCTCTTCCGCGGGGTAGCGGCCGCGCGCCGGCTGCCATTCCAGGCGGGAACGCTCCGCGCAGTAGTTGCGGACCTCCATGAGCCAGGCGCACGGCGGGGCGGCGGCCGCGTCGCGCACGGCCGCGAAGTCGGCCGGGGCGATGCGCTCGTCCGCGTCCAGAAGCAGCACACGCTCGCCGCGCGCCGCCGTCAGCCCCGCGTTGCGCGCCGCGGCGAAATCGTCCGCCCACTCCACGCGCAGCACCGTGGCGCCGCCGCCGCGCGCAAGTTCCGGCGTGCCGTCGCTCGAGCCGGTGTCGACCACCACCACCTCGTCGCACAGCCCGCCGTGGTGCGCAAGGAACGCCGGCAGCGCGGCGGCCTCGTCGCGCACGATCATCACCAGCGACAGCAGCGTCGTCATGCCGAATCCAACCCCCACCCCGCGATCGTGACCGGGCCCGGCTGCGCGCGCCCGTCGGCGTCGACGCCGCCCAGCCAGGCGCGCGCGTCGGCGTTCGCGGCCGGCAC
>CAYNPY010000076.1:0-9473 GCA_964399195.1 uncultured Fibrobacteraceae bacterium
GGTCCAGCGCGCGCTCGAAGGTGCGCCCTCCCGCCAGTTCGCGGCAGATCTCGGCGCAGCGCACGGCGAAATTGGGCACGCCGAAGCGCTCGTCCCCGTAGTGGAACTCGCAGTACTGGGCGACCAGCGCGTCCGTCTCGTAGACGTCCTCGCGGATCTCCACCGGCTGCTCGGAATCCACGCAGCGGAACCCGGCGTGCTGGAAGAAGTGGCGGCGGAATGCGTAGCGGCTGTGCCGCGTGGCCTCGTTGCCGGTCGAGATCCAGCTGCCGCCCTTGATCAGGTTGTGCTTGCCGTCGAAGGTCGGCGTCGAGAAGTCGTCGTAGAGCGGATGCACGCAGAAGCCGGGAAAGCCGGCGATCGGAGTCTCGGTCCACTGCCAGACGTTGCCCAGCACGTCGCCCAGCCCGGCCGTCATGTGTGCGTCCACCGGTGTCGAAGAAGCCCAGCCCGCCAGTTCGAGATTGCCGGGCGGCGCTGCGCGCTCGGGCTGGTCGGGCAGCCCGCTGAAGTCCAGCAGCCGGTACCATTCGGCCTCGGTCGGCAGGCGGATGGGACGGCCGTCGCGCGCGGCCTTCCAGTTGCAGAAGGCCTTCGCCTCGAGCTGATTCACTTCCACCGGCCAGTTGCCCGGCAAGGGGATCTCCTGCGCCAGGCAGCGGAGGTTCCAGCCGCCGCCCGGCTGCGGCACCCAGAACAGCGGATGGGTGGCGCGGCGGAAGCCGCGCCAGGCCCAGCCCTCGGCCGTCCACCAGCGCTCTTCCGCGTAGCCGCCGTCGTCCATGAACCCGCGGAACTCGTCGTTGCTGACCAGCAGTGAACCGGCGCGGAAAGAGGCCACCGGGGTCTCCAGCCGTCCGTATTCGTTGTCCCAGCCGTACAGGACGTGGTCGCGCGGCTTGCCCATGACGACCAGGCCGCCCGGGATGTCGGTCCAGCCGGGCGCCGGCGCCGGCCCGCGCAGCGGGCAAACGGGCCAGTCCGCGGTGGGGCGCACCAGCGACAGCGGCAACTGGCGGATGAGCACCGAACTGGTCTCGAGGTGGATGCGCTCGTGCTCAATGCCCATGAGCACGGTCCACAGCGCGTCGTCCCAGCCGATCGGAGACGGCACCGGCAGCCTCGCGATCAGGTCCTCGACGGCCGCCCTGACCTGCCGCCGGTAGGCGCGGACCTCGGCCACCGGCGGCCAGTCGTAGAGGCGGTCGTCCAGATCGTCCCAGCTCATCTCGTCGACGCCGACGGCGAAGATCGATTCGAAGCGCGCGTTCAGGCGGCGGTCGAGCAGCCCTGCCAGCAGAAGCTTGTTCACGAAGAAGACCGCGGTGTGGCCGAGATAGAAGATCAGCGGGTGCCGCAGCGGATCGGCGCGGCGGTAGTAGGCCTCCTCGGCCGCCAGGACTGCGAAGAGGCGCTCGTAGGTCTCCCAACTGTCGCGGAAGCAGGCGAGGATCTCGGCGCGCTTGTGCTCGGCGGTCTGGCCGGGCAGCAGGTCGAGTCGAACCGAGGGGTGAGCCTTTCGGAGCATGGCAACCTCCACCGGGCGGCGCCCGGCCCGTGTCCTGACCGTCTGGTGCTCGCCGAAATATAGTCCTCCGGAATCGCCCGCGCCTATCCGGATCGTCGCGCGTGCCGTCGCCGGCGCCCATTTTGCGCACACAGGTCACGCGCGTTCCTTGCGCCGCCGGGCGATCCGCCCGAGAATGCCCGTAGCGGCGTCAGATCGCCGCCTGCTCCGGAACGCCGCCCGACGACGGGATCCGGCGCCAGTCGGCAAGCCCGTGGGGGAGGATCATGGACGTGTTCAGCGCGATCGCCGCCCGGCGGTCGGTCAAGAAGTTCGATCCCGCGCACCGGCTGAGCGAGGCGGAGATCGAGCGCCTGCTCGGCGCGGCGATCCTTTCGCCGACCTCGTTCAACATCCAGAACTGGCGCTTCGTGGCGGTGACCGACGACGCGGTCAAGGCGGAGATCCGCCGCGCGGGCTGGAACCAGGCGCAGTACACCGATTGCTCGCTGCTGGTGATCGTCTGCGGCGACCGCGACGCCTATCGCCGCGATCCCGCGCGCTACTGGGCGACGGTTCCCGAGAGCGTCCGCGCCCGCATCCTGCCGGCGATCGAGGCCGCCTACGGTCCGAACGCCGGACTGCGGCGGGACGAGAACCTGCGTTCGGGCGCCATGGCGGCCCAGACGATCATGCTGGCGGCCAAGGCCATGGGCTACGACACGTGCCCGATGATCGGCTTCGACTTCGCGGCGGTCGCGCGCATCATCGCGCTGCCGCCCGGGCACGACATCGTCATGGCCGTGGCCGTGGGCCGGGCCCTGGAACCGGCGCGGGAACGGGGCGGGCAACTGCCGCTGGCGGCGGTCGTCAGTCGCGATCGCTTCGGCCCCGGGTCCGGTTCCAGTCGTGCTGAGGGTTGTTGAACTGGGAGAAGTCCGCGCGCCTGCCCGGATGGTGCTCGCGCGCCCAGGCGTTCTCCAGGCCGCGCAGCCGGCGGCCGGTCGCCGCGAGGGCCGTCGCCAGCGCGAGCAGGATCGTCGCGTCGAGCACCGGCCCGCCGTCCAGTGACGGCCACAAGGTGCGGGCCAACGTGCGGGCCAGGCCCAGGCCGGCCGCGCCGCCGAGCGCCGAGGCCGCGCGGGTCCCCAGCCGCGGCGCGGCGACGACCGCGAAGACGACCACGGCCGCGAGCCTGCCGGCGCTCAGGGACGTCGGGGCGAACGCGGCCTGCGCGCCGCCGTAGAGGACGAGCAGCAGGTAGCCGGCCTGCGCGAGATGGAGCGCGGCGACCGCCAGCGCGAACCGCGGCAGGATGCCGGGAACGCCCGACCAGCCGAAGCCCAGTCCGGTCACGGCCAGACCGGCCAGGTAGGCCAGCCAGCCAGCCTCGATCAGCGCGTCGCCGCCGAGTCCTCCCACCAGCGCGAGCAGAGCGCCGCCTGCCAGCAACGCCGCGCCGGTCAGCAGCAGGTGGCTGCCGCGGAACCCGCCTCCCGCCTCCCGCCAGTCATCGCTGCCGCGTCCCTGCGTCACGCTCGGACCATGCCCCTTCCCGGCCGTCGCCGGCTTGCCCCGTCCCGTCCCGCGGGCGCGCGCATGATAGCCGCCGCGCCTCGTCCCCGGCAAGGACCCGGGATGATGGCGGCGCGCGTGCCGCGGGTGGACAGCGACAGGCCGGGGCGATAATGTGGTCGCCATGAAGATCGCGTTCATCGGCACCCACGGCGTGGGCAAGACCACGCTCTGCTTCGAACTGGCGGCCGCGCTCAAGCGGCTCGACCTGAGCGTCGACCTCGTCAAGGAGGTCGCGCGGGCCTGTCCGCTGCCGATCAACCGGGACACGACGCACGACGCCCAGAACTGGATCCTCCATTCGCAGGTCGCCCGCGAGATCGAGCTGGCCGGCGCCTACGACATGATCGTCTGCGACCGGGCCGTGCTCGACAACTACGCCTACATGGTCCACGCCGCCGGACGCCGGCCCGAACTGGAACCGTTCATCCGCCATTGGCTGACCACGTACGGCCTGCTGGTCAAGGTGCCGATCGTGGCCCCGCCGAGCTTCGACGGCACCCGCGACACCTCGGTCGAGTTCCAGCTGGCGATCGACCGGACCCTCGACGAGTTGCTGGGCGAGTTTGCCGTGCCCTGCCTGACCCTGCCCCGCGAGCAGCGCGACCGGTGGGTGGGGCTGGTGCTGCGCGCCCTGGACCTGCCGGCCTCGCCGCCGCAATTGGGGCTGTTCGGTTGAATTGCGGACGAAATTGCTTATATTGGCCTGACCCCGACCGACCCACCCCCGGAACCAAACGTCCGGAACGGGATTTGCGAGAATCGTCCGTCCAGCGTGCGGAACGCCCGCGGCGCCGCCGACCGGACGGGACAGCGGACGCGCCCGCACCCGGGACCATCCGCGGCGGCACTGACCATCTGGAGAGCAACGCCTTGTCCGACAAAGTCTTGCGCGTGATGACCTTCAACCTGTTGACCGCCACCAAGATGCGCCGCAGCCACCCCTGGCGGCTGCGGAAGCGGAACATCGCCCGCATCTTCGAGCGCATGCAGCCCGATGTCGTGGGCACGCAGGAGGCGAACTACCGACAGCTGCGCGAGCTGGCGGACCTGTTGCCGGACTACGAGTTCGTCGGCGAGGGCAACCTGGGGCCCGAGCGCGCGGGGGACGAGAGCAACTGGTACTGCGCCATCTTCTACCGCAAGGACCGCGTCCGCCCGGTGGACGGCGAGCGCGCCGGCGACGTCATGTGGCTGTCGCCGACGCCCGAGGTGCCGGCCTCGCAGTACGCCCTCGGCACGCGGCCGCGGCTGGTCACCTGGCACACGTTCGAGCTGGTGGGCGGGCGCCGCTTCGTCTTCGGCACGACGCACCTCGAGGCGGTCAACCGCTGGCATCGCCAGCGCAGCGCGCGCCAGCTGCGGGAGTACATCGACCGCAAGGTGAGCGAACTGGGCCCGCACGTGCCCGTGTTCCTGACGGGCGACTTCAACGCCGGCGCCGATTCGCGCGAGATCCGCGCCATGGTCGGAGACCACGGCGGCGAGACGCCGCTCTACGACGCCTGGGCCGAATCCGGCCGCGACACCGAGACCGCGCGCGCGCATGCGGCGACCTTCCGCGGCCTCGGCCTGCGCGACCGGGTCGGGCACCGGCTGCTGGGGCCGCGGCGCATCGATTACGTGTTCTTCCGGCCGCGCCTGACCGTGCGCGCGGTCGACCGCGTGGACTACCGGGACATGGAGCACCGCCAGGCGGCGCTGCCCTCGGACCACTATCCCGTGCTGGCCGAGTTCGCGCTGGCCGGCTGAACAGGGGCGCGCCGTGAGCAGCGGGCCGGCCGAACGCGACGAGATCCTGCGGCTCATTCCCGGTCCGGTCGCCGTCGTCGGCGCCGCCGGCGCGGGCATCCTCGGCGGGCTGACCGCGTCCTGGCTGACGCGCGTCTCGCAGGAGCCGCCCCTGCTGCTCGTGGCGATCGGCCGCGAGCGCTACACATGGCAGCTCCTGCGCGCGGCCACCCATTACACCGTGTCGCTGCTGGCGGAGGGCCAGGTCGCCGAGGCGCGCCTGTTCGGGCTGCGCTCGCGCCGCGACGTGGACAAGTGGGCGCTGGTCGAGCACGACCTGCTCGGGCCGGGCGTGCCGGCGCTGCGCTACTGCGCGGCCCGCTTCCTGTGCGCGATCGAGGGCCGTTTCGCGGCCGGCGACCACGATTGCCTGGTGGGCCGGGTGGAGCAGGCCTGGCGGGTCGCCGCCGCCGCTCCGCTGCCGGTGCGCGGCTCCGACTACGCGCCCGGGCCCTGATCGCGGGCCCGTATCCGGGGGCGGGCCTCGCGCTTGCGACTGCGGCCGCCTGTGGTAACATAGATCTGTCGGTCCGCCCCGGCCGCGGGCGGTCCGGCCGCCAGACAGCCGAATCCCAAGGAGGCCGAGCATGGATCCTGCCCGGACGCGCCAGGCGCTAGATTTCCTTCCCGAAGCCGTTCGCAGCCTGCCCCTGGTCGAACTGCCGGTCGCCGGCGCCACGGGCTACTGCCTCAATGACGACCAGAAGCAGATCGTCTTCTTCGCCTTCGATGAGGGTGTCAGCTTCCCGGACCATTCGCATTGCGAGCAGCGCGGCGTCGTGATCGCGGGCGAGATGACCATCGAGATCGACGGCCAGACGAATCTTTACCAGACCGGCGACCAGTACGTGGTGCCGGACGGCGTCCGTCACCGCGCCAGCTTCAGCCGGCCCACGGTCCTGATCGACATGTCGGACGCGCCGAACCGCTACAGCGTCTACCGCTGAGCGGATTCGCGCCAGCGCCCGTCGCGCACAGGGCGGCCCCACCTCGCGGCGGGGCCGCCCTTCATTCGTAACGGCGGTCGCCCGCGGTCAACCGGGTCCCAGGGTCACCGCGACGACGCGCTCTTCCCGCAGATACCGCGCCGCGGCCTCGAGCAGGACCGCCGGCGTGCAGGCGCCGATGGCCGCGACCAGCTCGTCGTGGTCGTTCGCGTCGCGCCCGTACATGACGTCGCGCTGGGCGCGCGCCACGCGCGCCGAGTTGGCCTGGCCGCCGATCAGCAGCGCGCCCAGGAGTTCGGTCCGGGCGCGTTCCCATTCGTCCCCGGGCACCGCGGCGCCCGCGACCGCCAGCAGCTCCGCCAGCAGGGCTTCGCGCGCGGCGTCCGCCGTCGCCGGAGCGGTCAGGACGTACCCGACCAGAAGGCCCTGCCCGAAGCCGGACGAGGTCACCAGCCCGGCGTTGTAGCAGAGCGAGCGCCGGTTGCGCAGCTGCTCGAACAGGCGCCCGCTCTGGCCGCCCATGATCTGCCGGAGCATCAGGAGCGGGATGCGGTCGCTGTCCTCGGTGGGCGGGCCGGGCCAGCCCAGCAGGACCACGGCCTGGTTCTGCTCGCGCGTCAGCCGCTCGTGGACGGGTCCGGCCGTCCCCGCCGGCGGTCCCGGCGGAGGGGGCGGCGGGACGGCGGCCGGCAGGCGGGCGACCAGGCGCTCGCAGGCCTCCCGCAGACGGTCCGGCTCGAGGTCGCCCGACGCGGTGATCTGGAGACGGCCGGCGCACCAGGCGGCCCGGTGGCGGCGGGCCACCCGCTCGGGCGTGATGGCGGCCAGGCTGGCTTCGGTGCCCGGCAGCGCGCGCCCGTAGGGGTGGTCGCTGTAGAGCAGGGCGCGCAGCCGCAGCATGGCCGCCTGCAGGGGATTGTCGCCGATGCCGGCCAGCGCCTGCAGCGCGAGCCGCCGCTCCTGCTCGATCTCCGTCGGCAGGAATGTGGGCGCCAGGATCGCGTCGGCCAGCCGGTCGAGCGCCGGATCCAGCCGATCGGCCAGCGCGGTCAGGAACAGGCCCCCGTAGTCGCGGTCGACGACCGGCGAGAGCGCGGCGCCCTCGTCCTCGACCTGGCGGCTGAACTCGGCCGCCGCAAGGCCCGCCGCTCCCCGCAGCAGCGCCTGGTGGGTCAGGGCGCCGAGGCCGGCGTCGTCGGCCGTTTCGCCGGCGGCCCCGCCGCGCACGGCCACGGCCAGGGCGACGACCGGCACCGAACGGTCGACCCGGCAGTGCAGCGAACTGCCGTCCGCCAGCCGCGAACTCACGAACGAGGCGGCGGCGGGAGCGGGTCGCGGCGCGGCCGCCTTCGCGCCTCCTGCCTGCCCGGCCTCGCGCTTGCCGGCCGCCGGCCGCTGCGCCACGGCCGGTTCCGGCAGCACGTCCGCCAGCATCCCGGCCAGGCGTCCGGCGTCGGCGGGCAGGCCGGCGGCCTCGAGGTCGGTCCCTTGCGGCACGTAGAGCACCAGCGCCAGATTGCCGGCCCGGAAGACCTCGGCCGCATACGATGCGACGTCGGCGGCCGTGACCGCGGCGACGCGGGCCGGGAACGAGAACGCCGCCGGCAGGTCCCCGTCCAGGGCATGGTGGCCGAGCGAAGCCGCCTGCCCCTGCACGGTCTCCAGCCCGAACAGGTGGGACCGCGCCGTGCGCCGCGCGGCGCGGGCCAGTTCGTCGGCCGTGCAGCCGCCCTCGCCCGGCGCGCGGCTGAGCTCGCCGAGCAGGCGCGCGCACTCGCGCACCGCGCCGGCGAGCCTGTCGACCGAGGTTTCCAGGTCCACCAGCACCACGCCTTCGCGCGGGCCGGTCTCGGTCATGACCGTGAACTCATCGACGAGCTTGAGCTCTTCCTGCAGCCGGCGATAGAGCCGGCAGCTGCGCCCGTCGTTGAGCACGCGCTGGCAGACGGCCAGCACCGGGTCCAGGCCGGCGTCGTCGCCCGGGGCGGGGAAGACGAATTTCGCGTAAGCCTTCTTGAGGTCGCCGCGCTCGACACGCAGGCGGGGCGCCGAACGCCGGGGCTCGACCGGCGGCGCGACGACCATGGCCGCCTCGTCGCCCGCCGCCGGCGCCGCGGCGCTGCCGGCGTCGTCGAAGGCCGCCGCCAGCCGGGCGAAGGCGTCCGCGGGATCCACGTCGCCGGCGATGACCGCGACCATGTTGTCCGGCCGGTACGCCGACCGCCAGTAGCGGAGGATGTCCTCGCGCGGGCAGGCGAGCAGGCGCTCGTCCCGGCCGCCGATCGGGTGCCGGTAAGGGCTGCGGTCGAACGCCAGCTCCAGCCCCCAGCGCCAGGTCACGCCGAAGCCGAAGGGGATGTCGTCGTACATGTGGTTCTCGTGGACCAGAACCTGGCGTTCGGCGTCGAGCGACGCCTCGTCGAAGCGCGAATGGAGCAGCGCATCGCCCAGCACGTCGATGGCCACCGGCAGCCGGTCCGCCGGCACCGTGATGTGGTAGTTGGTCGTCTCGTAACCCGTCCCGGCGTTGGCCGAGCCGCCGGCGGCGGCGACCTCGAGGGCGAAGTCGCGCTCGCCCCGCCGGCGCGTGCCCTTGAAGAGCATGTGCTCGATGCCGTGCGACCAGCCGCGGAGCGCCTCCGGCTCGCGGTTCGAACCGGCGCCGACCCACACGTTGCAGACCGCGACCGGGCTGCGCGCGTCGCGTCTGACGATGACGCGCAGGCCGCCCGGAGTGCGGCCGGTGAACAGGCCGTCGGCCAGGGGAGAGGGGGCCAGGGTCCCGGCGGGGAACGTGTCGGCGTCCATGGGGGTCCTTTCCGGTTGCGGTGGCGTCGGCACAGGCCCGATTATCGGCGGCCACGGCGGCGCGTCCACTGCTGATCGCGCCGGCGGTGGCGGTCGCCGGCCGCCGGGACGACCTTGCCGGGCGCGGCGGCCGCGCCCGCGCCGCCGCCCACAGGAGGAATTCCGATGTCCCCGGCCGAGAACTCTGGCTACTACGGCCACCCGCGACGGGAGATGGAGCCGTTCGTGCCGCCGGAGGCCGCGGCGGTGCTGGACGTGGGCTGCGGGGCCGGGGCCTTTGCGGCCACGCTCCGCGGCGCGCGCCCCGGCCGGCGGCTGGAGATCTGGGGCCTGGAACTGGCGCCGGAGGCGGCCGCGCTGGCCCGCCGGACCCTCGACCAGGTGCTGGTGGGCGATGCCGTCGCGCTCGCGGCCGGGCTGCCGGCGGCGCGCTTCGACTGCGTCGTGCTCAACGACGTGCTCGAGCACCTGGCCGAGCCGGGGCCGCTGCTGCGCCAGGCGCGGCGCGTCCTGCGGCCGGGCGGGGCGCTGGTCGCCTCGCTGCCGAACGTGCGCTACTTCTTCAACGTCTGGGACCTGGCCGTGCGCGGGCGCTGGGACTACGTCGATGAGGGCATTCTCGACCGCACGCACCTGCGCTTCTACACCCGCAGCAGCCTGCGCCGGCTGCTGGAGGACGAGGGCTTCCTCGTGGAGCGGATGCAGGGCATCAACCCGACGGGCTCGCTGAAGTTCAGGCTCTTCAACCTGGCGACGTTCGGGCGCTGCGCCGACATGCGCTGGCTGCAGTTCGCCTGCGTGGCGACGCCGAGGGAGGATGCATGAGCGCGCACGCGGACGCCGCG
>CAYNPY010000076.1:9573-17464 GCA_964399195.1 uncultured Fibrobacteraceae bacterium
TCGCCTGCGTGGCGACGCCGAGGGAGGATGCATGAGCGCGCACGCGGACGCCGCGCCGACGCGCGAAGCGCCGACGATCGTCACGATCGACGTCGAGGAGTGGTTCCACGGGCACAATTACCTCGATCACGTGCCGCCGGAGACGTGGGCCGCGCAGGACCTGCGCGTCGAACGCGGCACGGCGCGCTGTCTCGACCTGCTGGACCGCCACGACGTCAAGGCCACCTTCTTCGTGCTGGGCTGGACGGCTGAGCGGTTCCCCGACCTGGTGCGCGAGATCGCGAGGCGCGGCCACGAGGTGGGCTGCCACAGCTACGGCCACCCCGAGGTCTTCCACCTGTCGCGCGACGAGTTCCGCGCCGACTCCGAACGGGCGCTCGCGGCGCTGGCCCGGGCCGGCGTCGAGAAGCCGGCAGGCTACCGGGCGCCGAGCTTCAGCCTCACGCCGCCGGTCCATTCCTACCTGCGGATCCTGGCGGAACTGGGCTTCCGCTACGACTGCTCGCTCTTCCCGGTGCGCCACCCGCGGTACGGGCAGCCGGACTCGCCGCGCACGCCGTTCGTGTTGGGGCCGGAGCCGGACGGCCTGGTCGTGATCCCGATGCCGACCTGGCGCTGTCTGGGCGGCAACGTGCCGTTTTCCGGCGGCGGCTATCTGCGGCTTCTGCCGTGGCCGGCGTTCCGGTTCCTGCGGGCGCGGGCCCGGTCGCAGGGCGTGCCGGCCATCATCTACCTGCACCCGTGGGAGATGGACGACTACCGGCCCCGGGCGCGGCTGTCCCCGCTGATGCGCCTGCGCTCCCAGGGCCGGCAGGACTCCATGCCGGTCAAGCTGGAGCGCATCCTGAGCGACGGCCCGTTCCTGACGCTCGGCGAGCACGCGCGGCGCCTGCGCGCCTCCGGCCGCCTGCCCATGCGCGAGGCCGGCGCGATCGCCTCGGGCCGGCGCTGACCACCGACTCCGTTCGCGGCGGGCGCCCCGCCCGCGGCGCCCGGACATGAAGCGGCGGGCCTGCGCCACAGGCCCGCCGCTCCTCTCCCGGCATGTCGCTCGCTCGCCACTCGCCCTGCCGTCGTGATCGCGCTCGTCGCTCTTCGCCCGTCTTGCCGTCGCCCGTCTCGCCGTCGCCCGTCTCGCCGTCGCCCGTCTCGCCGTCGCCCGTGGTCTCGGTTGGTTCGATCTCCGATGTGGTGTACGATACGCGCCGCCGGCGCGGAGGTTCCCGGCGCCGCCGCATTTTTTTCGGAAGGATCCGCGATTGTCGATGCTCCGCCAGGATCCCCTGACCGGCCGCTGGGTCATCATCGCCGCGGGGCGCTCCGGACGCCCCAACCAGTTCCCTCTGCTGCAGCGCGGGGCGGCCGCCGAAGGCCCGTGCCCGTTCTGCCCGGGCCACGAGTCCGAGACGACCGCCGAGGTCCTGGCCCGCGGGCGCCCGCCGGGCGCCGCGGCGAACGGGCCCGGCTGGCGGCTGCGGGTGTTCCCGAACCTCTACCCGGCCGTCACCGCCGGCGACCGGGCGGCGACGGCCCTGCCGCCACCGGCTGCGCCCCCGGTCCCGGCGGAACTGTTCGTCGCCTGCGAGGCGCGCGGCCGCCACGAGGTGGTGGTCTACTCGCCCGACCATGCGGCCAGCCTGGCCACGCTGGAGCCGGAATCGCTGCGGGAGGTGCTCGCTGTGGTCAGGGACCGCGTCGAGGATTTCCGCGCCGAACCGGGCGTGCGCTTCGTCGCGCCGTTCTGCAATCACGGACCGGAAGCCGGCGCCACGTTGACCCATCCGCACCTGCAGATCATCGGTACGCCGCGCGCGCCGCTCCTGACCGTCGAGAAGCTCGCCCGCCAGCGCCGGTGGGCGGACGAGCACGGGGGCTGCCTGGTGTGCGCACTGCTCGGTGCCGAGCGCGAGGCGGGGCAGCGGCTGATCGCGGCCGACGACCACTGGGTCGCGCTGGCGCCCTGGGCCAGCCGCTTCCCTTGGGAGGTCCTGCTGGCGCCCGTCCGCCACGCGCCGTGCGCGCTGGCCGGCGACGAGCGGGCGCTGGACTCGCTGGCCGGACTGCTCTCGACCGTGCTGCGCGCACTGCGGCGGCAGCACGGGGACCTGTCGCACAACGTGGTCTTCCACCTGGCGCCGCAGCCGGCAGGCGCCGACGGCCACGCCGATGCCGACCTGGACCGGCTGCGGCCCGTCCCGGCGGCCCTGTGGCACGCGCACGTCGAGATCCTGCCCCGCCTGAGCCGGCTGGCCGGCTTCGAGGCGGGAACCGGCTATGCCATCAACGCGACCCCGCCGGAGGAAGCCGCCGCGCGCCTCCGGCAGTTGCTCGCAGAGACCGGAGGTTCCGCATGAACGTCCTGATGGTGAGCGCGGAGTACGCGCCGCTGGTCAAGGTGGGCGGCCTGGCCGACGCGGTGGCGGGCCTGGCCGGCGCGTTGGCGGCGCGGGGGCACGACGTCCGCGTGGCCGTGCCCTGCTACGGAGCGACGGCGGCCGCGGCGCGCGACGCCGGTTACCGCCCGGCCGCCGGCCCGCCCGTGGCCGTGCGCGTCGGGCAGTCCTATCGGCGCGGGCGGTGGTGGGAGCGGGCGCGCGCCGGCCGTGGTCCGCGCCTGTACCTGCTGGAAGCGCCGGAAGTGTTCGACGGCGAGGTCTACGACCGGGCCGGCGGCGCCGCGCTCGCGCTCGAGCGCGCCGCGCTGCTGGCGCAGGCCGCCCTGCTGCTGCCGGGACGGCTGGGCTGGCCGGTCGACGTCGTCCACGCGCACGACGCGCATGCGGCGCTCGTCCCCCTGTGCCGGCGCCTGTGGTTCGGCGCCGATACGTTGCCCGGACCGGCGGCGACGGCGCTGACGATCCACAATCTCGCGCACCAGGAGATCCACACAGTCGAGGCCGCCGCCGCGGCGGGGCTGCCGGCCGCCACGTTGGAGTTTCCGGGTCCGCTCGAGTTCCACGGTCGGGCCAACCTCATGAAAGGGGCGATCGTGACCGCGGACGCGGTCAACACCGTCAGCCCGTCGTACGCGGCGGAGACCGTCGCGACCGAGGCCTTCGGCTGCGGCCTCCAGGGAGCGCTCGCCGCGCGGGGGGACGCCTACCGCGGCATCCTCAACGGGGCCGACTACCGGGCCTGGAATCCGCGCACCGACCGGGCGCTGCCGGCGCCGTTCTCGACGGCGGCGCTGGACGGCCGCCGGAGCTGCCGGCTCGCGCTGCGCGCGGAACTCGGCCTGTCCGCGCTGTCGCCCGAGCGGCCGCTGTGCGGATTCGTCGGTCGGCTGGTGGCGCAGAAGGGCGTGGAACTGCTGCTGCCGCTGCTGGAACGGCTGGCCGACGACGGCCTGGGCTTCGCGCTGCTGGGCTCGGGCGACGCCGCGCTGGAAGCGCGCCTGCGCGCACTGGCGGAGGCCCGGCCGGAGCGCATCGCTTTCGTGCGCGGATTCGACGACGCGCTGGCGCGGCGCATCTACGGCGGCTGCGACCTGTTCCTGATGCCGAGCCTCTTCGAGCCGTGCGGCCTGGGCCAGATGTACGCGCTGCGCTACGGGGCGCCGCCGGTCGTGCGTCGCACGGGAGGACTGGCCGACACCGTGGTCGACGCCGGGCTGCCGGACGGCGACGGCTTCGTGTTCGAGGAGCCCCGCGCCGACGCGCTGCTGGCGGCGCTGCGCCGGGCCGAGGCGCTGTGGGCGGAACCGTCCGCGTGGTCGGCGCTGCAGCGACGGGGCATGGGGCGCCGATTCGACTGGGCGCGCGCGGCCGCCGACTACGAGCGGATGTACAGCCGGGCCGGCGCGCGTCCGGGGCAGGACGCCGGAAAGGACGAGCATGACGGGGTCTGAATCACAGGCCGCGTGGCGCGACATCGTCGCCGCGGGCTTCCGCGCTTCCCCGCAGCCGCTGCTGATCGCGGACGCCGACGGCCGCGCCGTGGCTGCCAGCGAAGGCCTGGCCGCGCTGCTGGGCCTGCCGGTGGACGCGCTGCCGGGAGAGGTCTGCGGCGACTGGTTCCTGCCGACCGACGCGCTGACCGAATGCGCGCTGCTGGGCGGCTGCCAGGGCGGCCTGCTGCGCCACCTGCAGCTGCGCAACGTCCGCGGCGAGCTGATTCCGATCGAGGTGAAGTGCTCGAGCTTCACGGTCGCGCCGGCGACCGGCGTCAACGAGGGCGAGGGGGCCGCGGCGCCGGCGCGGCGCCATTGCTTCTTCCGGCTCGAGGACGCGCGGGCGAGGCAGCACGAGGACCAGGTGCGCGCGGCGCGGCTGGCCAAGCTGCCGCTGCTCAACCAGGTCTCCGAGGCGCTCTACGGGGCGCACCTGACGCTCGACCAGATCCTGCAGGCGATCCTCATCTGCGTGACCGCCGGCCAGGGCCTGCGCTTCAACCGCGCCTTCCTGCTGCTGGTCGACGAGGCGGGCGCGAGCCTGCGCGGCGAGCTGGCCATCGGGCCCAGCAGCGCCGAGGAGGCCGCCCGCATCTGGCACGACCTGGCCGACCGGCCGGGCGACCTGTTCGAGATGATGACCAGCTACGACCAGTCCATCAAGAACACGAACGCCGCGGTCAACGAGATCGTGCGCCGCATGACCGTTCCCATGGAGCAGAGCGAGCACCTTCTGGTCCGCGCGATGCAGGAGCGCCGCGTGGCGCGCGTGACGCCGGACATGCACCTGCCCGGAGCCGACGAACTGCGCGGCTGGCTCGGCGGCGGGCCGTTCGCCGTGGCGCCGCTCACCATCCGCAGCGGACCGGTCGGGGTCATCGTGGCCGACAACGCGATCAGCGGGCAGGAGATCGGCGACCTGGACTTGGAGTTCCTGCAGATGTTCGCCAACCAGAGCGCCTCGGCGATCGAGAACAGCCGGCTCTACCGCGAACTGGAGAAGCGCCTGGTCGACCTGCGCCGCGCCCACATCCAGCAGAAGGAGGACCAGCAGACCCTCCTGCGGATGGAGCGGCTGAGCGTGATGGGCGAGACCTCGGCGATCGTCGCCCATGAGCTGCGCAATCCGCTGGTGGCGATCGGCGGCTTCGCCCGCACGCTGACGCGGAACCTGGACGAAGCGGACCCGAATCACCGATTTGCCTCGATCATCGCCGACGAGGTGGCGCGGATGGAGGAAATCATCCACGACCTGCTGGATTTCATCCGTCCGCGCAAGCTCCTGCGGCAGGAGACGGTCCTGGACGCCCTGGTCGCCGAGACGGCCGAGCGTTTCCGCGCCGAACTGGAAGGCGCCGGCATCGGCCTGGTGGTCGAGGCCGGTTGCGGGCAGACGGTGCTCGAATGCCATCCGGGCGAGATCCAGCAGGTCCTGCAGAACTACCTGCTGAACGCGTTGCAGGCCCAGGCTTTCGGCGGCACCGTGACCGTCCGCACCAGCCAGGTCGATGGCGGGCTCAAGGTCGAGGTGCTCGATTCCGGCCCGGGGTTTGCTGACGTGGACGGCAAGCGCCTGTTCTCGCCGTTCTTCTCGACCAAGCCGACGGGCTCGGGACTGGGGCTGACGATCTGCGCGCAGATCATCAAGGCTCACGGCGGGGTCACGGGGGCGGCCAACCGCCCGGAGGGCGGGGCGGCCTTCTGGTTCATCCTGCCCCTGCCGCGCGGCTAGGGGCGGTTCGACGGACGGCGAATTCGGTGGCGACCCCGGGCGGCCGGCTGTAAATTGCAAGCGGAGCGCGCGACAGGATGACTGCGCCTCCGGAGTCGCAAGGGAGGGCGAACATGGCCAAGGTCCTGATCGTCGATGACGAGCCTCACCTGAGGCTGCTCTACGAGACCGAGTTGCGGCGCGCGGGCTTCGAGACGATGACCGCCGGCAACGCCGCCCAGGGACTCGAGTTCGTCGACACGATGCGCCCCGATCTGGTCGTCCTGGACATCCGCATGGCGGGCATGGACGGGATCGAGGCCCTGCAGCGCATCCTCGATCGCAACAACAGCATCCCCGTCGTGCTCAACACCGCGTTCTCCAGCTACCGCGACAACTACCTGACGTGGGCCGCGGACGCCTACGTCACGAAGTCGTCCGACGTGACCGAACTGCTGAACACGGTGAAGAACATCCTGGACGAGCGGCTGGCGGCCAGCAGCTGACAGCGCGCTGGCCGCGGGCAGGGGCCCGCCGCCGGAAAGTGGTCGCGTTGAGCAATCGCGAACTCGTGCGCGGCACGCTGAGCCTGGTGCTGGCCGGCGGGCAGGGCGAAAGACTGTATCCGCTCACGAAAGACCGTTCCAAGCCCGCCGTGCCCTTCGGCGGCGCCTACCGCATCATCGACTTCACGCTCTCCAACTGCGTCAACAGCGGGCTGCGCCAGATCTACGTGCTGACGCAGTACAAGTCGTTCTCGCTGGACCAGCACCTGCAGCGCGGCTGGAACATCTTCAGCTACGAGGCGGACGAGTTCCTCTACCGCATTCCGCCGCAGCACCGGGTCGGCCAGAAGTGGTACCAGGGCACGGCCGATGCCGTATACCAGAACATCTACCTGCTGGAGGAGCGCCGGCCCCGGCGCGTGCTGATCCTGTCGGGCGACCACGTCTACCGCATGAACTACGCGAAGCTGCTCGAGTCGCACGAAGAGCGCGGCGCCAAGCTGAGCCTGTGCGCGGCGGTCGTGCCGAAGGAGGGCGCCGACCAGTTCGGCATCCTCGAGGTGGACGCGGACTGGAAGGTGGTCGGCTTCCAGGAGAAGCCGGCGAACCCGAAGACGATTCCCGGCGACCCGGACCACTGCCTGGTCAACATGGGCGTCTACGTGTTCGACACCGAGAGCCTGGTGCGCGAGCTGTGTCACGACGTGAAGGCGCCGGACTCCCGCCACGACTTCGGACGGAACATCATCCCGGCGATGGTCGCGCGCGGCGAGGTGTACGCCCATCCGTTTCGGGATCCGGACACCGGCAGGCCGTGGTACTGGCGCGACATCGGCACGCTCGACAGCTACTACGAGGCGAACATGGAGCTGACCGGCCGCAAGCCCCAGTTCGACCTCTACGACCCGAACTGGCACTTCCGCGCCTGGCAGCCGCCGCTGCCGCCCAGCAAGACGGTGCACGGCGTGACCGAGCGCGGCCCGCTGCCGGGCATCATCGAGGACAGCATCATCGGCAGCGGCGCGCTGATCTCCGGCGCGCGCATCGAGCGCTCGGTGGTCGGGCACAGCTGCCGTCTGAGTTCCTACAGCCGCGTGACCGAGAGCATCCTGATGGACGGGGTGCGCATCGGCCGGCACGCCGAGGTGCGGCGCTGCATCGTCGACAAGGGCGTCGTGGTCCCGGACGGCCTGCGCCTGGGCTGCGACCCCGAGTGGGACGCGGCCCACTTCACGGTCTCGCCGTCGGGCGTGGTCGTGATCCCGCGCCACGCGGACCTCTCGGGCCTCGAGCAGTCCCCGCCGGTCGTGGCCGAGCCTTCCTGAACCGCCTTTAGCGGTCCCGCGCCGCCGGCACCCCGCACAGCGCCAGCAGGCGAGCGAGCGCGAGTTCGCGGTCGAAGCGTTCGCCCACGCGCTCCCGGGCCGCCCGGCCCAGCGCGGCCGCCAGTTCCCCGTCGCCCAGCAGCTTCCGCAGTGCGGCGGCCAGCGCGGGGGGCTCCAGCGGCGGCACCAGCAGGCCGGTGACGCCGTCGCCGACGATCTCCGGCAGCGAACTCGCCCGCGAGGCCACGACCGGCACGCCGCAGGCGCCGGCTTCGGCGGCGACCAGCCCGAACCCCTCGCTCAGCGACGGCACGGCCAGCACGTCGAGCGCATGGTAGAACGGGACCAGGTCCTCGACGTGGCCCAGCAGCTCCACCGCCGTCGGGGGGGCCCGCCCGCGCCGCCACCCATACCCCTGAGCGCGCGCCGCCCCCCCCCCCCCCACCCGCAGACGCCGGGC
>CAYNPY010000077.1:0-17259 GCA_964399195.1 uncultured Fibrobacteraceae bacterium
CCACGGTGCTGCCCTGGACGTCGGTCAGCCGCCCGTCGTCGAGCACCTGCAGCAGGATGTTGAAGACGTCCGGGTGGGCCTTCTCGATCTCGTCGAGCAGGATCACCGAATAGGGCTTGCGGCGCACCTTCTCGGTCAGCATGCCGCCCTCGTCATAGCCCACGTAGCCGGGCGGCGCGCCGACCAGGCGGCTCACCGAATGCTTCTCCATGTACTCGGACATGTCCACGCGGATCAGCGCCGACTGGTCGCCGAACAGGAACTCGGTCAGGCGGCGGGCCACCTCCGTCTTGCCCACGCCGCTGGGGCCGAGGAAGATGAAGGAGCCGATCGGCCGCCGCGGATCGCGCAGACCGGCGCGGTTGCGCCGGATGGCCTTGGAGACCGCGGTCACGGCCTCGTCCTGGCCGATGACCCACTTGCCCAGCTCCTCCTCCATGCGCAGGAGCTTGTTCGTCTCCTCCTCCTCGACCTCGGAGACCGGGATGCCGGTGATGTCGGCGATCACGCGGCAGATCAGCCGCTGGTCCACCGCGGCCGTCGTCTCGCCGGTCTCGCCGGTCCAGTTCTGCTTGAGGTCCTGGAGCTTCTTCTTCAGCGCCTTCTCCTCGTCGCGGAAGGCGGCGGCGCGCTCGAACTCCTGCGCCTGGATCGAGGACTCCTTCTCCGCGATCACGCTCTCGATGCGCTTCTCGATCTCGCGCAGGTCGGGCGGCACCACCGTCTGGCTCAGGCGCGCGCGGCTGCCGGCCTCGTCCAGGATGTCGATCGCCTTGTCCGGCAGGAAGCGGCCGGAGATGTAGCGGTTCGAGAGGAAGACGGCGGCGCGGACGGCGTCGTCGTCGAAGGTCACGCGGTGATGCGCCTCGTACTTGTCGCGCAGGCCGAACAGGATCTGCACCGCCTCGGCTTCGGTCGGCGGGTTGACCATCACCGGCTGGAAGCGGCGCTCCAGCGCGCCGTCCTTCTCGATGAACTTGCGGTACTCGTCCATCGTCGTGGCGCCGACGCACTGGATCTCGCCGCGGCTGAGCGCCGGCTTGAGCATGTTCGAGGCGTCGATGGCGCCCTCGGCGCCGCCGGCGCCCACGATCGTGTGCAGCTCGTCGATGAACAGGATCACGTCCGGGTTTTCCTTGATCTCGGCCATGATCTGCTTGAGGCGCTCCTCGAACTGCCCGCGGTACTTGGTGCCCGCCACCACGCTGGCCAGATCCAGGGAGACGATCTCCTTGTCGCGCAGCAGCGCCGGCACGTTGCCCTCGACGATGCGCGTGGCGAAGCCCTCGACGATGGCGGTCTTGCCGACGCCGGGCTCGCCGATCAGCACCGGGTTGTTCTTCTTGCGGCGGCTGAGGATCTGGATGCAGCGGTCGATCTCGCGCGCGCGGCCGATGGTCGGGTCCAGCTTCCCTTCCCGCGCCATGTCGGTCATGTTGCGCCCGAACTGCTCGAGGACCGAATTCTCCTTCTTGCGCGCCGTCTTCCGCTTGCGCGCGTCGCCCGGCGCGGCGCCGCCGGCCGGCTCGCCGCCGCCGAGCGCCTTCATGACCTCGCGCTTGACGGTCTCATGGTCGGCGCCCAGTTCGCGCAGCACGCGCGCGGCGACGCCCTCGCCCTCGCGGATCAGGGCCAGCAGCAGGTGCTCCGTGCCCACATAGTTGTGGTTGTGCAGGCGCGCCTCGTCGATCGACAGCTCGAGCACCTTCTTCGCGCGCGGCGTGAAGGGCACCTCGCCGATGCTCACCGGGCCCATCGGCGCCGTGACCGAATCCTCGATCGCCTTCTGGATGCGGTCGAACTCCAGGTTCAAGCGCCGCAGCACGTTGGCGGCCACGCCCTCGCCCTCGCGGATGATGCCGAGCAGCAGGTGTTCGGTCCCGATGTAGTCGTGCTGGAGCCGGCCCGCCTCGTCGCGGGCCAGGAAGAGGACCTTGCGCACTCGCTGGGTGAAACGGTCGTTCATGCCGCGCGCCTCCGTTCGCCGCTGCCGGACTCCGCCACGGGCGCCTGCCGCGCCCCGGCGGGTGTTTTCGCAGAATATACTGGACCTGCCGGGGGGACGCTACCGCCTCGCGCCGGCCCGCGCGGCGGTCCGGGCAAGTTCCGGGCCGCCCAACAGCTTGGTCCAACAGGTGGTTTTCGCCTTTGCGGGCGGAGACTTTACCGGGATTCGGACTCCCGGCGGCGCTGCGCGCCCGCCTCAGGACGCGGCAAAAAGTGCCCGCAGGAGATCCGCCCGCGCCGCCGAGCGCTCCCGGCCGTCCAGGACGCGCCCGGACGCCAGCTCCAGGTGCGCCGGCTGGTGCCGCACCAGCAGCCGGTTGAACACGTCCCAGCCCGGGTTCGGCACCAGCCCGCAGCCGGCGCCCAGGCGCGCCTGCGACAGGCTGTCCCACGCCTCCTGCGCCGTCATCAGGCGGGCGTTGCCCAGCGCCGCGAACCCGCGCCAGGCGATGTCCTCCAGCCCGCGGCGGTCGCGCCCGAGCAGGAGGTCGCGCGCGGCGCGCTCGTGCACGATGATCTTGCCGACATGGCTCGCGAAATCCTCGCAGATCTCGTTCTCGTCCCGCCCCAGCGTGGTCAGGTTGCCGACCCGGAACAGGGCGCCCCGCACCGTGCGCCCTTCGCCGGCCAGGCCGCGGACGCCGAATTCCAGCTGGCGCAGCGCATTGAGAACCTTGTCGATCTCGTCCGCCATCACCAGGCCCGGCAGGTGGAGCAGGGCGGTCAGACGCAGGCCGGTGCCGACGTTGCCGGGCGAAGACGTCAGGTAGCCGTACTCCTCGCTGAAGGCCGGCGCGCAGGCGTCGCCCAGCGCATCGTCGACGGCCAGCGCCGCCGCCAGCGCCTCGCCGGGCGCCAGGCCGGAGCGCCAGGCGCAGAGGTGGAGGTGGTCCTCCCCGTTGACCAGCGCGACGGTGCCCTGGTCCGCGCCCGCCAGAAGCAATCGGTGCTCAGGGGCGGCCAGCACTTCCGGGCCGGCCAGCATCTTCTCGCGCAGGAGCGGCCGCTCGCGGCTCCCGCAGGCGGCCAGGTCGAACCGCCAGCCGCCGGCGAAAGCGGGCAGCCGGCGCAGGTGGCGGTCCAGGTCGGCGGCCGCCGTCGCCAGCGCCGCGGCGCCGGCGCGGTGCGGGAACGGCAGACCGGCCAGGTTCCGGGCCAGGCGCGCGCGCGTGGCGACAACGATGTCGCCCTGCGGGCCGGCGCCGTCCAGCCAGGCCGCGTCAATGGCGGCGAGATCGGCCAGGCTCTCGTTCATGCCCCGCTCCCGCCGCCGGGCGCCGCGTCCTCCAGCTCGCGGAGGCGGTCGCGCAGGCCCGCGGCCCGCTCGAACTCCTCGGCGGCCACGGCCTTGGCCAGCGCCAGCCGCAGGCGCGTGATCTCCGCCAGCCTGGTGGCGGGCCGTTCTCCGCCGGGAACCTTGCCGACGTGCGAGACGTGACGGTGAAACCGCGCCAGCAACGGCAGCAGTGCCGAACGGAACGTCGCGTAGCAGACGGCGCAGCCGAGGCGATTGTCGCGGCGGAGATCCTCGAGCGTCGTCCCGCACCCCGGGCAGGCGACGCGTCCGGCCGGGCCGGCGCCCAGGCCCCGCCCCAGGAACGACACCAGCGGCTCGGGGCCGGCCGCCGCGGGCGCTTCGCGCTCCCCGGCCGCGGCGCATTCCGCGCACAGCCAGACGCTGTGCCGCGCCCCGCCGCTGATCTCCAGCCAGTGAACGCTCGCCTCGCGGCGCGCGCAGCGATGGCACTTCATGCCGGTGCGACCTCCTGTCCCGCCGCGACGAGGACCCCGCACTCCAGGCGCCAGCAGGCCTGCGCGCGCCCGGCCAGTCCGGGGTCGTGCGTGACCAGCACCAGGGCCACCTGCTCCTGCCGGTGGAGCGCGAAGAGCAGGTCGCCCAGCCGCGCGCCGATCTCGCGGTCGAGGTTGCCGAACGGCTCGTCCGCCAGCACCACGCGCGGGCGATTCATGAAGGCCCGCGCCACCGCCACGCGCTGCTGCTCGCCGCCGGACAGCTCGCCCGGCAGGTGATCGGCCCGGCTCCCCAGGTCCATCGCCTCGAGCAGCGACTGCGCCCGGCGCCGGTCCTCCGCGCCGACCGGCCCGAGGCTCCGCACCGGCACCAGCAGGTTCTCCAGCGCCGTGAAGTCCGGCAGCAGGAAATGGAACTGGAAGACGAATCCGACGCCGCGCGACCGCCACCGCTCGCGGTCGCGCCGCCGCGCGGTCTCCAGCGGCGCGCCGTCGACCAGGACCCGCCCCGCCGACGGCAGGTCCAGTCCGCCGAGGATGTTCAGCAGCGTGCTCTTGCCGCTGCCGCTGCGGCCGACGATCGCCGCCGTGCCCCCGGCCTCCAGCCGGAAATCGACGCCGCGCAGCACCTCCACCGCGCCCCCGGCCCGGTGGTAGTACTTGCGCAGCCCGATCGTCTCCAGCAGGGGGTGCATGCGGCGGCGTCCCTTCTCAGGTGTAGCGGATGATGTCGATCGGCTCGAGGTTCGACGCTTCCCAACTCGGCCAGAGGCCGGCCACGAGCGCCATGAGCAGGCTCGTCGCCGCGATCAGCAGGAAATCGCCCCACTGCAGCAGCACCGGCACCGTCTCCACGAAGTACACGTCGCCCGGCAGCCGCAACCCGCGCGCCTCCAGGAACCAGATGCCGGCCAGGCCGAACGCCGAGCCGAAGGCGATGCCGACCGCGCCGAGCCACAGCCCGTTGAGCAGGAAGATGCCCATCACCTGTCGCCGCCGCGCGCCCATCGCCAGCAGGATGCCGACCTCCCGCCGCCGCTCGCCCACCATCATGGTCAGGATGCCCACGATGTTGAAGCCGGCGATGAGGATGATCATGCCCAGCAGCAGGGCCATGATCACCTTCTCGAGCTTGATCCACTCGAACAGGTTCTTGTTCAGGGCCATCCAGTCGGTGGCGTAGAAGTCCCGCCCCAGGCGTTCGCCCAGCGCGTCGGCGACGCGGTCGGCGCGCATCACGTCGTCCACCTTCACGCCCAGCAGCGAGGCGCCTCCCGGCGCGTAGCCCAGGAATTCGGCCACCGCGGCGCGGCTCCCGTAGACGAAGCGGCTGTCGAACTCGTACATGCCGGTTTCGAAGAAGCCGGCCACCACGAAGCGGCGGCTGACCGGCCGGATGTCGTCCAGGTCGAGTTCCTCGTTGACGGAGGTGAGCACGACGGTGTCGCCGATCGCGGCGTAGACGTTGGTGGCCAGCTCCGAGCCGAGGATCACCCGGGGCACGTCGCCCGTCGCCAGCGCGGCCAGGATCGCCGGCGACGGCGAGAGGTAGCGGCTGAGCGGCTGCACCGCGTCGACCAGGTCCGGCTCCACTCCCCAGACCACGGCCGCCTGCGGCCGCGGCGGACCGGCGGTGCGCGGCGAGGAGACCAGGACCTCCTGCCGGATGTAGGGGGCGACGGCCGCGACGCCCGGGACGGCCGCGACGCTGTCCATGGCGGCGCCCAGCGGCCCGAAGCCCTCCGGCCGGCTCGTGATGACCGAGACCATCGGCATGTTCTCGACGAAGGTCCGCTGCATCTCGGCGTGGAAGCCGTTCATCACCGCCAGCGTGATGTTCAGCACGCAGACGCCGATGGCGATGCCGACGATCGCGGTGACGCTGCCCCGGCTCAGGAAGCGGCTGTGCCGGCGGCTGCGCAGGTAGCGCCGGGCGATGTAGGCGGCGAAGCGCACTAGCCCTCGCCGCCCGGGCGCTCGGGGCGCATCGCCGGGAAGAGCAGCACGTCGCGGATGTTGTTCGTGTCCACCAGCAGCATCACCAGGCGGTCGATGCCCATGCCCATGCCCCCGGTCGGCGGCATGCCCTGCTCCATCGCCTGCAGGAAGTCCTCGTCCAGCTGCTGCGCCTCCTCGTCGCCGGCCTCGGCCAGGGCCTTCTGCGCCTCGAAGCGCCGGCGCTGCTCGAACGGGTCGTTCAGCTCGGAGAAGCTGTTGGCCACCTCGAAGCCCGCGCAGAACAGCTCGAAGCGCTCCACCAGGCCCGGGACCGCGCGGTGAGCCTTCGCCAGCGGCGACAGCTCCTTCGGGTGGTCCATCACGAACGTCGGCTGGATCAGCCCGGGCTCCACCAGCTCCCCGAACAGCGCGTCCAGAAGCTTGTCCCGCCCCATGCCCTTGCGCGGCTCGATCCCGTGCCGGCGCGCCACGGCCACCACGCCCGCGTCGTCCAGGGCCATCAGGTCCTGCCCCGTCCGCTCCGCCAGGGCATCCATGAAGCGCAACCGCGCGAACGGGCGGTTGAAGTCCAGCTCGTGCCCGCCGTAGGCAAGCACGCCGTCGCGGCCGAAGCGCCGGGCCAGCCGTCGCAGCAGCCTCTCGGTGAGGTCCAGCATGTGGCCGTAGTCCCACCACGCCGCGTAGCACTCGAGCATGGTGAACTCGGGGTTGTGGGTGCGGTCCATGCCCTCGTTGCGGAAGTCCTTGGCGATCTCGTAGACGCGCTCCAGCCCGCCGACGATGAGCCGCTTGAGGTACAGCTCGTCGGCGATCCGCAGGTAGAGCCGCGTGTCCAGCGCGTTGTGGTGCGTGGTGAACGGACGCGCGGTGGCGCCGCCGTACAGCGGCTGCAGCACCGGCGTCTCCACCTCGAGGAAACCCTCCTCGCCGAAGAAGGCCCTGACCTCGGCGATGATCGCGCTGCGCTTCTTGAAGCGCTCGCGGCTCTCGAGGTTCATCGCCAGGTCCAGGTGCCGGCGGCGGCTCTTCAGCTCCAGCGAGAGATCGTGGTACTTCTCCGGAAGCGGCCGGATCGCCTTGGCCAGGAACGTGAAGTCCGTGACCTGGATGGTCAGCTCCCCGGTGCGCGTGCGGAAGAGCGTGCCCTCGACGCCGATCCAGTCGCCGATGTCCACCAGCTTGGCGATGCGGTGGAAACGCTCCTCGCCCAGCGTGTCCAGCTTGAAGTAGGCCTGGATGCGGCCCCACTCGTCCTGGAGGGGCGCGAACAGCGTCTTGCCGGCGCCCCGCTTGGTCATCACGCGACCGGGCACGCGCACGACGGCCCCGGCGGCGGTCAGTTCCGCCTCGGCCGCGCGCAGCTCCTCGCTGGTGTGCGTCCGTTCGTAGGCGTACGGGTACAATTCGACGGCGCGCCCCAGCTCGCGCATCTTCTCCAGTCGACCTTCGATCAGCCTCTGGAAGGCCGCGCTGCCCTCGGGGGGCAGTTCGGCGCCGTCCGCGTTGGGATTCCGCTCGCTCTCGGCCACGTCGTTCCTTTCGGCGCCGCGGTCGGCCGCGCGCCAGCCATCCCGGCCGCCTCAGCGCTGCCGGGCTCCCTGCCAACGCAGGTACGCGTCGATGAATCCGTCCAGGTCCCCGTCCAGGACGCCGGTCGAGTTGCCGGTCTCGAAGTCCGTCCGGTGGTCCTTGACCTTCGTGTAGGGCTGCAGCACGTAGGAGCGGATCTGGCTGCCCCAGGCGATGTCCATCTTGCCGGCCTCGATCGCGTCCTTCTGGCGCTGCTTCTCCTCCATGGCGCGCGCGTAGAGCTTGGCCTTGAGCATGGTCATCGCGCTCTCGCGGTTGCGGTGCTGGCTGCGCTCGCTCTGGCAGGAGACGACGATGCCCGTCGGCTCGTGCGTGATGCGGATCGCGCTGTCGGTCTTGTTGACGTGCTGGCCGCCGGCGCCCTGCGCGCGGAAGGTATCGATCCGCAGGTCGTTCGGATCGATCTCGACGGAGATGTCGTCCTCGACCAGCGGGTAGGCGAACACCGAGGCGAACGAGGTGTGCCGGCGTTTCTGCGCGTCGAACGGCGAGATGCGCACCAGCCGGTGCACGCCGGACTCCGACTTCAGGTACCCGTAGGCGAACGGCGCGTCCACCTCGATGACGGCGGACTTGATTCCCGCCTCCTCGCCGGCCTGCAGGTCCAGCGTCTGGTACTTCCAGCCGCAGGCCTCGATGTAGCGCGTGTACATGCGCAGCAGCATCTGCGCCCAGTCCTGGCTCTCGGTGCCGCCCGCGCCCGGGTGGATCTCCAGCACGGCGCCGCGCTCGTCGGCCTCGCCACTGAGCAGGAACTGGAAGTCGATCTTCTCGATCGCGCGCTCCAGTTCGCCGACGCCCGCGGCCACCTCGGCCGCGGTCTCCTCGTCGCCGGCCTCCTGGGCCAGGTCGGCCAGCACCTGCAGGTCCGCGGCCTTCGCCATGGCCGCCCCCAGCGGTGCGGTCCACTGCTTCAGCGTGCGCACGCGGCCGACGACGCGCCCGACCTCCTCCTGGTCGTTCCAGAAGCCGGGCGCGGATTGCCGGGCCTCCAGTTCCGACAGCTCCGCCAGCAGGCGGTCGAAGTCAAAGCCCCTCCTTGAGGGTCGCCAGCCGGTCCAGCGCGGTGGCGAGGCGGTCGAGGGTCTCCTTCACGACAGGCTGGCTCCTTCCCGACGCCCGGGCGCCGGCGGTTCAGGCAACATGCGCGGCCCAGAGGCGGTCCACGGCCGCGGCCAGGTCCTGGGCGCGGCCGTCGTTGGTGATCGTCACGTCTGCGCGTGACCAGGCGCGGTCCAGATGGGACTGGGCCCGGACGCGGGCGCGCGCCTCGTCCGGCGTCAGGCCGGCCCGCGCCGCCAGGCGCTCGGCGCGCACCGCGGCCGGCGCCAGCACCGCGACGACCAGATCGACCGGCGGCGGGGCGGGCAGGCGATAATACACGGCCGCTTCCAGCACGGCAAGCGGCGCGCCGGTGACCGCCGCCGCGGCCAGCGCCGACGACATCAGTTCGCCGAGGGGCCCGTGGACGATGGCGTCGAGGGCCGCCAGCTGCGACGGGTCGCCGAACACGGCGCGGCCGAGCCGCGCGCGGTCGACGGATCCGTCGGCGACGACCGCCGCTCCGAAGCGGGCGCCGATTGCGCCCCGCACCGCCGGGCGCTCCAGCACCTGGTGGCCCAGCGCGTCGCCGTCGATGACGACGGCCCCGCGCGCGGCCAGCAGCGCGGTCACCGCCGACTTGCCCGCCCCCGTGGGACCGGTGACGACCCAGCGCTTCATCCGTGCGCCTCGGCCCAGTCCGCCCCGGTGTGGATGTCCACCACCAGCGGCACCTTCAGGCGCAACGCGCCCTCCATGCCCTCGCGCACCAGCGCCGCCACTTCGTCCACGCGCGCGCGCGGCACCTCCAGCACCAGCTCGTCGTGCACCTGCAGCAGCAGCAGCGCGCCGGTGTCGCCGGCGTCGAGGGCGGCCTGGATGCGGAGCATGGCCAGCTTGATGAGGTCCGCGGCCGTCCCCTGGATGGGCGTGTTGACGGCCACCCGCTCCTGGAACGCGCGCAGCCGCTGGTCCGCCGCCAGGATGTCCGGCAGCAGGCGGCGGCGGCCGAGCATGGTCTCCACGCGCCCGGTGCGCCGGGCCGACTCGCGCGTGGCCTCAATATAGGCCCGCACGCGCGGGTAGGTCGCGAAGTAGCGCTCGATGAAGGCCGCCGCCTCCTTCACCGTCACCTGCGTCTGCCTGGCCAGCGCCCGCGCCCCCATGCCGTAAATGACGCCGAAGTTGATGGCCTTCGCGCGGCCGCGCATCTCGGCGGTGACCTCCGCCTCCGGCACGCCGTTGATCAGCGCCGCCGTGCGCCGGTGCACGTCGGCGCCGTCCCGGAACGCGGCCTGCAGCCCGGGGTCGTCCGCCAGGTGCGCCAACAGACGCAGCTCCACCTGCGAGTAGTCGGCCGAGAGGAACACGTTTCCCGCGTCCCGCGGGACGAATGCGCGGCGGATCCGGCGGCCCAGCTCCGTGCGCACGGGGATGTTCTGCAGGTTCGGGTCCGAACTGGACAGGCGCCCGGTCGCCGCCACGGCCTGGTTGTACGAGGTGTGCACCAGGTCCGTGTCCGGGTCCGCCAGCTGGGGCAGCGTCTCGACGTAAGTGCCCTGCAGCTTCGCGACCTGGCGGTACTCCAGGATGGCCGCCGGCAGCTCGTGCTCCTCGGCCAGCGCGCTGAGCACGGACACGTCGGTGCTCCAGCCGGTCGAGGTCTTCTTGGTCGGCGCCAGCTTCAGCTTCTCGAACAGGATCACCGCCAGCTGCTGCGGGCTGTTGACGTTGAAGTCCTCTCCCGCGAGCTCCACGATCCGCTTCTGCAGCCGGGTCAGTTCCTCCTCGAAGCCGCGGCGGAGCGCGCCCAGGAAGGCGCGGTCCAGGCGGATGCCGTTGCGCTCCATGCGCAGGAGCACCGCCGACACGGGCATCTCCAGATCCGCGAACAGGCCGCGCAGCCCGGCTTCGTCCAGCCGCGGCGCCAGCTGGGCGTGCAGGCGCAGCGTGAAGTCGGCGTCCTCGGCCGCGTAGAGCGCCAGGCGCCAGGGATCGACGGCCAGGATGTCGCGCTGGCGGTCGCCCCGCTCGAACAGTTCCTCCCAGGGCATCATGCGGTGCCCCAGGAAGTCGGCCACGAGGTCGTCCAGGCCGTGCGAGCGGCGGCCGGGGTCCAGCACGTAGGCCGCGAGCATCGTGTCGAAGCGCGGGCCGCCCAGCGGCAGCCCGTGCCGCGCCAGCACCCATTCGTCGAACTTCAGGTTCTGCCCGACCTTCAGGCAGCCGGAGGCCAGCACCGGCGCCAGCTGCGCGGCCACCGCGGCCAGGCGGTCGTGTTCGCGGCCCGCGGGGAACAGCGAGCCGCCCGCGGCCGGCCCGGGCTCGGCCTCGCGCCAGCGCACCGGCACGTAGGCCGGCGGCAGCGGCGCGCCGTCCCGCCCGAGCCCGGCCAGGCTGACGCCCACCAGGCGGCACGAAGCCGGGCGCAGCCCGTCGGTCTCGGTGTCGACCGCCAGCGCCGCGGCCGGATCCAGGCGCCCCAGCCAGGCCGCCAGTTCGGCGTCCGTGCCCAGCCGCACGTAGCCGCGGGCGGCGCAGCGCGCGGCCCAGTCGCCGATCGCCGGCGCGACCGCCGGTCCGTCTTCACCCGGGGAGTCGCCGGACGCAGCGCCGGCGGCGCTCCCCTCGCCGACTCGACGGTCGGCGAGGCCGGCAGCCGCGGCCGTCGCCAGGTCCGGCATCGCCGCCGCCAGGCGCCTGGCGTGGGCCAGCACCCGCCGCAGCCCCAGCTTCCCCAGCAGATCCTGGACGGCCTCTCCGACGGGCAGCACCGTGGCCAGGGCGTCCGGGCCCACCGCCAGCGGCACGTCCCGCCGGATGCGGAACAATTCCCGCGACAGCAGCACCTGTTCCCGGTTGTCGCCGATCACGCGCTTGAGCCGCGGCGACAGCGAACTGGCCTGCAGGCCCGCCAGCAGCGCGTCCAGCGAGCCGAATTCGCGGATCAGCTTCAGCGCCGTCTTGTCCCCGATCCCCGGGGCGCCGGGGATGTTGTCCGCCTGGTCGCCCGCCAGCGCGAAGACGTCGATCAGCGCGGACGGTTCCAGGCCGTAGTCGCGGCGCACCGTCGCGAGCGTCACCTCGCTCACCTCATCGCCGCGCCGGCCGGGCTTGAGGATCGAGACGCGCTCGTCCACGAGCTGAAGGAAATCCTTGTCCCCGCTGTACAGCCAGGCGTCCTCGCCGGCGTCCGCCGCGCGCGCGGCCAGCGTCGCCATGACGTCGTCGCCTTCGACGCCGTCCTGCCCGAGCACCGGCACGCCCCAGGCCGTGAGCAGTTCGTGCAGGCGCGGCAGCTGAGCCGCCAGCTCCGGGGGCATCGGCTTGCGATGCGCCTTGTAGGCCGGGTACATCTCGTGGCGGAAATTGGGGCCCTTGCGGTCGAAGACCACCGCCAGGCGATCGGGCCGCCGCGACTCGATCAGCGCCAGCACGGCGTTGCAGAACCCGAACGCGACGGAGGTCGGCTCGCCGGACGGCGAGGTCAGCGGTCGCCCCACGAACGCATAGTGCGCCCGGTACACCAGCGCGGAACCGTCGACGATCACCAGCGACACGGGGCGGCCTTTCGGTACGAGTCCGGCGGGCGGGGCCGACGGGGTTCAGGCGCCGCGGTACAATCCGCGCTCGGCGATATAGGCCGCCACCGCAGGCGGCAGCAGGTCCCGACAGTCGCCGCCGGCGCCCAGGATAGCACGGACCGCGCTCGCGGACACCGCGTGCGCGAACGGCGGCGCCAGCACCACGCGATCGGGCGGCAGGCCGGCCGCCGCCACCGCGGCGGCGTCGGCCGCCGCCCCGGCGCGGCCGAGGACCAGCAGTTGCGCCAGCTCCAGGATCCGGTCGGCGCGACGCCAGGCGCCGAAGGTCGCCAGATGGTCGGCGCCGATCACCACGCGCCAGACGACGTCGGGCTGCTCGGCGGCGAGCGCCTCGAGGGTCTCCACCGTCCAGACCGCGCGCCCGGTCCGGGCCTCGCGTTCGTCGACAACGACCCCCGCCAGTCCGGCGAACGCGAGGCGGCACATCGCCAGCCGGTCGGCGACCGCCGCCACCGGCGGGTCACGCCACGGGGAGCGGGCGTTCGGGATCACGCGGACGTCGTCGGCGAGCCCCCAACGCAGCACGTGCGCGGCCATGGCCACGTGGCCGGCGTGGACCGGATCGAAGCTGCCGCCCAGCAGGGCGCAGGTCACGAACCGCCGCCGGGCGCGAGGCGGGCGGCCGCTGCCGCCGCGCCGCGCGCCTGCCGGTCGCCCGGGTACTCGGCGGCCAGGCGGCCGTAGAACGTCGCGGCCGCGGCGGGGTCGCCCAGCTTCTCGGCGGCCACCGCCCGCTCCCACAGGACGCGGGGGGTCAGCGCGCTGCCGGGCTCCTCGGCCAGGAGCCGGTCCAGAACGGTGGCCACGGCCTGCCAGCGACCCAGCTGCCGGAACACCTTCACCTGGTCGAGGCGCTTGGCCACGATCAGGTCGCTGATGCCGGCCAGTTCCGCCGCGACGTCCGGCAGGCGCGGCGACTGCGGGTACTGCTGGCGGAAGCGCTCGAAGTGCCGGCGCGCCTCGAGCGCGCCGCTCGTGTCCCGCGCCAGGTCGGTCACCTGACGGCGGTAGGCCAGACCCTCCTGGAAGAGCGACTCCTCCACCCGCGGGCTGGTCGGGAAGTCCTTGCGCAGGATCTGGAATTCGACGGCCGCCAGCGGGTACTCCTTCAGGTCCATGTAGACCATGGCCTTGCGGAACTGCGCCTCGGCGGCCAGCGAATCGGTCGGGTTGTGGCGCACGAACGCCTCGTAGGCGGCCACGGCCTCCAGGCGCTTCCCCTTGCCCGCGAAGAACTCGGCGCGGTCGAGCGTCCCGGCCGGATGCGGATTGCCGCCGCCGCAGCCGGCGGCGGCGGACAGCGCGAGCCAGACGACCGGCAACAGCCGCCTCCAGCCGCCCGGTCCGCGGAATCTGTCGAGTTGCCGACGCTGCACCTCAGTCTCCCGTGTTGGCGAAGTAGACGGCGACCAGCCCGGCCAGGGTGCCGAGCACGGCGAACTGCTCCAGACGCCGCTGCCACCCGCTGGCGGTGA
Source organism: uncultured Fibrobacteraceae bacterium (assembly GCA_964399195.1). Classification (GTDB taxonomy): domain Bacteria; phylum Krumholzibacteriota; class Krumholzibacteriia; order LZORAL124-64-63; family LZORAL124-64-63; genus CAINDZ01. The sequence continues at coordinate 13,430 of CAYNPY010000077.1, forward strand.
CCGCGGCGGTGGTGAACGGATACGCCCGGTCGTCCACCAGCGCGAATTCCTCGTTCGGCACGCGGTCGGTGAACCGCCGCTCGAGCCGCCGCTCGAGCAGCAGGCGGCCGCTGGCGTTCTCGACCAGCCGGGCGGTGGCGTTCACCGAGACGTCGCGCCCCACCCAGCGCCGCCACAGGCCCAGCGTGCGGCCCACCTCGGGATAGCTGAGCGCCACCTGTCCGGGCAGGAACTCCGCCGTGACGTCCGTCCGTCCCCGCAGGCTGTCGGCAGGGCCGGTGTACAGGTCGTAGCCGCGGTCGGTAAGGACCCGCACCGCGACCAGGCGCAGCAGCTGGCCCGGCAGGTCCGAGGGCGCCGGCGCTCCGGGCAGCAGCACGCGCGCCGGCGCCGGCGGCAACGCCGCGGACGCTTCGGCCACGATCTCGCCCATCAGGGCCTCGACCAGCCAGAGGTTGGTGCGCAGCGAATCGGCCGCCGTCGCCCCGCCCAGTCCCAGCGGTCCGTCAGCGGGAAAGACGCCCGTCGCCGCCGCCGCGCGGGGCCACGATCCCCCGAGCGCCAGCACCAGGCCCCAGATCGCCAGCATGCGCTTGTCCACGGTTCCCCTTTGCGGCGGGCGCCGGCGCGCCCGCGACTCGGCTTCAGGCGGTCCGGCCCCACGCATCGAAGGGCGTGACCGCGGCGAAGCGCGCCTTCACCACGTCTCCGGGCGCGGCGCCGGGCGCCGCCAGCAGCACCCCGCCGTCCAGATCGTACCCGAAATGATAGCTGCGCCCCAGCGCCAACGAAACCGGCGCCCCGACAACCCCGGTAAAGGCCTCGCGTTCCCGCCGGTCCAGCCAGATGCCGTCCTCCAGGTCGGCCACAAGCTCCTCGACGCCGGCCTCGTCGCGGTCTTCGGGCGCGATGACCTCGTCGATCACCACGTCGTACTCGCGGCCGAGGCGTTCCTCCTGCCGCTCCAGCGAGATCTGCGCCTGCACGTCGGTGACCAGCGCCTCGCGGTCCAGGACGACCTCCGGCGGCACCTGGTCGGCCATCCGCGCGGCGGGCGTGCCGGCCTCCGGCGAGAAGTGATGCGTGCCGACGTGGTCGAAGCGCACCTCGGCCAGGAAGTCGGCCAGCAGCTCGACGTCCTCGTCCTCCTCGCCCGGGAAGCCGAGCAGGACCGTCGTGCGCAGCACCAGGTCGTCCCGTCCCTCGCGCAGTCGCCGGAAGAACGCCGGCGACGACTTCTCCCCACCGGGGCGCTTCATCGCCTTCAGCAGCCGCGGCGAGGCGTGCTGCACCGGCAGGTCCAGGTACGGGGCCACCCGCGGCAGGTCCAGCAGCCGGCGCAGGTCGTCCGCCGACACCAGGCCGGAGTACAGGTAGAGCAGCCGGATCCAGCGCAGCTCCTCGATGCCCGACAGCGCAGAGACCAGTTCCTGCAGCGTCTCGCCGGTCTCGCGTCCGAAGTCGGTCGTGTTCTGCGAGACGACCTGGATCTCGCGCACGCCGCGCTCGGTCAGGCCGCGCACCTCGCGCACGATCTCGGCCACGGGGCGGCTGCGCTGCGGCCCGCGGATCAGCGGGATGCGGCAGAACGTGCAGTGGCAGTTGCAGCCCTCGCCGATCTTCACGAAGGCGACGTGGGGCGGCGTCAGCAGCGGCCGCTCGACCAGGCCGCCGTAGGGAGCGGTCTCCGGGGAGGTGACCAGCGGGCCAGCCGGCGCCGCCAGCGGGAAAGCCGGCGAGAGCACGCGCGCCGCGGGCGGCTCCTGGCCCAGGCAGGCGGCGACCAGGTTCGCGAACTGCCCGACGCCCGCCACGACGTCGACGGCGGGGAACCGTCCGCGGATCGCGTCGCCGTGCTCCTGCGACCAGCAGCCGCACACCGCCAGCAGGCGCCCCTCTTTCGCCTCGCACATCTCCCGCAGCGTGCGCTCGCTGTCGGCGCGCGCCGCGTCGATGAACCCGCAGGTGTTCAGGACCCAGATGTCCGCCTCGTCAGGATTGCTCACCGTCCGCGCCCCGGCGCGCGCGAAATGCCCGAGCAGCGCCTCCGAGTCGACGAGATTCTTGTCGCAGCCGAGTGTGGCGCACCAGACGCGTTTCATCAGGCCCGCCCCTCCTCGGCCATCGGCAGGTCCTCCGGCTTGATCAGCACGTCGCGCGCCTTGCTCCCGGTGAAGGGGCCGACGACGCCGGCCTCCTCGAGCATGTCCATCAGCCGTCCGGCCCGCGTGTAGCCGATGCGCAGGCGCCGCTGCAGCAGCGACGTCGAGCCGCTCTGGTGCAGGACGACGATGCGGCGGGCGTCCTCGAACAGGTCGTCCTCGCCGGTGTACTCGCCGTCGCCGCCCGCTTCCTCGACCAGGCTGATCTCCTCCGTGGTGCCGGCGTACTGCCGCCAGTGCGCCGCCACCGCGTCGCACTCGTCGACGTCGATGAACGCGCCGTGCACGCGCACGGGCAGGGCGCGCCCCGGCTGCAGGTACAGCATGTCGCCGTGCCCGAGCAGCTGCTCGGCGCCGTTCATGTCCAGGATCGTGCGCGAGTCGTTCTTCTGGATCACGCGGAACGCGATCCGGCACGGGATGTTCGCCTTGATCACGCCGGTCAGCACGTCCACGCTCGGCCGCTGCGTCGCCAGCACCAGGTGGATGCCGACGGCGCGCGCCTTCTGCGCCAGGCGCGTGATCGGACCCTCGAAGTCGTTGCCCAGCTGCAGCATCAGGTCGGCCAGCTCGTCGACGATGCAGACGAAGTACGGCATCGGCTCGGTGACCTTCGCGCCGTCGGGCCCGGCGACCTCGCCCCGCTCGATCTTCTCGTTGTACTGCCGGATGTTCCGCACCGAGGACTTGGCGAGCACCCGGTAGCGCAGCTCCATCTGGGCCACGAGCCACTGCAGCGCCTTCAGCGCCTCGCGCGGGTCGGTCACCACCGGCAGCAGCAGGTGCGGGATCCCGTTGTAGACGTTCATCTCGAGCATCTTCGGGTCCACCAGCACCAGGCGCAGGCGCGAGGGGTCGTTGCGCAGCAGCAGGTTGCAGATGAGCGCGTTCAGGCACACGGACTTGCCGCTGCCGGTCGAGCCGGCCACCAGCAGGTGCGGCAGCGAGGCGATGTCGATGCCCACCGGCCGCCCCACGACGTCCTTGCCGAGCATGACCGACAGCGGCTCGCGCGGCTGCCCTTGCGTCAGTTCGAGAACCTCGCGCAGGCGCACCATGCGCGCCGTCGGGTTGGGGATCTCGATGCCCACGGCGGCCTTGCCGGGGATCGGCGCCTCCATGCGGATCGAGCGCGCGCGCATCGCCAGCGCCAGGTCGTCGGTCCGCTGCACGATCTGGTTGACGCGGATGCCCGGACCGGGCTGGTACTCGTAGGTGGTCACCACGGGACCCGGGCGCACGTCCTTGACCTCGCCCTCGACGCCGAACGAGCGCAAGGTGGCCTCGAGCAGGTCGGCGGCGGCGTCGAGTTCGACCGCCGGCATCGCCGCCCCCTCCGGTCCGGCCGGCGTGAGCAGCTCGAGGCCCGGCAGCTTGACCGGCCCGCGCGCGGGCTTCGGCGCGGCCTTCGGCGCCGGCCGCCGCGCCGCGGCGCCGCCTCCGGCCGGCGGGGCGCCGTCGGCGCCGGGCAGCGCGAGCAGGCCGCCGGGCGCGGCCGCGGCCTCCTCGTCCGCGACCTCGTCGTCCGACTCGTCGTCGTCCGTTTCGCCGTCCGCATCGGCGTCCCAGTCGTCCTCGGCGCCGCCCCCCCGCGCCGCCGCCGGCAGCGGCGCCTGGTGCACGACGCGCTCGCGCGCCGTCGCGGCGGCGGCGGCTGCGGCCGGCTGC
>CAYNPY010000078.1:0-17216 GCA_964399195.1 uncultured Fibrobacteraceae bacterium
GTCGCGCGCCCGGCGCCGGTGCGCATCGTTCACGTGTCTTCGATCATGCGCGACCTGCTGCAGCTGGCCGACGCGTTCGCCGACAGCGATGAACCGGTGCTCATCACCGGCGAGACCGGCACCGGCAAGGAGCTCTTCGCGCGCCGGCTGCACGAGCGGAGCCGGCGCTGCGCGCGGGAACTGGTGCCGGTGAACGTCTCGGCCGTGCCGGAATCGCTGTTCGCGCGCGAGTTCTTCGGCCATGTCCGCGGCGCCTACAGCGGCGCCGACGGCGACGGCCAGGGACTCGCCGCCCGCGCCGACGGCGGCACGCTGCTGCTCGACGAGATCGGCGACCTGCCGCTCGAACTGCAGCCGCGACTGCTGCGGCTGCTGCAGGACGGGACCTACCAGGCGGTCGGCGACCCGGCGCCGCGCCACGCCGACATCCGGCTGGTGGCGGCCACGAACGCGGACCTCAGGGCCCTGGTCGCCGCCGGCCGCTTCCGGGCCGACCTCTACTACCGCCTGCGCATCCTCGAACTGCGTCTGCCGCCGCTGCGCGAGCGGCGCGAGGACATCCTGCCGCTGTTGCGGCACCTGCTGTCGGAGGCCGCCGGGCGGCCGGTGGACCTGGCCTGTTACTTTTCGCAGGCCAGCCTCGAGAGGGCGCAGGGACACCGCTGGCCGGGCAACGTGCGCGAACTGGCCATGGTCGCCCGGCAGGCGCAGGCGCAGTTGGCCGGCTGCGGGCGGGTCCGCCTGGACCTCGAGTCCCTGGACGGCGGCCGGCTCCTGCTGGAGGGCCCGGCGGCGGCCGGCGATCCGCCGCCGCCGCGCGCGGATGGCGCCGCTGTCGGCGGCAGGGCGCTGATCCTGGCCGCGCTGGCGGCGACCCGCGGCAACCGGGCGCAGGCGGCGCGGCGCCTCGGCGTCAGCCGCAGCACGCTCTACCGCCAGCTGGAGCGGCTGGGGATCGAAACCGTGGCGGGCCGGGCCGCAGCCGAGCCGTAACCGGCGACTGCCCGCACTCGACGCCGTTCCCGGTGCCCTGAGCGAGCGCCCGGGCGCTGTCCACTTCCGGGGCGCGCCGTGCCCGCCCGGGGACACCCGAGGCGCCGCCCCGCGGGCGCCCGGCGGTGAGGCTGGCGCCGCGTCCGTGTCCAAGCGTATGATCGGCAAGGGATTGGCCGCGCGGCCGTCGCGGCTGCCGGCCGGGCCCGCCCGGCATCGTCCCTGCAAGTGATGCCCGCCGAGCCGGACCCAGGCTCCCCTTCACGGGGTGCCGTCACCTCAGGAGCGGAAGATCATGCGAAACCCGGGGAACGGAACCGCAACCGTCGCGACGCTGGTGGCGCTGGTGATCCTCGTGGCCGCCGAGTCGGCCCCTGCGCGGGTCGTGCTCGAGTCCAGGGGACCGCGGCACCATCGCGCGCCCTCGTCGTATGAACTCGTTCTGGAAGGGGGCCTGGTCCAGCCGGCCGGCGACCAGGACGAGGACTTCTTCGACACCGACATCGGCTTCGACGCGGGGGCCGGCTGGCAGGTGGGCGCGCGCCTGCGCCAGTTCGTCGGCCGCGACTTCTCCGTCGCTCCGGCCGTCCACTACGCCGCCTTCGGCGCCGCCGACGGCGTGGGCGATTTCGGGCCGGACGGGCTGCTGGGCTACCGCCTGGAGACGTCGGTGATCCGTTACGGCCTGGATCTGCAGGCGTTCCTGGGCGAGCCGGGCGGCGTTTCGCGTCCGTTCCTGACGGGAGGGCTGGCGCTCCTGCGCAACCGCTACCGGGACGAGGTGCAGGGCAGCGGTTATTTCGAATCGGCGGTCAACACGCCCGGGCTGAGCGTCGGCGCGGGGGTGCGGCTGGGCAACCTCGAGCTGGCCGGCGAGTACACCTGGAACCGGTTCTCGACCGCCAACTTCTCGAGCGACGGCCGCGACCGCGACTACAACTGGGACTACCTCGTGGTGCGGGCCGGCATCGCGCTGGGGCGCTGAGTCTCCGCGATTGACACGCGGCGCCGGGTCCTCTTAATTGGATGCGGATATCTGATATCTGCACTCCAACCACCGGCGCCGGCGCCGCGGGTTCCGCCCATGTTCTCGCTGACCATCGAGTACGCCATGCGCGCCGTCCTGGCGCTGGCCTCGGGCCGCGGCCGCTGCCTGACCACCCGTCAGATCGCCGACACGATGCGCGTGCCGCCGAGCTACCTGTCCAAGGTGCTGCAGGCGCTCGTGCGCGCGGGCATCGTGCAGTCGACGCGCGGGCTGAAGGGGGGCTTCGTCCTGGTGGGGCGCCCCGAGGACTGGCGTATGCTGGACATCCTCAACGCGGTCAGCCCGCTGCGGCGCATCGAATCCTGCCCGCTCGACCTGGAGAGCCACAGCTCGGAGCTGTGCCCGCTGCACCGCCGCCTGGACGATGCCCTCGCCATGGTCGAGCACGCGTTCGCCACCACGACGCTGGCCGAGGTGCTCTCGGACGAGAACCGCTGCCCGACGCTGCAACGCCAGCTGGCCGCGATCTCCCTGATCGATCCCGACCTGCGCCCCCGCTGAGGATTCAGGCGCCGGCCCGCGCCCGCGCCACCGCCAGCGTCAGCGCCGCGGCCGCGCGCGGCACATCGGCGGCCGTCGTGCCCCTGCCCAGCGACAACCGCAGGGTGCCGCGCGCCAGCGCAGGCTCCACGCCCATGGCCGCCAGCACTGTCGAGCCGCCGCCGGCGCCGTGGCACGCCGCGCCGGCGGACACCGCCACATCCGGCAGGTGCGCGAGGATCGCGGCGCCGGTCGTGCCCGCGAAGGCGATGCTGAGCGTATTGGGAAGCCTCGGCGCGGCCGCCGCGTGCACGTGGGCGCCCGGGATCGCCGCGCACAGCAGCTCTTGCAGCGCGTCGCGCAGCGCGGCCTGGCGCGGCCCTTCCTGCGCCAGGTCGCGCGCGGCGATCTCGCAGGCCGCGCCCAGCCCGACGATCGCGGCGACGTTCTCGGTGCCGGGACGGCGCCCGCCCTCGTGGCCGGCGCCGAACATCAGGTTGGGCAGCTCGAGTCCGGGCCGCACGCACAGCAGGCCCACGCCCTTCGGCGCATAGAGCTTGTGGCCGGCGAGCGACAGCAGGTCGACGCCCAGCGCGCGCGCGCTCACCGGGATCTTGCCCGCGGCCTGCGCGGCGTCGGTGTGCGACAGGGCGCCGGCTCGCCGCGCGGTCTCCGCGATCGCGGCCACCGGCTGCAGGGCGCCGGTCTCGTTGTTCGCCAGCATGACCGAAACCAGCGCCGTGCCCGGCCCGACCAGCGAAGCCACCTCTGCGGCGTCGACGCGGCACTGGTCGTCGACGCCGGCCGTGCGCGTCGTGAATCCCGCGCGCTCGAGTTCGCGGCAGGGCCCGCTGACCGCCGGGTGCTCCACCGCGGAGATCACCAGCTCGCGCCGCCCGGCGGCGGCGCCCAGCCGGGCGGCGCCGAAGACGGCGTGGTTGTCCGACTCGGTGCCCCCGCCGCCGAAGACGATGCTCGCGGGCTCGGCGTCCAGCAGGGCGGCAGCCTGTTCGCGCGCCCGCTCGATCGCCGCGCGGGCGCGGGCGCCCTCCGCGTGGGGGCTCGACGGGTTGGCGTACCCCTCGCGCAGCCAGGGCAGCATGGCCTCCAGCACGCGCGGCTCGATGGGCGTCGTGGCGTTGTGGTCGAGGTAGAGCGGGGTGGCGCGGTTCACGGCAGCCTCCGGTGCAGACGATCGTCGCCGGTTCAGCCCGCGGCGGCGGGGCCGGCCGCCACGACGACCAGGCTGTGGGGCGACACGCGCACGGACGTCGTGGCCAGCACGGGCTCGGCGCCCGGCTCGTGGAAGTCCGCCGGCGACGGGCGGGCCGTGTCGGCCACCAGGCGCCAGGGCCCCCCGGCGCGCGCGGTGGGCAGGGCGAATTCCAGCGCCTGCCGGCCGGCGTTCGCCATCACGTGCACGGCCTGGCCGCCGGCGTGCTCGAGGGTGAACGCGAGCGCCCGCGAGCGCGGGCTCCAGTCCGGCCGGCCGCGCTCGACCCCGTGCCAGGAGATGTCGCCCGGCCGCTCGTGGCTGGTCGCGGACCAGAAGCGGTCCTCCTGCAGGATGCGCAGCCCGGCCGTGAACTTCAGCAGGCCCCGCGTGAACCGCAGCAGCCCCGCGTCCTGCGCCGCGGGCGACCAGTCGAGGTGGTTCAGTTCGTTGTCCTGGCACCAGGGATTGTTGTTGCCGCGTCGCGTGTGCCCGAACTCGTCGCCGGCCAGGAGCATCGGCGTGCCGTGGGACAGCAGCGTCAGCGCCAGCAGGTTGCGCGCCTGGCGTGCTCTCAGCGCCGCCACCAGCGGATCGTCGGTCGGACCCTCGGCGCCGCAGTTCCAGCTGTGATTGTCGTTCGACCCGTCGCGGTTGCCTTCGCCGTTGGCCTCGTTGTGCTTGCGGCTGTAGGAGACCAGGTCGCGCAGGCAGAAGCCGTCGTGGCAGGCCGCGTAGTTGACCGTGTGCGAGGGTCGGGCCTCGCGGTCGCGCAGCAGGTCGGGGCTGCCCACCAGGCGCGCCATCAGCGATTCGATCAGGCCCTCGTCGCCGCGCCAGAAGCGCCGCACGTCGTCGCGGAAGCGCCCGTTCCACACCGCGAAGCGCCGGCCCGGGAAGTCGCCGACCTGGTACAGGCCGCCGGCGTCCCAGGCTTCGGCCACCAGGCGCGCGCCGGCCAGCTCGGGATCCGTGTCGATCGCCAGGAGCAGAGGCGGCCGCGCCAGCGGCGCGCCGTCCTGGTCGCGCGCATGCGCGGAGGCGAGGTCGAAGCGGAACCCGTCCACGTGCAGGTGTCGCACCCACCAGCGCAGCGACTCGAGGATGACGTGCATCGCCACCGGGTGATTGGCGTTGACGGTGTTGCCGCAGCCCGTGTAGTCGGCGTAATGGGCCGGGTCGCGGCCGGCCAGGTACCAGCCGCGATTGTCGAGTCCCCGCCACGAGAGCACCGGGCCGTCGGGGCCACCCTCGGCCGTGTGGTTGTAGACGACGTCGATGATCACGCGCAGGCCCTCGCGGTGCAGCGCGCGCACCATATCGCGAAACTCGTCGACCGGCCCGGTCGGGCTGCGGTCGGAGCTGTAGGCCGCGTGCGGCGCCGACCAGGCCACCGGGCTGTAGCCCCAGGCGTTCACCAGGCCGGCGGGCGCGTCCTGCGCGTCGAACTCGTGCACGGGCATCAGTTCGACGGTGGTGACGCCCAGCTCCCGCAGCCAGGCCGCGCGCGCCGCCAGGCCGGCGTACGTCCCGCGCAGGGAGTCCGGCAGCCCGCTCGAGGCGTGGGCGGTGAAGCCCCGCACGTGGACCTCGTAGATCACCTCGCGGCCGGGCGGCGGCGGCAACGGCCGGTCGCCGCGCCAGTCGTAGAGCGCGGGATCGATCACCACGGCGCGCAAGGCGCTCGCGGTGTTGTCTCCGGGTGCGGCGGCGGCGCGGCGCTCGTAGCGATCCTGCCCGGTCACCGCCCGCGCGCAGGGATCCAGGAGCAGCTTGTCCCGGTCGAAGAGGAGCCCGGCCGCGGGATCGCGCGGGCCTTCGACGCGCCACCCGTAGACCTGGCCGTGGCCCAGGCCCGGCACCTCGACGTGCCAGTAGGGGCCGGTGCGGTGGCGGGCGGCGTCCAGGCGCAGTTCCGCCGCCGGCGCCGCCGCGTCCGGCGCGTCGAACAGCGCCAGCACGGTCCCGGTGGCGTCGGGCGAACAGACGGAGAAGTTGACGCCGCCCGGGGTCACGGTCGCGCCGAGCGGCGCCGGCCGCCCGGGGCGGCAGTCGGAGAGGCTGGGGAAGGGCACGTCGATTCCGCTCGTTTCGGCCGGGACCGGGCTCCCTCGCGCCGGCGCGCCGCCGGGCCCGGGCGGCCGATCCTAAACCGTCCGGGCGGTCTACCGATACATCATGGCGGACCGATTTGCAACGCAGGGGGGCGTCCACGGGCGTCGCCGGGAACCGGGGCGAGGCCGCGCCGCGATGATCGTCGAGACTCTCAGCACCATGATCCGCGCGGGCGTCGACGCGCTGCAGACGGCGTGCGGCCTGACCGTCACGCGGGCGCACGTCTCGCTGGTCGGCCAGGGCAGCCTCACCTTCCCTTCCCTCGGCGAGCTTCGCGTGCGCAACGGCACGCTGCAGACGGTCCACCTCGGCTGCGACACCATGCTGGTGGGACGGTTGGCGGACGGCGACGGCCGCACCGGCGTGGTGACGCTCGCCGAGCGCGTGCTCGCCAGCCTGCTCGAAGACATGGAGGGGCGCCGGCCGCGCGGCACCGTCGAAAACGTAGCCGTGGCGCCGGCCACCGTCTTCACGCGCGGGCAGCGCACGTTCGGCATCCGGCTGGAAACGCCCGCCGGGCGGCTCTTCCTGCTGGCGGAAGTGCCGTCGAAGCTCGAACTGGAGGAAGCGAAGAACAGCGACTACCTGGCCACCATGGAGGCCACCTACCTGCCCCGCGAGTGGCAGCGCCGCGACCGCCTCGATTCCGCCGACGCGATCGACGGCTTCCTCGTCTTCGCGCGCAAGGTGGAAGCCGACCTCGTCTTCGAATGCCGTGACGCGGGCGACGTCGCCGATCCGCACGTCGGCGTGCTGCTGGGCAACGGCATCGTCGAGGGGCAGCGCGCCCTGAAGGTGTGCGTCGACCTGAGGGACGCGGACCTGCTGGCGCCCTCGCGCGGCGACCGGGTGCGCGCGACGATGGGGCTTTCCGACCGCTCGTTCGCCTTCGACCTGACCTATCTGGGCGAGGCCGAGCACGAGTTGGCGGCAGGCGCCACGATCCCCTGCGCCTGGTTCACGGTGCCCGATCTGGTGCGGATCGGGCAGCGACGCGGCGCATTCCGTCTGCCGTTGATGTCGCCGCTGTCCGCAGCGATCGAACGATCGGGCGCGCTTGCGTTCCGGTCGCCCTGGGGCGACGTCGAACCCGAGGCGCCGCAGCGGAACGAGGGCCGCATCGTCGACATCAGCTTCACCGGCGCCCGCCTGGTGCTGCCGGTGGCTGACAAGGAACCTGGATTCGAGCCGGGCGCGCCCGTCCTTCTGCGCCTGCGGCTGCCGGACGGCGCGCAGCCGGTCGTCGTCGCGGCCGTCGTGCGCCGCGTGACGCTCAGCCTGGCCGACCGCAACGAATGGCAGCGCGAGCTGGGCCTGGAGTTCACGGCCGACGCCGCCGGCGACCGCGACGCGCTGGCCCGCATCCGCGAATTCGTGCTCGCCGTCGAGCGGTCGCAACTGGCGCGCCGAGTCGATCTGGCGGGTCCCCGCTTCCGCTGACGGGACCCCGCGGCGCGCGCGCCATCGGTCAGACCGGACTTGATCCTCAGCGCGGCGGCTCCTATGCTGGACGCCCCGGGCGGCGGCTGCCGCCCCGATGCGTCTTCGTTCCGGGAAGCCGATGACCACCTACGAGAGAGCGCTGCTGATCGTCAATCCGGTGGCCGGGCACGCGCGTGGCCTGCGCCTCGGCCAGCAGCTGCGCGAGTCTCTGGAGGAGCGGGGCCTCGTCTGCTCCGTGCGCGTGACGGGGGGCCATGGCGACGCGCGTCGGTGGTCGGCCGCCGCGGCCGACGACGGCTTCGACCTGCTCGTGGCCATCGGCGGCGACGGCACCGTCGGCGAGGTGGTCGCCGGCCAGACGCGTTCGCCGCGGAAGGTGCCGATCGCCATCGTGCCGGTGGGGACCGCCAACGTGGTCTCGCTGGCCCTGGCGCTGCCCTGGCTGCCCGGCATGGCGATCTCCAACATGCTCGAAGGAAGGGTGCTGCCCTTCGACGTGGGCTACCTGCCGCAGCAGGATCGCCATTTCTTCCTGATGGCGGCGCTCGGCTACCCGGCGCGCGTGATCCGCGACTCGCCGCGGCGCCTGAAAAACCTGTTCGGCATCTTCACCTACCTGGGCGCCGGCCTGCGCAACGCGCTCAACCTGGACGAGGTGCGGATCTTCATCGAGGACGACGCCGGGGCGTGCCGCCAGTTCGAGGGCAACACGATCCTGCTGTCGAACATCGGCAAGATCGGCGACATCAACCTGAAGGTGACGCCCGACACCAGCGCCCACGACGGGCGCTTCGACATCACGGTCATCTCCAGCCGCTCGCTGTGGGACGCGCTGGTGGTGCTGTTCCGGATGCTGACCTGGCGCTACCGGCCCACGCCGCGGCTGCACCACTTCCAGTCGAATCGCGTCGTGATCACGACCGATCCGCCGGTCGCCGTGCAGATCGACGGCGAGGACCTGGGGCAGACGCCGCTCAGGGCGGAGGTGGTCCCCGGCGGCGTGCACCTGGTGGTGGGCGCGCGCTATCGCGAGAACCCGGATGGCGGCGGTTTCCTCAAGGAATTCCGGCTGCCTTGGGCCGCACCCCGCCGCGTGCGGCGCTGGCTGCCGCGCGGCCGCTATTCCCGCGGTCGCAGCGCGGTGCCGTAGAGGCGCAGCTCCGCCAGCGTCGCGGTGACCGCCGCGGCGTCGGGGGCGGCGGCCTGTTCGCGGCGCCGGCGCACCCACCAGCCCAGCACCTGCACCAGGCTCCCCACCAGAGCGCGCCCGGCCAGCGCCGGCTCGACATCCGGCCGGATCCAGCCGCGCGCCTGCCCCTCGGCCAGGGCCGCGGCCTGCGAGGCGACCAGGAATTCCAGGGTCTCGCCGCCGACCGGCGTCGCCAGGTGCGCCGGATGGAAGAGGACGGCCGCCAGGTCTCCGTGCGCCTCCGCGAACGCGACCAGTCCCTCGGTCCGCTGCCGCACGTCGCCATCCGGCGTGCGGGCCGGGCGCCGGGCGGCGGCCTCGGCCAGAGCGGCCTTGAGCCGGGCCAGCGCCTCGTGCAGCACCTCGGTCAGCAGGGAGTCGCGGTCAGGGAAGTGCAGGTAGACGGTGCCGGTCGCCACCCCGGCCCGCCGGGCCACCATGGCGATGGTGGTCTTGTCACCACCATGGACGGCGAAAAGGGCGGCCGCGGACGCCAGGATGCGTTCGCGCGTGGCGGCGGCGGCGCGCTGGCGCGCCTGCCCGCCTCTCGAGGGTGCTGAGTGCATCGGCGGCTCCTGGTCCTGAAGGATCGTTCAGTGGATGAAGATATATTCAGAGACTGACGATGGCAATAGCGAAGATCGGCCGGCGGCGCGCCTTGTGCCGCGAGAGCAGACTCCTTACCATCACCTGCCGGCCGGGACGACGCGGGTGCAACAGACCGTCCAGGGGCCTCCGGCTCGCCGCGGGGCGCCACTTGTCGCCAGAGCACCGGACAGCAGAGCCCGAACGACCAGGGGGAGGCGCGCGCTTCCCCCTGCTTGGCGCTTCAGGGCTGCGCTGCCGCGCTTTCAGCGGGGCTCGTCGCCACGCCCGCGTTCGTGCTTGAAGAGGAACGAGAAGCCTGCCTGTTCGGCCGCTTCCGCCGGGATCGGGCGCACGTGCCGCTCGGGCACCGGCGCCGCCGGCGACACCGGCGGCGGCGGGACCGGCCCCGCCAGCCCGCCCGGCACGAAACCGGGGGCGTCGGTCAGGGGCGCCGCCGGCGGCGTGTCGGCGCTGGTGGCCGGCCGAACCGGCGCCGGTCCCGGGGCCACGGGGCCGTCGGAACGGATGGTGGCGTCCTCGCGCGAGCAGGTCTCCATGAATTCGGCCCAGACCCTGGCCACGGGGCTGGCTGCCGCCCACCAGCCGCAAGGACCCGATCCAGTCGATTTGTCGTGTGGTATCACGGCCACAAGCCAGTGTGCGGCGTCGACCGAGAGCAAAAGCCACGCCTCTTCTGGTTCCTGACCCACCCGACCGGCGGATGGGAACGGAAACACGCGCAGCGGGCCGGCCATGAAGGCCTGCGGACCGGTCGCCCGGACGCGGCATTGTGGTCTTGCGGCTACCAGCTCCAGTTCAGGCCCCAGTTCGCGCAGAATTTCTGGTGAGCCAGACACCAGAAGCTCCGCTGCGGCACCACTGATCAGGGCTCGGGCGCGGGCCAGGACCTGGTCGCGGTCCGCCAGCGCCAGGACCACGCCTTCGGCGGCCGGCGGAGCCAGATCTTCCAGGAGAGTCGCCGCTTCGGCGCCCCGACGCCGCAACCGCCCCAGGAGGCGGTCGGCGAACTCGGCGGGCGCCACCGGAACGAACAGGCGTGGTTTTTCCTGCACCACCCGCACCGCCTGCAGATGGACCAGGGTGTTGACGATCTTGCCGACATTGGCCGGGTCGCGGCCCATTTCCTGGGCTACCCGGTAGCTGCTGAGCAGACCGGACCCGCCGGCGGCCAGCTGCAGGCACGCCAGGTAGACTTCCGACTCGGCCCGGGACAGTCCGAGGTCCTTCAGGACCTGGATTTGGCGGCTGGAGCGGCTGTCATCGGACATGTCAGGTCCTCCCGGGCGCCGTCCGGACCCCTTGTTGCGGGCTCCGCGGCGGTGTTGTGGTTGCGAAACCACAGCGACCATGCAAGCGGCGGGCCCATTCGTCAACCCCGGACCCGAGCGCGGCCCGGCCCCGGATCCGGTCAGCGGGGGGTGTCGCGATCCGGCCGCGCCGATTATGTTGGGGGGTCGCCTCACGCACCCTTCAACCAGTCCCGGGGAGCCCATGCAGATCCGCAACGTCGCCATCATCGCCCACGTCGACCACGGCAAGACCACGCTGGTGGACCAGATCCTCCGGCAGTGCCACGTGTTCCGCGACAACCAGGTCGTGCGCGAGTGCGTGATGGACAGCGGCGACCTCGAGCGCGAGCGCGGGATCACGATCACCTCGAAGAACTTCGCGGTGACGTACGGCGACACGCGGATCAACCTCATCGACACGCCGGGCCACGCCGATTTCGGCGGCGAGGTGGAGCGCGTGCTGAAGATGGCCGACGGCGTTCTGCTGCTGGTCGACGCGTTCGAGGGCCCGATGCCGCAGACGCGCTTCGTGCTGCAGAAGGCGCTGCAGCTGAATCTCAAGCCGGTCGTCGTCATCAACAAGGTGGACCGCGTGAACGCGCGGCCGCAGGAAGTGCTCGACGAGATCTTCAACCTCTTCATCGAGCTGCAGGCGACCGACGAGCAACTCGATTTCCGCGGCGTGTACGCGGCCGGCCGCGACGGCTGGGCCGTCGGCGAGCTGGAGGACGAGCGCAAGGATCTCAAGCCGCTGCTGGACATGATCGTCAGGCACGTGCCCGCGCCGCCGCACCTCGAGGGACCGGTGCAGATGCTGGTCGCCGCCATGGACCACAGCGACTACGTGGGTCGCATCGGCATCGGGCGAGTGGTGCGCGGAACGCTGCAGGCACGCAAGCCCGTGGTGCTGATCAAGCGCGACGGCACCGAGGTGAAGACGCAGGCCAAGCAGCTCTATGTCTTCGAGAACCTCGGCCGCGCCGAGGTGAACGAGGTGGTCTGCGGCGACATCTGCGCGGTGGTGGGTCTGGACAACGTCGACATCGGCGACACTCTGGCCGATCCGCTGTGCCCGGAGCCGCTGCCGATCATCGCCGTGGACGACCCCACGCTGTCGATGGTCTTCCGTGCCAACGACAGTCCGGGCTACGGCACCGAGGCCCGCTTCAGCACCAGCCGGCAGCTGCGCGAGCGCCTGCTGCGCGCGGCCGAGCGCGACGTGGCGCTGCGCGTGGAGGACTGGCAGGAAGGCTTCAAGGTCTCCGGGCGCGGCGTGCTGCACCTGTCCATCCTGATGGAGACCATGCGCCGCGAGGGCTACGAGTTCCTGGTGGGCCAGCCGCAGGTCATCTACAAGGAGATCGGCGGGCGAAAGGCCGAGCCGGTGGAGGTGCTGACCGTCGACGTGCCTTCCGAGTTGGCGGGCACCGTCATCGAGTACGCCGCCTCGCGCAAGGGCGAGATGGTCCGCATGGAACAGCGCGAGGGACGCGCGCACCTCGATTTCCACATCCCCAGCCGCGGGCTGATCGGCTTCCGCAGCCGGATGCTGCGCGCGACCGCCGGCGAGATCGTCATGCACCACCGGTTCCACCAGTACGAGTACTTCAAGGGCTCGATCCCCGAGCGCACTTCCGGCAGCATCATCTCGATGCACGCGGGCAAGGCGGTGGCCTTCGCGCTGGACGCGCTGCAGGATCGCGGCGTGTTCTTCGTCGAGCCGGGGGAGAACCTCTACACCGGGCAGATCATCGGCGAGACCCCCCGCGACGAGGACATCGTCGTCAATGCGCAGAAGGCCAAACAGCTGACGAACATCCGGGCGGCGGGCAGCGACCGCAAGATGAAGATCGCCCCGCCGGTGAAGATGAGCCTCGAGGAGGCGCTCGAGTACCTCAACCACGACGAGTACGTCGAGGTGACGCCCAAGTCGATGCGCCTGCGCAAGGCGCTCCTGGACGAGAACGACCGCAAGTCGGCGGCCAAGAAGGCGCGCCTGTCCGGGCCGCAGGACTGACTGGAGCCGCGATGCGCGTGGTGCTGACGCCGCCGCCGTGGGCGACCCACCTGCTGAGCGACCTGACCGACTGGCGGCGCGCGCCCGTGCCGGTGGCCGAACTGACGCCGCTCGAGCTGCCCGACGACGTCTACTTCGAATACGCCTGGCTCGACGCCGACGGGCAGCGCCGCGAGGACCCGGCGAACCCGAACCCGCGCCTGAATCCCTGGTGGCCGTACGCCTGCCACGTGACCGGGCCTGCCTACCGGCCGGATCCCGACGCGGCGGCCGCAATGAACGCCTCGCCGCGAGGGCGGACGCTGCGCCTGACGGTCGACTCGCGCCTGCTGGGCCAGAGCCGGCACCTGCTGGTCTACACGCCCGCCGGCTGCGCCGACCGCGCGCTGCCGGCCATCCTCTTCCAGGACGGCAAGGCCTATCAGGGCTGGGGGCGCGCGCCGCAGATCCTCGACCGGCTGCTCGCGCGCGGCGAGGTCGCGCCGGCGCACCTGATCTTCGTGCCGCCGGTCGAGCGCACCGCCGAGTACTTCTTCAACCCGACCTACCGGCGCTTCCTGCTGGAGGAGGCGCTGCCGGCGGCCGCCGGCCGCGCGCCCCTGGCCGGCCCGCTGTTCGCCTGGGGAGCCAGCCTCGGCGGCCTGCTCAGCGCGTACCTGGCGTGGGAGGCGCCCGGGACCTTCCGGGCGGTGGTCGCCCAGTCCGGGGCGTTCCTCTTCTCGCCCGACATGACGCCAGGGGACCCTTTTCACGGGCGCGAGGCGTTCGCCGCGCTTGTGGTGGAAGAGCCACAACCCGATGTGGCGTTTCATCTGGACTGCGGCACCCTCGAATGGCTCCTGACGAGCAACCGGAATCTGGCCGCTGCCCTCGGCCGCGGCGGCCATGCGGTCCGGCTGGTCGAGCGCCCGGCCGGGCACAACTGGGTGAACTGGCGCAACGGCATCGCCGGCGGGCTGCGGTTCTGCCTGGGACCGGACGGCGCCGCCGGGGGGCGAACCGGCCCGGTGTCCTCTTGATTCGACGCCGCCGGTGCCGCATCCTTGGCCGGCGGCCCGCGGGGGAGCGGGCCCGCAGCTGGCGTTCATTCCTGCAGAAAGGTGACCTCGACATGCGCAATCTGGGCGTGATCCTGACCCTGGCGGCCATGCTGGCGGCCGGCACCGCGCTGGCCGGCGAGCCGAAGACCTACGGCAAGGGCGTGGCGGGCGCCGACACGGTGAAGGTGAGCGACCTGCTGGCCTCCCCGGACGCCTGGGTCGGCAAGACGATCCGCGTGCAGGGCCGGGCCGTCGGCGTCTGCGAGCACCGCGGCTGCTGGGTCAACCTGGCCTCCGACGTCGAGGGCCAGACGGTGCGCGTGAAGGTCAAGGACGGCGAGATCGTGTTCCCGCCCGAGATGCTGGGCGACATGGTGATCGCCGAGGGCGTCTGGACCGCCAACCAGCTGGACCTGGAGACCACCAAGAAGGTTTGCGAGAACGAGGCCAAGAAGAAGGGCGAAGCGTTCGACGCGGCCTCGGTGACCTCGTGCATGACGCTCTACCAGCTGAGCGGCACCGGCGCCGTCGCGATGAAGAACTGACCGCCGCATGCGCGACTTCCGCAAGGTCTGCTGGACCCTGCACCGCGAGATCGGATTCCTGGTGGTGGGGCTGACGATCGTCTATGCCGTCAGCGGCATCGCGGTCAATCATGCCCATCACTGGGACGCCAACTACGCGCGGGTGGCCGAGCCGCTGCGGATCGAGCCCACCGGCGCCGGGCCCACCGCGGAGGTGGAGCCGCTGGTGCTCGAGCGGCTGGGCCTGGAGCGAACGCAGGTCAAGGCGACGTGGCGCGCGTCGCCCGAGGTGCTGCAGGTCTTCCTCGAGGGCGGCGGCTACGAGGTCAACCTGGTGACGGGCGAGGGCGTGCGGAAGGGCTTCCGGCCGCGGCCGCTGCTGTTCGACCTGAATTTCATGCACCTGAACAGCGGCAAGGGGCCGTGGACGGTCATCGCCGACGTGTACGCGGGCCTCCTGATCGTGCTGGCACTGACCGGGCCGCTGCTGGTGCGCGGGCGCAAGGGGCTGGCCGGGCGCGGCGGCGTGTTGATGGGAATCGGCATCCTGCTGCCGGTCGTCTACGCCGTGGCGCTGAGGGCCGTCCGCTAGGGTGGCGCGGCGCGGCCCCGTCGGGGATGGGCGCGGCCCCCGGTCCCTCGGACCGGGGGCCTTTTCGCGCCGTCCTGCGGGCGCGCGCGCGCGGCGTCGCTCACTCGCCGTAAGGCATGGGCGGCGCGTAGCCGAGCAGGCGCGCGTAGACCGCCAGCGAGCCCCGGTGGTGGGCCATGTGCTCGGCGATGGCGCCGATGATCGCCACCCGCGGCTCGCCGCCCATGATGTGGCCGGCGATCGGGGCCGTCAGTTCGGCCTCGGTGCGGGCGCCGAGGTTCGACGTCGCGGCGTCGACCGACCGCGCCAGCCAGGTGAAGGCTTCGGACAACGACTCCACGCGGCGCACCGCGGCCTGATGCGCCGCGAAGTCCAGGTCGAAGCCCGTCGGCTTGAAGGCGCCGTCGACGAACCAGTCGATGGTCTGCGCGACGTGCGCCACGTGCTGCGCGACAGAGAACTGGCCGGGCACCGGCGCATAGCGGGCGTCCTCGTCCTTGAACACGCTGCACGTGCGGCTGAAGAACTGCAGCGACTGCTTGAGCAGTGGGACCTGTGCGTTGGCGGACATCGCGACTCCTCCCCGGTGGCCGGATTCCGCCGGCGGCCACGCCTGTTCGGCCCTGCGGACGGCGCCGGCGACCGTGGCAGTCTAGCCGCGGCGGCCGTGGCTGTCACGCGCTGATTGGGCCGCGCGAAGCTCCTGTCGGGGGCCGCGTTCGCGCGCCGGCGGTTGCCTTGACTGGCCCCGGGCCGCCCTCTAGCTTTGGCCGCGCGCCGGAGGACGGCCCCTTCCGTTCGAGCCGGCACCGGGCGCCGCCGACTGGGATCGGCATCCGCCCGGCGGCAGGCTCGAGCCAAGCGGTGACACAGTGGGCGTGACCATCGGCATCCGTCGCGAGGACAAGAACAGGTGGGAGCGGCGCGTGCCGCTGGCGCCGGGCGACGTGGCCGCCCTGCGCGCGGCGCACGACCTGGCGTTCGTCGTCCAGCCGTCGCCGATCCGCGTCTTCGCCGACGACGAATATGCGGCTGCGGGTGCGACGGTGGCCGAGGACCTCTCGGGCGCGGGGATCGTCGTGGCGGTCAAGGAGATCCCGCTGGAGTTGCTACGCGAGCGCACGACCTACCTCTTCTTCTCCCATACCGTCAAGGGCCAGAAGTACAACATGCCGCTGCTGCAGCGGATCCTGGACCTGGACGCCACGCTGATCGACTACGAGCGGATCGTCAACGAGCAGAACCGGCGCCTGATCTTCTTCAGCCTGCACGCCGGCTACGCCGGCATCGTCGAGACGCTGGCGGCGCTGGGACGCCGGCTGGCGGCGCAGGGGCGGCCGACCGCGCTGGCGGAACTGCTGCCGGCGCACGAGTACGACGGGCTCGGGGCGATGAAGGAGCACCTGCGCCGGATCGGCGCCGGGCTGGCGGCCGCGGCCGCGGACGAGCCCCCGCTGGTGATCGGCCTGGCCGGCTACGGCAACGTGGCGGCCGGCTGCCGGGAGATGCTCGCCTGCCTGCCTGCGCGCGAGGTCGCGGTCGCGGAGCTGGCGTCGCTGGCGGAACGGCCGGCGCGGGAGACCGGCCCCGTGCTGGCGGTGACGTTCCGCGAGGAGCACATGGTCGAGCCGCGCTCGGCCGACGCCCAGTTCGTCCTGCAGGACTACTACCAGCGTCCGGAGAACTACCGCGGGACCTTCGAGCGGCACCTGCCCCACCTGGACGTGCTGGTCAACTCGATCTACTGGGACGCGCCCTACCCCCGCCTGGTGACGCGCCGTTGGGCGCGCTCCGCCTGGAGCGGCGGCAGGCAGCCCCGGCTGCAGGTCATCGGCGACATCAGCTGCGATCTCGAGGGCGCCATCGAGTTGACCGCGCGCGCGACGATGCCGGACGAGCCGTGCTACGTCGCCGTGCCCGAAAACGGCGAGCTGGTGCCCGGCGTCGTCGGGCCGGGTCCGGTGATCATGGCCGTGGACAACCTGCCCTGCGAGGTGCCGCGCGAGTCGTCGGAGTACTTCAGCCGCGTGCTCAGCGAAATGATCCCGCCGCTGGCGCGGGCCGACTTCCGCGCCGGCTTCGACAGCCTGCTGCTGCCGCCGCACCTCAAGAAGGCGGTCATCGCCCACCGCGGGGCGCTGGCGCCGGACTACCGCTACCTGCAGGAGTTCCTGGACCGCAGCCGCCGCTGAGACGACCGGCGGCGCGGGGACCGGAGAGGGGACGAGCATGGCGAGGATCCTGGTCCTGGGCGCGGGCATGGTGGCGGGCCCCCTGGTGCGCTACCTGCTGGACGCCGGGGCGGACCTGACGGTCACGAGCCTGGAGGCGGCGGAGGCCGAGCGGCTGCTCGGCGGCCACGCGTCCGGCCGCGCGCTGCGCTTCGACCTGGCCGACGACGACGGTCTCTCGACCCTGGTCGCCGACCACGACCTGACGGTCAGCCTGGTGCCGTACGCGTTCCACCCCAAGGTGGCCGCGCACTGCCTCCGCCACGGCCGGCACCTGATCACCGCTTCGTACGTCGCGCCGGCGATGCAGGCGCTGGACGCCGACGCGCGCGCGCTGGGCCTGACCTTCCTGAACGAGATGGGCCTGGACCCGGGCATCGACCACATGTCGGCGATGCGCGTGATCGACGCCGTCGCGGCCGAGGGCGGCCGG
>CAYNPY010000079.1:0-16925 GCA_964399195.1 uncultured Fibrobacteraceae bacterium
TGGTGATGAAGTACGGGCTCTGGTAGCCGCGGTCGAACTGCATGCCCTCGACCACGTCCAGCTCCATCTCGGTGCCCTTGGCCTCTTCCACCGTGATGACGCCGTCCTTGCCGACCTTCTCCATCGCCTGTGCGATCATGGCGCCGATTTCCTTGTCGTTGTTCGCGCTGATCGCGGCGACGTTGGCGATCGTGGCGCTGTCCTTCACCGGCTTGGCCTGCTTGTGCAGCGCCTCGACCGCGGCGCCGGTGGCGGCCTCGATGCCCTTCTTGACGAACATCGGGTTGGCGCCGGCGGCCAGGTTGCGCAGTCCCTCGTGGATCATCGACTGCGCCAGGATCGTCGCGGTCGTGGTGCCGTCGCCGGCCACGTCGTTGGTCTTGCTGGCGACTTCCTTGACCATCTGGGCGCCCATGTTCTCGAACGGGTCCTTCAGCTCGATCTCGCGCGCGATGGTCACGCCGTCGTTCGTCACCACGGGGGCGCCGAACTTCTTGTCGAGGATCACGTTCCGGCCGCGCGGCCCGAGCGTGATCTTGACCGTGTTGGCCAGGGCGTCGACGCCGCGCTTGAGCGCGTCGCGGGCGCTGTCGTTGTGGTTGATCATCTTGGCCATGCTTGACTCTCCTTGTGCTCTGCGACCGGTCGGCGGCTCGTCCGCCCCGGCACATGGTTGTGAACCGGTTCAGCGCTAGCCGAGGATGGCCAGCACGTCGCTCTCGCGCAGGATCAGGTAGTCGACGCCGTCGACGTTCACCTCGGTGCCGGAGTACTTGCCGTACAGCACCACGTCGCCCTTCTTGACCTCGGGCGCCACGCGCTCGCCGCTGTCGCTGATCTGGCCCGGGCCGACGGCGACGATGGTGCCCTGCATGGGCTTCTCCTTGGCGGTGTCCGGGATGATGATGCCGCCCTTCATCGTTTCCTTCTCCATCGGCTTGACGATGACGCGGTCGGCCAGCGGCTTGATGTTCATGGCCATGCTCGGTTCCTCCCTGCGATGGTCTGGTGCGGTCCGAAACTGCCCCGTCGGGGCCAGCGTACCCGCTTTGGCAGTCTCGCCCTGCGAGTGCTAAGTGCCCCGCAATATAGCCGACCCCCTCCCGCCTGCAACCGACGCCAGGGGTTCCGCCGCAAAAAAATGAGTTACGCGAAGATGCCTGCCAAATTGACAGTCAGGCCGGCGGCGCGGAGGCGCTCCGCCGCGCGGCGGGGCCGGTGCCGGGCTCTCAGCCGATCCGGCAGAGGAAAGCGGCCCCGCGCAGGGTCCAGTCGGGGTCGTGAAGGCGCCCGGGCAGGGCCAGATGCCCGCCCAGGCCGCCGGTGACCACGACCGGCGACGGGCCATGGGCGCGCTGCAGCCCGCCGATCAGGGCCTCGACCCCGCCCACGCCGGCGTGGAAGCCGCCCGCAGCCAGGGCGTCGGCCGTCCCGCGCCCGGCGACCAGCGGCACGGGTGCGAACGGGACCGGCGCCAGACGGGCGGCCCGCGCGCCGATCTGCT
The DNA here is from genome assembly GCA_964399195.1 of uncultured Fibrobacteraceae bacterium. GTDB lineage: Bacteria > Krumholzibacteriota > Krumholzibacteriia > LZORAL124-64-63 > LZORAL124-64-63 > CAINDZ01. The sequence continues at coordinate 1,505 of CAYNPY010000079.1, forward strand.
CCAGGGCGAAGGCCATGCCGGGGGCGATGACCCCGCCTTCGTGGACGCCCTCCCGCAGGACATCGACGGTCGTGGCCGTGCCTGCGTCGACGACCAGCGCCGAGACGAGACCCGCGGCCACCGCCGCCGCCACGTTGCAGAGACGGTCGGCGCCGGTCGCGGCCGGATCGAGCAGTCGATGGGGGAACGGCAGCCCCGCCCGCTGGTCCGCCGGCAGCAGCCCGGGCGCCAGGGCCAGGAGCAGGTCCGTCACGCGCGGGACGACCGAGACCAGCACGACCGGCGCGCCGCGCGCCTGGCGCAGCAGGTCGCCGGCCGCCGCCGCAAATGCCGACTCCGCGTCCGCGGCCGGCGTCGGCAGCGAGCCCAGGCGCCGCAGCGGGGGCGCCGCCCGCCAGAGGTCGCCGTCCCGGCTCGCGTGACGGTCATCCGCGCCCCAGGCCGCAAACGCCACGCGCGTGTTGCCCGCGTCAACCAGCAGCGCCCGCACCGCCACCCTCCCCTGACGGCGGCGGCGGCGGCAGCAGGTGGACGTCCCCTGCCCGGATCGCCTCGACCGTCGTGGTCCCGTCGGGACCCTCGCGCTCGACCAGCAGCGCGCCCTGATCGTCGATGCCCACGGCCCGCCCGCTGAACTCGCGCTGGCGCGTCACCAGGCGCACCCGCTGCCCGAGCAGACAGTCCAGCAATTCGAGCGCCGGACGGTACGCCGTCCAGCCGTCGTCGCAGAAACGGTCCAGTTCCGCCTCCACGCGCCCCAGCAGCCGGGCGCAGAGATCGCCCAGCCGGGGCACGCGCCCGCCTTCGGCGGACAGGCTCGTCGCCGCGCCGCGCAGCGCCCAAGGCAATTCGTGACGAGCGCCGCCCAGGTTCAGGCCCAGCCCGGCGACCACCTGCGCCGCGCCGCCGGTGCCGGCGCGCTCGAGCAGGATGCCGCCCAGCTTGCGCCGGTCCACGACGATGTCGTTCGGCCATTTCAGCCGCGCGTCGACGCGCTCCCCCTCCCGCAGGACCAGCGTGACGATCAGTCCCAGCCAGACCGAGAAGCCGCGGTTGAACGCGGCGCGGTGGCGCGGGACCGAGACGGACAGGTGCAGGCCGCCGCAATCGACCCACTGGCGGCCCTGCCGGCCGCGGCCGGCCGTCTGGCGCCGCGCGACGACCACGGTGCCCGGCGCCAGTTCCAGCACCGGCGCCAGGCGCGCGCGCGGGCTGGCCACCCAGCCCCAGCCGTCCCACCGGCACAGCCTCCCGACCGCCGGCTCGCCGCGGCCGCGCAGGAAGTCGTTGGTGCTGCCCACCTCTTCCAGAAGGTACAGGCTCCCGCCGTCGCGCGTGAAGCGCGGCCCGGGCAGGAAAGCGTCCAGCCCGAACCAGTCCCGCTCGACCGGGCCGCTGCCGGGCCGCAGCTTCATGCTCGCTCCAGGTCCAGGCCGATGTCCAGCGCGGGCGCCGAATGCGTCAACCGTCCGACCGACGCCGCATCGGCGCCGGCGCGCGCATAGTCGCCGATCGTCTCGAGCGTCACGTTGCCGGAGACCTCCAGCCGCGTCGCGCTGCCGGCGGCGTCGCGAGCCGCGACCGCCCGCGCCACGCCCTCGACCGGGAAGTTGTCCAGCATGATCCACTCGACCCCCAGCGGCAGCGCGCGCGCGAACTGCTCGGGCGTGTCGACCTCCACCTCCACGGCGAGGGTCGGGTGCAGCCGCCGCGCCCGGGCCACCATCTCCTCCAGGGGCGCGCCGGCCGCCCAGTGGTTGTCCTTCAGCAGCACGCGGTCGTAGAGGCCGAACCGGTGGTTGTGCCCGCCGCCGCAGCGCACGGCGTACTTGGCCAGCAGGCGGTAGCCGGGAAGGGTCTTGCGCGTGTCCAGGACCCGGCACCGGGTGCCCGTCACGGCGGCGACGTAGCGGGCCGTCAGGGTGGCGATCCCGCTCAGGTGCTGGACGAAGTTCAGCGCCAGGCGCTCCCCGCTGAGCACCGCCGCGGCCGGCCCCCGCACCTCGGCAACCGGCTGGCCGGCCGCCACCGCGGTCCCGTCGGCGACCAGCGGCGCGAACGACACTGCGTTCGAGAGCCCGCGCCAGGCGCGGCCCGCCAGCGGCAGGCCGGCCACGACGCCGGCCTGCCGCGCGGACAGTAGGCCCAACGCCCCCGCCGCGGGGTCAACGGCGATCGCCGTGGGGTCGTCGCCGGCGCCCAGGTCCTCGCGCAGGGCGGCGGCCACCAGTTCGTCGAGCCACTGCCCGGCCGGGAATCCCGGCGCCGCGCCCGCCTCGCTGCTCATGCGTCGCCTCCCGCGCGGTCCAGGCCCCATTGCGCCCTCACATCGTCGAGACGGTCGCGCAATTCGGCGGCCTTCTCGAACTCGAGCGCCGCCGCCGCCTCGAGCATCTCGCGCTCCAGCATGTCCGCCAGATCGACCGGCGACAGGTCGCGCGGCACCAGTTCCCGGCCCGACGCCTCGCGCCGGCGCCCCGCGCCGCCCTCGCGCTGGCGGTCGCCTGCGGCGGCAGTCGCCTGCAGGATCTCCTGGCGCGACTTGGTGATCGTCCGCGGCACCAGCCCGTGCTGCCGGTTCCAGTCCAGCTGACGGTTGCGGCGCCGCTGCGTCTCGGCGATGGCCGCCGCCATCGAGCGCGTGATGCGGTCCGCGTACATCACGACCTCGCCGTTGGCGTTGCGCGCGGCGCGGCCGGCGGTCTGGATCAGCGATCGCTCCGAGCGCAGGAAGCCCTCGCGGTCGGCGTCCAGGATCGCGACCAGCGACACCTCCGGCAGGTCCAGCCCCTCGCGCAGCAGGTTCACGCCCACCAGCACGTCGGATTCCCCGAGGCGAAGGTTGCGCACGATCTCGATCCGGTCCAGCGCGTTGATGTCCGAATGAAGGTAGGCCACCTTGACCCCCGCCTGGCCCAGGTACTCGGTCAGGTCCTCGGCCATCTTCTTGGTCAGCGTGGTCACCAGCACGCGCTCGCCGCGGGCGGTCACGACCCGGATGCGCTCGAGCAGGTCGTCGACCTGCCCCGCCACCGGCAGCACCGTCACCGGCGGGTCGACCAGTCCCGTCGGCCGGATCACCTGCTCCACCACCTCGCCGCCGCACAGGTTCAATTCGTAGTCGGCGGGCGTGGCCGAGACGAAGATCGTGCTGGGCATCAGCTGCTCGAACTCCGCGAACAGCAGCGGCCGGTTGTCCAGCGCGCTCGGCAGGCGGAAGCCGTGCTCGACCAGGTTGAGCTTGCGTGAACGGTCGCCCTGGTACATGGCCCCGATCTGCGGCACGGTCGCGTGCGACTCGTCGATGACCAGCAGGAAGTCCGGCGGGAAATAATCCAGCAGGCAGGCCGGGCGCTCGCCGGGCGCCCGGCCGTCGAAGTAGCGCGAGTAGTTCTCCACGCCGGCGCAGTGCCCGACCTGCTGGATCATCTCGATGTCGTACCGCGTGCGCGAGGCCAGACGCTGCGCCTCGACCACCCGCCCCGCGCGGTCCAGTTCGTGCAGCCGCTCTTCGAGGTCGCGCGCGATCGCGTCGGTGATGGCGCCCGTGCCGCCCTTGGCCGCCACGAACTGCGTGGCCGGATAGATGGCGGCCTCGCCGACGGCTTCCAGGGCCCGGCCGGTGAGGGGTTCGATCCAGGTCAGGGCTTCCACCTCGTCGCCGAAGAACTCGATGCGCAGCACGCGCTCCTCGAACGCGGCCCGCACCTCGACCGTGTCGCCGCGAACCCGGAACGTCCCGAAGGCGGGATCGCGGTCGTTCCGCGCGTACTGGATCGCCACCAGCGATTCCAGCAACTCGTCCCGGTCGCGCGACTGGCCCCGCCGCAGCGCGATGATGCTCTCGCGGAACGTGCGCGGGTTGCCCACGCCGTAGATCGCCGAGACGCTGGCGACGACGATCACGTCGCGCCGCGTCAGCAGGCTGCTCGTGGCGCGCAGCCGCAGCCGCTCGATTTCGTCGTTGATGCTCGTGTCCTTCTCGATGTACGTGTTCGTGGCCGGGATGAAGGCCTCGGGCTGGTAGTAGTCGTAGTACGAAATGAAGTACTCGACCGCGCTGTCGGGGAAGAAGCCCTTCAGCTCCCCGTACAGCTGGGCGGCCAGCGTCTTGTTGTGGCTGAAGACCAGGGTTGGCCGGTCGAGCTCGGCGATGACGTTGGCGATCGTGAACGTCTTGCCGGAGCCGGTCACCCCCAGGAGGGTTTGCCAGCGCCTGCCCGCGCGCGCCCCGGCGACCAGCGACGCGATGGCCGCCGGCTGGTCGCCGGTCGGGGCGAACGGCGCCGTCAGCCTGAACATGCCCACGCGATCCCCCTGTTTCCGGAGACCCGCCGCCGAGCCGTCAGGGCAACGGGAGCGCGCCGTCCGCGATATCCACGACCACCTCGCCGCCGCCCGGCGGCGCGACCAGCGGCCACGGTTCTCCGTTGACCGTCAGGGCGCATCCCGTCGCGTCTTCCAGCACGAGGCTCAGGCGCGCCACGGCGCCCCAGTACACGACGTAGCCGGCCCCGTCCGCGTAGGCGGTCCCCGCCGTGATCCCCGCCGGCGGCGCGGCCGCGGGCCCGTTCGCCGGCCAGACGACCGCGGTGTAGCCGGGCTCGCCGTCGCGTCGGCAGCGCACCGCCGCGCGGCCGTCGTACTGCAGGCGGGCCACCAGGGGCCAGGTCGCCCCGTCGCCGAACACCAGCTGCGGCACGCCGGCCGGCGCCGCCGGGCGCGTTCCGTCCGGCCCGCCGGCCCCCGTCGCCACCGCGGCCGGCGCCGGACCCGCCGCCGCCCGCGCCGGCGTCCGCTCCGGACCCGCGGCGCCCGGGTGAGGCCGCGGCTCCGTCGTCGCCGCCTGCTCGTTCCCACCGCCGGGTCCGGCCAACCGCAGCGCGAGGACGACCGCCGCGGTCAGCGCGAGCCCGCCGGCCGCGATCCGGCCCCACGGCAGCCCCACCCGGCGGATGCGCACCGGCTCGGCGACCGGCGCCCCGACGCCGGCCTCGCGCGCCGGCTCGCCGCCCTGCCGCTCGTAGGCGGCGAACACCTCCGTCTCGTCAAGACCCAGTTCCCGGGCGCACGCGCGCAGAAAACTGCGCGCGTAGAGCGGACCCGAGAGCCGGTGGTATTCGTCGGCCTCCAGCGCCGCCAGCAGGGCGGCCGGGATCTTCGTGCGTTCGGCCAGGTCGTCCCGCGTCAGGGCGCGCTGCTGCCGCGCCGCCGCGATCATCGCCCCGGGCGTCTTCGCCGCTTCGCCGCCGGTCATGGCACTCCTTCCGGCGACCCGCCCGCCGGCCTAGCCCAGCGCGCGGATCCGTTCGGCCAGCGTCGCCGCCTTCGCTTCGTTGTCGGCCAGCGACTCCCGCTGCTGCTGCACGACCTGCGCCGGCGCGTTGGCGGTGAACTTCTCGTTCGCCAGCTTGGCGCGCGTCGCCTGCAGCCAGCCCTCCAACTTGTCCAGTTCCTTCTGCAGGCGCTGTTTCTCCTTGTCCAGGTCCACCAGGCCCGCCATGGGCAGGAAGACCTCCACGGCGCCACAGACGCCCACGCCGGCGGGCGAAGGCGCCGGCCCCTCGTGGGCCACCGTCACGCGCTCCAGCTTCGCCAGCAGCGCGACCAGTCCCGCCACGGCGCGCAGGCCCTCGCCCCGCTCCACGTCCGGCGCGCGGAGAACGCCTTCCCCGCGCAGCCCCGGCGGCACGCCCAGTTCCGCGCGAAGATTGCGCAGCACGCCGACGATCTCCATCACCTCGGCGAAGGCCGCCGACTCCGCGGCGAACGGCGCCGGCCCGCTGCAGGTCGGGAACGGCGAGGTCATCAGGAATCCGTCGGCCGGCGGCAGCCGGCTCCACAGCTCCTCGGTGATGAACGGCATGACCGGGTGCAGCAGCTTGTAGGAAACGCCCAGGCTGAGCACGGCCACCGCCAGCGCGGGTCCCCGCCGCGTCTCGTCCCGCAGGCGCGGCTTGATCGCCTCGAGGTACCAGTCGCAGAACTCGTGGCGGAAGAAGTTGAAGACCTCGTACGAGGCGTCGTTGAGGCGCCGCCGCTCGAGGTTGGCGTCGCAGTCGGCCGCCACGCGGTGCAGCTGGGCCAGCAGCCAACGGTCCTCCAGCCGCAGGTCCGCGTCGGTCACCGCGATCGTCAGGTCCCGGCCGAACACGCCGCGCCACAGCGCGCGCAGGCTGTCCGCCGGCGCCGTCTCCCACCGCTCCGCCGGCGCCACGGTCGCCAGGTCCAGCCGCCGCGGCGCCGCCGCCGCGCCCGCGGCCGCCGGCACCCCGGCCTCGTCCCACGCTCCGAGCACGAGCTTCGTCGCCTGGAAGATCTTGTTGCAGAAGTTCCGGCCCACTTCAAGCGTCGACTCGTCGAAGAAGACGTCGGCGCCGGTCGGCGTGAGCATGACCAGGCTGCAGCGCAGCGCGTCGGCCCCGTACTTGTCCATGAGATCGATCGGGTCCGGGCTGTTGCCCAGCGACTTGCTCATCTTGCGGCCCTGTCCGTCGCGCACGATTCCGGTGAAGAGCACCTCGCCGAACGGCTTCTCGCCGAGGAACTCGTAGCTCGCCATCACCATGCGCCCGACCCAGAAGAAGATGATGTCCGCCGCCGTCACCAGCACCGAGGTCGGGTGATACCGCTCGAGGTCCGCCGTCCGCTCCGGCCAGCCCAGCGGCGAGAACGTCCACAGCCAGCTGCTGAACCAGGTGTCCAGCACGTCCGGGTCGCGGTCCAGCGCGGCGCCGCCGCAGCCCGAGCAGGCGGCCGGGGTCGCGGCCGCCGCCGTCTCGGCGCCGCAGTCCCGGCAGTACCAGACCGGGATCTGGTGGCCCCACCACAATTGGCGGCTGATGCACCAGTCGCGGATGTTCTGCATCCAGTTGTTGTAGACGCCCACCCAGCGGTCGGGATACAGGCGGATCTCGCCGTCGGCCACGGCCGCGAGCGCCGGCCGCGCCAGCTGGTCCATGCGCAGGAACCACTGCCGCGACAGGTACGGTTCGATCATCGTCCCGCAGCGGTCGTGGTGCCCCACCTGGTGCACGTGCCTCTCGACCTTGTCGAGCAGCCCCTCGGCTTCCAGCGCCGCGACGACCTCCTTGCGGGCCCGCTTGCGGTCCAGCCCCGCGAAGCGTCCGGCGGCCTCGTTCATCACGCCCGCCGGCGTCATGCAGACCACCTGCGGCAGCCCGTGGCGCCGCCCGACCTGGAAGTCGTTGGGGTCGTGCGCGGGCGTGATCTTGACGAAGCCGGTGCCCTTCTCCGGGTCGGCGTGGTGGTCGCCGATCACCGGGATCTCGCGGTCGGTGAGCGGCAGCTTCACCAGCTTGCCGATGAACCGCGCGCGCTCCGGGTCGTGCGGGTGCACGGCCACGGCGACGTCGCCGAACATCGTCTCGGGTCTCGTCGTCGCCACCGTCAGGTATCCGCTGCCGTCGGCCAGCGGGTAGCGCAGGTGCCAGAGGCTGCCCTCCACCTCGCGATGCTCGACCTCGTCGTCGCTGATCGCGGTCAGGTCGTGCGGGCACCAGTTCACCAGGTAGACGTCGCGGTAGATCAGCCCCTTGTCGCGCAGGCGCAGGAAAGCCTCGGTGACGGCGCGGTTGCGGGGCTCGTCCATCGTGAACGCCTCGCGGCTCCAGTCCAGCGAGCAGCCCAGCCGACGGATCTGGTCGGTGATCCGCCCGTGCGTCTGTTCCTTCCAGGCCCAGGCGCGGCGCAGGAACTCCTCGCGCCCGGCCTCGCGCTTGCTCACGCCCTGCTCGGCCATCTGCCGGGAGACGACCTGTTCGGTGGCGATGCTCGCGTGGTCGGTCCCGGGCACCCACAGCGTCGGCCGGCCCTTCATCCGCGCCCAGCGGATCAGCGTGTCCTGGATCGAATTGCCCAGGCAGTGCCCCATGTGGAGGATGCCGGTCACGTTCGGCGGCGGCAGCGTGATCACGAACGGGTCGCCCGTCGCGTCCGCCGCCGGCCCGAACAGGCCGGCCTCTTCCCAGCGCCGGTACCAGGCCTCCTCCAGGCCGCCGGGGGTGTACTGGGCCATCTCGCGCAGGTCTGCCACGGGTGTCGCTCCTGTCGGGTCGGGAACCGGATCGCCGGAATTGCTGGATGGGACGCAAGTTGTGAAGTTAGCACCGGCGGCCGGGCAGGGCAACGGGTTTGACCGCCGGCTCGCCGGGCCAGCCGGCGGCCACCTGCTCACAAAACAGCACATAAAAGGACCGATTAGCAATCGGGAACCGAATCCGCTGAAAATATTGACGCTGCGGCTCGGAAATTTGGCGCGAATCCCAAAAATTGTGCTTCACATCGCTTGGAATATCGGGTAGGTTTAGCGTGTACGAGCAGGAACTCGCCCGGGCTGTCTCGTTCTTCGTCTCGAGCCACGAGACCCAACACCGTGGGGGAACGTTATGAAGAAGTTGCTTCTTGCGCTGTGTATCCTGCCGGCCCTCGCCGGTGTCGCTCAGGCTCAGCTGGATCCCGACGATGACGGCATCGGCGTCTACTTCGATCCCTGCGCCTGCAACAACTGCATCACCATGGACGTCGGCGCCCACCGCGCCTTTCTGGTGATCACCCACCCGACCAGCCCCCTGGGCGTGTACGGCTGGGAGGCCAAGTTGACGACGACCGGGCCGATCTTCCTGACCAACGTGGACGTCGACGTGATGTCCGCCGGCGCCATCAACGTGGGCATCCTGCCGGGCGAATACCTCGTCGGCGTGGTCACCCCGCTGATCAACCCCTTCACCTACCCGGCGGTGGTCATCGCGATCATCGACTTCTACCTGTCCAGCACGACCACGCCGGCCCAGTTCTTCATCGACGGCGTGTTCTTCCACTCGCTGCCGGAGAAGGTGCCCGCCTACCTGGACGGCGGGGACATGAACTACATCAAGGAACTCAAGCAGTCGACCGGCGGCCGCACCTTCCCGGTGGCCACGATCAACGGCGACTGCGCGGTGGCGACCGAGGGCGAGACCTGGGGCGGCGTGAAGGCCCTGTTCCGCTAGTCCACTTTCCCGCGCGAACGCGCCGGATTTCCGACCGAAGGGCCCGGGTAACCCTGGGCCCTTTGCCTTGCCGACCGCGGCTCGGCGCCGGATCCGCAACCGGCGCTTGGCGTCGGCGCCGGTGGTGGTAGAATGAGGGGCGGGCACCAGGCACGCCGCCACCCCTTGCGACCGGAGCAGCGCAGTGCGGCACCCCGCCGGGCATCGCCAAACCCGCTTCGAACGCGTGACCAGGTCCCTAGCCCTGTTGCTGGTGGCCCCTCTCCTGCTGGCCCTTTCGCTGCCGACGGCCTTCCACATCGCCCGACGGGCCGAATACGGCTACTCGGTTCTGGACAAACGCGTCCTGCGCGTCGAACCCGCCGGCGCGGCCGACCGCGCCGGCGTGCGAGCCGGGGACCGCATCGTCGCGGTCGACGGGCGTCCCGTGGCGCGGATGACGGAATACTATGCGGCGACGGCGGGCCGTTACCGCCTCGAGCCGCTCGCCCTGCAGTTGGAGCGGGACGGCGCGCCGCTGGCGGTCGTCCTGCATCCGGATCCGCCGTCACAGGCGGCGATGATCACCCAGTACACGCAATGGGTCAGCGGCCTGGCCTTCCTGCTCATCGGCTGGTGGGTGCTGACCCGGCGCTCGGATCCGGTGGCGCGCAACTTCTTCTCGATGTGCGCCATCTTCGCCTTCTTCCTGATCGACATTCCCGACATCGCCCGGCTGGACTTCGTCGTCGTCAAGGTGCACGCGCGCACACTCCTGCAATACCTGCTGCCGGCCTACGTCCTGCGCTTCTTCCTCCAGTTTCCGTCGCCGTGGCGCCCGGGCGCCATGGGCGTCGCGGTCGGGCGCTGGCTCATGGCCCCGGCCTGGCTGCTGTTCGCGGTCGCGACGATCGCCGAGGCGCTGCGCGGCGCCCGCGCGGCCGGCGCCCCGGAAGCCGCGCTCGGCTTCGTCTCCGTGGCGTACATGCTGGCCTACTTCCTGATCGGGCTGGCCCGATTCGGACGCAGCGCGCTGCGACGCGATCGCCCCATCCGCCGCACCAAGATGCTGGTGATCCTCGCCGGGCTGACCGCCGGACTGGTCCCGTTCCTGGTGACGATGGCTCTCGGCAGCCTGGCGCCCGGCGCCAGCGCGCCCCACCTGCGTTATCTCGGCCTGTCGCTGCTGCTGGTGCCGGCGAGTTTCGCGCTGGCGATCCTGCGCTACGGCGCCCTCGACACCGCCTTCGTCGTGCGGATCGGGCTCATCTACGGCGCGTTGACGGCGCTGGTCGTGGTCGGCTACCTGCTGCTGACGGTGGCGATCGGGACGTTCCTGTCGACCTGGTTCGCCGTCGATTCGTCCTCGGTGCTGGTCCTGCTGGTGGCGGGCACGGCGCTGGTCATCGCGCCGCTGCGGGGCCGGGTCCAACGGCTGGTCGACATCGCCTTCTACCCGTCGCGGCAGGTCAACCGCCAGGCGATCGCCCGCCTGGCGGATCGCCTGACGGGGCTCATCGAGGCCGAAGCAGTGCTGCGCCACCTCGGCCAGTCGCTGGGCGAGATGTTCCGTCCCCGCTCCTTCGCGATCGTGCTGGCGGCGGGTCAGCCCTCGCGCGGCTTCGCGGTGCGCTCCGGCTGGTCCAACGGGCCGGAAGGCCCTCGCGGCGCGCTTCCGCCCGACAACCCGTTGACCGGACTGCTGGACCGCTTGCGGCGGCCCGTCTTCTGCGAGGAACTCGAGGACTTCAATCCCGGCGGCGCCGAAGCCGAGGCGGCCTGGCGCCTGCTCCGCTCGCTCGACGCCGAATTGCTCGTGCCGCTCGTCTCGGGCAACCGGCTGCTGGGCTTCCTGGCCTTCGGGCCGAAGACCGGCGGCCAGCTGTACGGCCAGGAGGACGTGGCGAATCTGCAGGCGCTGGCCCTGCAGGCCGGTCCCGTGGTCGAGAGCCGGCAGCTGTACGAAGAGCGCCTGCGCATTCGGCGACTCGAGACGGAACTCGACGTGGCGCGCCGCATCCAGGCCAACCTGCTGCCCACCGAGCCGTTGACCGCCGAACAGGGCGTCGTCTGCGGGCGCAACGAGCCGTGCCGCACCGTCGGCGGTGACTACTTCGACTACTTCGGCGTGGACGGCGGCCGCGTGGCGCTGGCCATCGGCGATGTCGCCGGCAAGGGCATCCCGGCGGCCCTGATGATGAGTTCGCTGCGCGTCGCCTTCCGGCTGGCGGTCGAGCGGGGCGACAGCCCGCGGGCCGTGGTCACGCGCCTGAACGCCGTCGTCGCCTCGCTCGTCACCGAGGGCAGTTTCATCTGCTTCTTCTACGCGGTCTGGGATCCGGCCGGCGGCCTGCTGGCCTACAGCAACGCCGGCATGGAGCCGCCCGTGCTCCTGCGCCGCGGCTCGCCAACGCGGCAGTTCCTGCGCAAGGGCGGCCCGGTGCTCGGGGTCGAACCCGGGTACCCCTACCGTGAGGGCGCGCTCCGCCTCGAGCCGGGCGATCGCCTGTTCCTCTACACGGACGGGCTGACCGAACAGCGCGACCCGCAGGGGAACTTCTTCGACGCCGAGCGCCTGCTCGCGCTGGTCGAGAGCGCGGCCGAAAGCCACCCGGCCGCCGTCCTCGAGCGCGTCTTTGCCACCGTCAACGCCTTCGGCGCCGAGCACCGCTCCGACGATCAGACAGCCATGTTGCTCCAGGTCAACGAGTTGTCTTCCTCGTCCCCGATCCGGCCCTGAACTTGCTGAGGATTCCTCCGGGAGACGCCGCCTGACGGGCCCCGCCCCGGCGGGAAAGCCTCAAGCCGCCGCGCCGACGGCCGATCCCTCAGCAGGTGTTCCTTCCGGCTCCAAACGGGGAAAGGGGGGATCGGGATGGAAACGGGCATCATCGTGCTGACGTTGTCGCTGATCGATCTCTTTTGGTGGTTGAGAAAATGACCAGCGCTCTCTAGCCCCTGGCTGCCCGCAAGCGCAGCCAGGGGTTCTTTTTTTGCCCCGCCCATTGCCGCATCCGCCGGCGCTCAGGAACCCAGCAGTTCACGCACGGAGCGCTCGTACGTCGACGGCGACTGCGCGCCGACCCAGCGCTGGCGGATCACGCCGTCCCGATCCAGCAGGAACGTCGTCGGCAGGGCGGCGATCTCCCCGAACGCCCCCTCGAGGTTCGACTGCTCCTTCCAGAGAGCCACCGGGAACGTCAGGGCCTGCTTGGCAGCCACCTCCCGCACCTTCGCCTCGCCCTCCTGCCCGATCGCCACGGCCAGCACGACGACTTGCCCGGCGTGCGCCGCATTGAGTTCCTTCAGGTGCGGCATCGCGCGCAGGCAGGGACCGCACCAGGTGTCCCAGAAGTCGACCACGACGACCTTCCCCCGCAGCGAGGCGCTGGTGTGCTCCTGCCCGTCCAGCGCCACCACGCGCAGGTCGGCAACGGCCGCGCCGATCCGGCCGCCGGCCCCCGCGGCCGCGGCGGCGGCCCGGCCGCCCTTGTCGCGGCAGTCGCCGCCGGCGAGCATCGCGAGCGCCGCCGCCGCAACCAACACTGAAACCAGCCGCGCCGCGGCGCCCCTGCCCTTGAGCCGACCCATGAAGTCTCCCCTTGCACGCTTGGGGGTCCAGGGCGCCGTCGCCGGCGCCGGGGAACCCGGGCTTGTCGCCCGGACTATATGCCTTATTCTAGTCGCGCCAGGACCGTCCGCGCCAGCGGCAGCGCCACCGCCCCCCGTGCCAGGGAGTCCCGATGCACCCGTCCCATCGCGCCCTGTTCCCCTCGGCCACGCTGGCCTGTCTGCTGGCGCTGGCCGCCGCCGCGCCGGCCGCGGCCCTCGAGTTGAGCGCGACCGCCCGCCAGGTGACGATCGAGCCCGGCCACGACCTCGTACTCGACGTCGTGGTGACCCCGGCCGCGGACGAGTTCCTCGATTCCGCGTCGCTGCAGGTCGCCGTGACCGCGGCCGGCGACAAGGCGCCGCTCGGCGCGCCCTACGCGCCGCGCTCCACGCCCGGCGAGAACGGCGCGCTGGTCGTGGAGTGGGCCGCGCCGCTGTCGGCCGCGGCGCGCACGGGCCGACACGAGTTGACCGTGACCGCGACGGCGGCCACCATCGACGGCACGCCCTTGTCCGCCACCGCGCAGGTCGCGATCGAGGTGGCCTACGGAAGCGGCTGGTCGGCCAATCGCATCCAGGACTTCCTGGACCGCCGCGGTCTGCCGTTCTTCCTGGCGCTGGTCTTCGGCTTCGGCGTCCTGATGAGCCTTTCGCCGTGCATCTACCCAATGATCCCGATCACCCTGGCGGTCATCGGCGCGCGCAGCCAGGAAAAGGGGGCGCTGCACGGCCTGGGTCTGTCGTTCACCTACGTGCTGGGCATGGCGCTGGTCTACGCCGTGCTCGGCGCTCTCAGCGCCTCGGTCTTCAGCGGCATCACGGCCCTGATGCAGAGCCCCTGGGTGGTGGGACCCATCGCGGTGCTGCTGCTGGTCCTGGCCTTCAGCATGTTCGGCGCCTTCGAACTGCAGGCGCCCGCCTTCCTGCGCGATCGCCTGGCTGGGCCGGGCGGAAGCAAGGGCGGGCTGCTGGGCGTTTTCGCGATGGGGATGGTCGCCGGCCTGGTCGCCTCGCCCTGCGTGGGGCCGTTCCTCGCCGCGCTCCTGGTCTGGGTGGCGACAACCGGGAGCTGGGTGCTGGGCTTCGTCTCCCTGTTCACGTTCGGCCTGGGTCTGGGTCTGCTGCTGATCGGCGTGGGCACGTTCCCCGCGCTGCTCGGCTCGCTCCCGCGAAGCGGCGGCTGGATGGACACGATCAAGCGCGGCATGGGGCTGCTGCTGGTGGTGATGGCGTTCTGGTTCGTGCGCCCCGGGATCGCGCTCCCGGCGTCCGTCTTCTACCCGCTGGCCGGCCTGGCGGCGATCGTGACCGCGGTGTTCATGCGCGCGTTCGACCGGCCGCGCGAGGATTGGGGCTGGTGGCCGCGCACGCGCATGGCGCTCGGCCTGGTCGTGTTCGTGGCAGGGTTGTGGCTGCTGGTGGGCTCGTTCCTCCAGCACGGGTTCCTGATTCCCTCGCCCCTGCCCGGCGCCGCCGTCACCACCGAAGCGGCGGCGCTGGCCGGGGGGCCCGGCCGGACGCCGGCCGCAGCGGCCGCGCCAGCGCCCGCCGCAGCTCCGGCCGGCCACGTGCCCTGGGAAGTGATCGCCACCGGCGCGGGCGCGAAGGCCCGGCTCGACGCGGTCCGGGCCGACGCGAAGGCGGCCGGGCGCCCCGTCCTCGTCGACTTCTGGGCGACGTGGTGCGTGTATTGCAAGAAGCTGGACAAGTCGGTCTGGAATGACCCGGCCGTGGTCGCCGAGTCCGCCCGCTGGGCCACCGTCAAGATCGACGCCACGGCGCCGGACGATCAGGAAATGGCGGCGATCAAGGCGGAGTTCGGCGTCACCGGGCTGCCGCGCGTGGTCTTCATCGACAGCCGCGGCGAGATCCTCTACGCGCGCTCGACCGGCTTCGTCCCCGCCGCCGAGATGCTGGCGCTGTTGCAGGGAGTCCGCTGAACGCCGCCTCCGCGCCTACTGGAAGCGGACCTCCCGCCGGCCGCCGATGTCGAACACCTTGAGCGCGCCGCCGTCCGGGTTCTCCGTCAGGACCTCCAGCACGCCGTTGCCGTCGACGTCCAGCAGTTCGATGCGCCCGAAGAACGGCTCATCCTCCCACTCGATGTCGCCGGAGCCGGCATCGATGACCTTCCCCGTGTTCAGGACGACCTCGGCCCTGCCGTCGCCGTCCACGTCGCCGCAGCGAACGCGCGTCGCCGTGTACTCGTTGATGCTCGTGAACTGCTTGGTGAAGGTCGCGCCGTCGACGAAGACCAGGCGGTTGTCGGCCACCAGGACGATCTCCGCGCCCGGATCCTCGTCCACGTTCGCCGTCGTGAAGCACTGCAGGTTGGCGTATTCGCCGGACAGCGATTCCCACAGCGGGGCGAACTCGTCCAGAGTCCACACGTAGATGCGGGCCGCGTTGGTGCGGCAGAGCAGGGCGTCGTCCAGGCCGTCCCCGCTGAGGTCGGCGACGATCACCTCCTCGGGAATGCCCGCGAGCTGGTTGCTCTTCCAGACGCTGCGCACGCCCCGGCCGTCCGAGCGCAGCACCTGCACCGTGCCGAACCGCTCGCCGATGGCCAGGAACATGCCCGGCTCGCCCTGGAGCGGCTCGAACTGAGCGATATGGTCGAAGCCGTCGGCCAGCCTGGCCAGGTCGCGGTACTGCTGGTACGTGAGTTCCGTCTGCGCGCCGGCGCCGGCCGGCAGGAGGGCCAGCGCTCCCAGTGCGGCCAGAACCAGGGCCGGCCGCAGCGCCCGGCAGGCGGGCCGGCTCCCCGCGCGCGCCGACGGCGCCGCGGTCGAACGAGACACGTGCGGGCGTGACCGGAT
>CAYNPY010000080.1:0-16913 GCA_964399195.1 uncultured Fibrobacteraceae bacterium
AAGGAAATCGTGGTCGCCGAACCCGGCCGCCGCCCGCTCCCGGTGGCGGCGGACCGCCGTGCGGTCGAAGATCATCATGGTACCGCTCATGGCGACTATATGGCACGCGCGGCCCGGCTGCGGAAAGCGAGCCCGGTGGATTCGACCCAATCGTAGGGGCAGAATGTGCCGGCGTGAACGGAGGGCGCATGACGGGACTGGCCGCGACCATCGGGCAGCTCTGCCGCCGCGGGGGCGACGCGGTGCTGGATGCGCTGTTGCCGCCGCAATGCCTTGCCTGTCGGGCCCTGGTCGATCGCCCCGGCCAGCTTTGCCCGGACTGCTGGTCGCGGATCGATTTCATCGCCGATCCGGTCTGCGCCTGCTGCGGCGTGCCGTTCGATTACGACCTCGGACCCGGGGCGCTGTGTGCCGCCTGCGTTCGCACACCGCCGGTCTTCGCGCGCGCCCGGTCGGTCTTCCGCTATGACGACGCCAGCCGGCCGCTGCTGCTGGGCTTCAAGCATGCCGACCGCACCGAGGCGGCGCCGGCGCTCGGCGCCTGGCTCCGGCGGGCGGGAGCGGCACTGCTAACGGAAGCCGACCTGGTCGCGCCGGTGCCGCTGCACCGCTGGCGGCTGTTGCGGCGTCGCTACAACCAGGCGGCGCTTCTGGCGGGCAGTCTGGTGCGGGGCACCGCGGTGACGGCTGTCATGGATCTGCTCGAGCGTCGACGTTCGACGCCGAGCCAGGGCGGCCTGTCCCGCGCCCAGCGGCGGCGCAATGTCCAGGGGGCGTTCGCGGTGCGCGACCGCTACCGGAACCAGGTGCGCGGCAGGGCCGTGCTGCTGGTCGACGACGTGCTCACCACCGGCGCTACGGCCGAAGCCTGCACCGCGGTGCTGCTTCGCGCCGGCGCCGCCCGGGTCGATGTCCTGACCCTCGCCCGCGTTGTGCGCGAGGCCGCGGACCCTGTATGAATAGGGACGCCTGCACCTTCCGGAATCCCAGAACCATGGCCGAAGTCGTGATCTACACCAGCCCGATGTGCGGTTACTGCTACCGCGCCAAGAAGCTTCTGGAACGCAAGGGCGTCGCCTTCACCGAGATCGATGTCGAGTCCGATCCCGCCCGGCGCCAGGAGATGATTGCGCGTGCCGGCGGCCGCTACACCGTGCCGCAGATCTTCATCAACAACCGGCATGTCGGCGGCTGTGACGACCTCTACGATCTCGACAGCGCCGGCAAGCTCGACGGGCTCTTGGCCGCATGAGCGGGTCTGCTTTCCGCCTGGCCTGCATCCAGGTCAGCGCCGGCGCCGATATGGCCGCCAACATCGCGGCGGCCACTGACTTCATTCGCCGTGCCCGCGCCGCCGGCGCCGACCTGATCGCGACCCCCGAAAATACTGCGCTGATGGAATCCTCCAGCGAGCGCGTCATCGCCGGCGGCCGACCCGAGGCCGAGCACCCGGCGCTACTCGCGTTCCGCGACCTGGCGCACGAAACCGGGGCCTGGCTGCTGATCGGCTCGTTGTGGATCAAGCTGCCGCACGAGCCGAGGGTGGCCAACCGTTCCTACCTGATCCGTCCGGACGGCGGCGTCGCCGCGAGCTACGACAAGATCCACATGTTCGATGTCGATCTGCCGACCGGCGAAAGTTTCCGGGAGTCGAAGAGCTTCGCGCCGGGTGCCGAGGCCCGCCTGGTCGAGACGCCATTCGGTTCGCTCGGCATGACCATCTGCTACGACGTCCGTTTCCCGCAGCTCTACCGCCGGCTGGCCCAGGCCGGCGCGCGTTTCATCTCGGTGCCGGCCGCCTTCACCCGCACCACCGGCCAGGCGCACTGGCACGTGCTGCTGCGGGCGCGGGCGATCGAGACCGGCGCCTACATCTTCGCGCCGGCGCAGTGCTGCGACCATCCGGGCAATCGCCAGACCTTCGGCCATGCGCTGATCGTCAATCCCTGGGGCGAGGTGATCGCCGACGCCGGCGAGGCGCCGGGCTTCGTCATGGCCGAGATCGATCCGGCGGCGGTCGACAAGGCCCGCGCCGGCATCCCGGCGTGGCGGCACGAGCCGGCGTTCACGCTGGCGGCTGCGGCAAAGCGGGCGGCAGAGTAAATCCCGTCACTCGTCCGCGAACGGGTCGCGGATCGCCCCCGAATTGGACACCACCGCCGGCATCGGCCGCTCATTCACGTGCAGGCGGAACACGTCCGGCCGGGCGTAGTGGCCGGTGGCGTCGAAATCGTACTTGCCACGGGCGATCTCGCCGAGGTCGATGGTCGCGGTCAGGATCGTCTCGCCGTCGAAGTCCGGTCCGGCAAGCACCTCGCCCAGCGGGCTGATGATGCAGCTGCCGCCCTCCGAGATGACCGTGTCCGGATCGTTGCCCTGCAGGCAGTCGTAATCTGCCGGAAAATCGCGCCGGCGCGTGAACTGGTTGCACGACAGCACGAAGCAGCGGCCCTCCAGCGCCACATGCTGCATCGTCGGCAGCCAGGTGCGGCGTCCGTCCGCGGTCGGCGCGCAATAGAGCTGGATCCCCTTGGCGTACATCGCGGTGCGCAGCAGGGGCATGTAGTTTTCCCAGCAGATCACGGCGCCCAGCCGGCCGATCTCGGTCTCGAACACCGGCAGGGTTGAGCCGTCGCCGAAGCCCCAGATCAGCCGCTCCATAGCCGTCGGCATCAGCTTGCGGTGCTTGCCGAGGAAGCGACCGTCCGGTCCAAAGAACAAGACGGTGCAATAGAGCGTGCCGAGATCCCGCTCGATCACGCCGACCACCAGGTGCATGCGGTTCTCGGCGGCCACTTTGCCGATGAACTCGGTCGCGAACCCCGGCACGTCGATGGCCGAATCGAAATAGCGGCGGAAGTCGTCGCGGCCCTTCGGCGCGCGCATCCCGACCCGGGCGCCGAAATCCAGCCCCTTCGGATAAGCCGAGACAAACGCTTCCGGGAACACCGCCAGGCGGGCGCCCCGTTTCGCCGCATCGGCGGCCAGCGCCCGCAGCTTGTCGAGCGTGCGGGCGCAGTCGAATCCGACGGCGGCGGCTTGGACCACGGCGGCAGTGAACACGGTCATCGGCGGGCTCCCTTGCAAATGGACGGTATCAGGGGTTCTCGTTGACGGCGCAGATGCGCTGGCGCACGGCCGGCCTCGGTTCGGCGACCTCGCCGTGCTCGTAGGAGCGGACCGTGAGCCGGCCGCGCACGGCCTCCAGCAGTTCGCCCGGCCGCAACAGGTGGTCCGGGTTGCGAGGCTTGCCGAAGCGCTCCTGCCCGACGGCGAAGGTCTCGTAGATCAGGACGCCGCCTGGCCGCACGCACTCCACCATCAGCGGCAGCAGCGGCCGCCACAGATAGTTGGTCACCACGATACCGCCGAACAGCTGGCCGGAAAACGGCCAGGGCGCGGTTTCCAGATTGGCCTCGATCAACATGACGGCCGGATGGGCGCGCAGATCGGCGACGCCCGACAGATCGATGTCGACGGCGACGACCGGATAGCCCCGTTCCAGGAACAGTCGGGTATGCCGGCCGGAACCGCAGGCGACATCCAGCACCGAGCGTCCTGCCGGCACCAGGCCGGCAAACCGCAGCACCCAGGGCGACGGCTCGCCTGGCCCCGTGGGCGGGGTCGAATCCGCCGTCGCCCTCGCCTCGGAGCCAGCCCGGCGTCCGGCTCTTGCTGTTCGCGGCATCGCGTGTCATTTAAGCCGTTGGTAATCCTGTTGAAGGACGATTGTGCCGGGTTCGCGATGATTGTCTATGACCTGAAATGCCGAAAGGACCATGTCTTCGAGGCGTGGTTCCCCGACAGCGCGGCTTTCGATACCCAGGCCGCCGCGGGCAAGGTCGTCTGCCCGGCCTGCGGCTCGCGCAAGGTCGTCAAGGCGCCGATGGCGCCCCGGCTGGCGCCGCGCAAGGACGAAGCAGGGGCCATGCCCGCCACGACCGATGCCGAGGCGGCCAAGGTCATGCGCCAGCTGCGCGAGCTGCGGGCGCAGGTGGAAAAGCACTGCGATTACGTCGGCGACCGCTTCGCCGAGGAGGCGCGCAAGATCCACCATCGCGAGGTCGATCCGCGCGGCATCTACGGCGAGGCCTCGCCCCAGGAAGCCAGCGACCTGCGCGACGAGGGGATCGAGGTCGGCATGATCCCGTGGGTGCCGCGCGAAGACGCGTGACGTCCGGTCCCGGTCAGTCGCGAACGGCCGCCGCCAGGTAGTTGAAGCAGAAGAACACGATCTGGCCGCCCTCGGGCGCCGGATTCGGGTCGTAGGTGATGAGGCTCGCGTCGCTGGCGTAGCTCGACCAGCTCAGCGGGCGCGCCGCCCCTGCCAGGGGGGCCATGGCGTCGCTGTCGCCGTAGCCGCTGTAGGTCAGGCCCAGGGGCACGGCGGCGTTGTTCGGGTTGTTGAGGATGTAGGCCGCGGCGTCATTCACCGTGATGGTGCCGGCGTTGTCGGCGTTCCAGTCGTTGGTGTGCATGACGTGCGCGGCGAAGTTGGCGTCGCCGTACTGGTCGTAGCCCAGCTCGCCGCCCTCCAGCAGGATGTGCCCGCCCGCCTGCGCGAAGGTCACCAGACCGGCCTTCAGCGTCGTGTTCGCCAGCGTCGCGGTGTTGTTGCCGCACGACAGGATGACCAGGTCGTAGTCGTCGAAGGTGGCGGGGTCGGCCACCGTCGCGTCCACCAGCGTCACCGAGTAGCCCATCTCCTCCAGGTCCAGCAGCATCTGCGCGGCGCTCTTGGCCGGCTCGGCCGTGTAGGCCTCGGCCAGCAGCTCGTCGCCCAGCTTGCCGCCGTACTTGGCGGGGAACGCGCCGCTCTTGGCGCCGTCGTCGATCAGGAGCAGGTCGCCGGCCGTCGGATCCAGCAGGAAGGTCTTGACCGTCTCCGGCTCCTCGATCGTGACGGCGATCGTGACCGGCTTGTGGTGCCAGGCGCGGGCCTGGATGTTGTACGTGAAGTACGGCAGCGCCGAGGTCGTGAACGAACCGTCCGCGGCGCACGTCGTCTCGGTGTAGAGGGCCCCGTTGTCCGAGCGGTACACGCGGATGGTGCCCTGCAGGGGCTCGTTCGTGACCGAGTCGTACACGAAGCCCGAGAACACGCCGCTGGGCGCCGGGGTCAGGGCGATGTCGTAGGTGTTGGCGCCGTAGTTGATGAACAGCGGCGTCTCGAAGTGCAGGTAGCCGAAGTGGTCCACGACCAGGGTGTAGTCGTCGACCAGGATGTCGTCGGGCGCGGCCCAGGCGCCGCCGGCGGCGCTGGTGACCGCGAAGACCTCGTTCAGCGACTCGTCCAGCAGCTTGACCGTCACGCCGACCAGGGGCGAGCCGCCCGAAGTCACCGTGCCGGAAAGCTGGCCGTAGGCCTCGATGATGTTGAAGTTCTCGGTGTAGACATCGTAGCCGCTCACGGCGATGGTGCCCGCGACCACGCCGAGCGTGCTCGGGGTCAGCATCAGCTCCGCGGCCGTCGTCTCCAGCAGCGTGCCGTTGGGCAGCCGTGCGTACAGCGTCGCGCCCGCCTGTCCCACCGTCGCGTGCAGCGTGCCGGGCAGGTTCAGCGCGAAGGCGTCGCTCAGCCCGATGCCGGTGGTGACCGTCAGGTCTGGCGCCGTCAGGTCGGCGGCGTTCACCGTCACCTGCTCGGTGAACAGGCGGTAGGTCTCGGCCATGTCCTGGCCGACGATGTCCAGCGACGGTCCGTACGCGACATTGACGTTGACGACGGCCACGCCGGAGGCGTCGGTCAGCACCGGCGTCGTGGCGTAGTCCAGGCCCTCGGCCCAGACCGAGATGCCCGGCAGCGGCGAGGTGCCCGCGGCGTCCATCACCGTGACCGTGATCGCGGTCGGGGTGTTCACGTCGATGACCAGGGGGTCGACCGTGACTGTGGCCGGCACGATCACGTTGATGTCGGTGATGTAGGGGATCTTGTTCTGGGCCGTGACGACGAGCTTCATCGGCACGCCGGGCGTCAGTTCGCCGAGGTACGCGATCTCGACGTCGCCCTTCGCGTTCACCGTGCCGGCGCCCATCAGCACGCCGTTCTGGGTCAGGCCCACGTAGCTGCCCATGGCGGCGCCCACGGTGATCGAAGTCTGCCCCACGAACACCGTCGACGGGTGCGTCACCGCGTTGGCGGTCGGGACCATGTAGACGCTGAGGCTCGGGTCGCCCAGCAGGTTGTAGATGTTCCAGTAGTAGGTGGTGCGCGTCGAGCCGGACTCCATGACGGCCAGGTTGCCGCTGAAGACCAGCGCGTCGTTGGTCACGTACCACAGGTGCGGCGCCTCGCCCGTCTCGTGGAACAGGCCGTCGTAGGCGCCGATGCCGGTGGCCAGGATCGGGTAGCCCGTGCCGTCGATCTGGCTGGCGGCGTGGAAGCCGACGCCCCACCAGTAGTCCTCGTTCCAGTAGGTGGAGTTCGAGCCGCCGATGTAGCCGATGGCGCCCTTGTTGGCGGCGCGCAGGAACGTCTCGCCGAAGCACTCGGCGTAGTCGTAGGTCGACGTCAGGCAGCAGTTGCCCACCGCCAGCGTCGGCTTGCCGGCGTTGGTCATGGCGTTGATGTTGGCCTGCGTCATCGCCGGGTCGGACCAGCTGGTCTCGCTGCCGTGCGCCGTGTAGTTGATGTAGGCCACGCCGTCGTTGACGGTCTGGATGATGGCCGCCTCGACCGCGCCGCTGGAGGCGGGGTAGAGGTAGGTGTTGCTGGTGATGCCGTGGGCGGCGTTGAAGTAGTTGTTCGTGCCGTAGAGGATCTGCCCGTTGCCGTGGGTGGCCGCGTAGGTGCCGTCCACGCCGGCGATCATCGTCACGCGGTTGAGGTAGCTCGGGTCGGGCATCGTGAACTGGTCGTACATCATCGTCTTGTCGAGCTGGGCCTGCAGCTGCGTCGGGTTGGTCGCGCTGAAGCGCCCGTAGTACATGTCGGGCACCAGGTCGGCGTCCACCGCGCAGTAGGGGCGGTCGGTGGCGTCGCCGGCTTCCTGGAAGGTCGGCATCTCGGCCACGTCGCCGACGAACAGCACGAAGCTGGGCGCCGGCTGCTCGGGCGTGGCGCTGTTGTACAGGTTGTTCAGGTAGGCCTCGATCGAGGTCGTGGTGGTGCCGACGGCCGGAGTCCCGGTGACCGCCATGATCACGCGGAAGCCGCGCTGCGTCTTCCAGGCCACGAAGTCCTGCAGCTGGCTGGCGAAGGCCGGCGGCGTGACGATGACCATGGTGACCAGGTCGCGCACGCGGTCGGGGTACGCGTCGTGGAAGGCCTTGCTGCCCGCCATCCCGGCGTAGAGGTGCTCGAAGAACGGGCTGTAGGTGCGGGCGATCAGGTCCGTGGCATAGGCCGCATCGACGTTGTCGAAGTCGACGTCGACGTCCATGCTCGTGATGACCTCGATCTCGTTCTCGGCCGGGAACCAGGTCACCGGCGCGATCTCCAGGCGGGCGAGGTCCATCGCGCGCAGGCGGCCCTGCGGCAGGATCGTCGCCGTCTCGCGCGAGACCGACTTCTGCATGTAGACGGCCATGTCCTGCACGAACGGCAGGTTCTCGAGGTCGGCGCTCTTGGAGACGCTGTCCTGGGTCGGGAAGAGCGGGTGGGTGATGCCGTGGTCGGCCAGCCGGACGCGCGTCTTCTGCACGTTCCGGTAGCTCACCCGCGCGGTGGCCCCGGCCGGGACCGAGACCAGGCGGTTCATCTGCGGCAGTTCGGGCGCGCCGACCTGCATCGACGCGTGGAAGCCGGGGATGGCCAGGCGGGTGAAGACACCGGACTTGGTCGCGATGTCGATCGCCTGGAGTTCGCCCACCTGGACGTGAAAGCTCAGGCCCGCGCCCTTCTCGGCGGTGACGGCCAGCGCCGAGGGTTCGTCGCCCAGCTTGATGGTCGTCGCGCCGGCCGCGGCGGCCGACAGCGCCAACAAGGCGAGCATCAGGGACAGCAATATCCTGCGCAGCATGTTGGGTACTCCCCTTGGATCTCGATGACCCGCAGGCCGCACGGCGCGGGGCGCACGGAAGTGCGCGGCGTGCCGCTGAACGCCACCGTCCGGGCCCGGCCCGCGTGCGCCCGAACCGCGTCAGAGTAGCACGTATTGGATATGCAAAGGAAGAATCAACAAGAGTGTTTTTGCGGTATTGTGTCCCGTTCCTGCGACACTCCGCGCCATTCCGGAAAATTGATGATCATTCAATATGTGACCTAAGATGTTGTTTATCGAGATCATGCCGGTGGGCGGCCCAGGTGCGGCTCGGCAAAACCGCATCGGGGCCGCTTGCGATTTTATCATGACCCACTGCGGGAGCGGTGTTATGATCTGTGGGCACCCGCCGGCGACCGGCCCGGCGGGCGCCTCGGGCCGGCGGCGCGCCCGGCGGCCCGGCTCCCTGACGGATTGGCGGCGCCCCGCGCCGCGGCGGATCTGTTCGCGCCGAAGGTGTGCACCATGAAGCGAATTCTCCTGCTCCTCGCGTTCGCGCTGGCGGCGGCGTCGCCGGCCGCGGCCACCTGGTCGTTCACGTTCACGGCGGCCGACCAGGGCGCGGTCACCGACCTGGCGGTGCTGACCAGGTTCCAGACCACCATCCGCAACACGGGCAGCACGGCCGACACCTACACCCTGACGCTGGTCAAGGACGTGCCGGCGGCGTGGGCCTGCTCGCTGTGCGAGGGCCTCGTGTGCTACCCGCCGTGGGTGACGCAGCTGAACATCCCGCTGCAGCCGGGACAGGAAACGGTCGTCGACGTGGACCTGACGCCGCTGGCGACCGAAGGCGCCGGCGCCGCCGTGGTGACGGTGACCAGCCAGGGCGCCCCGGCGCTGTCGGTGACCCGGACCTTCCGCGTGGTGAGCACGGGCGTGCAGGTCCTCCTGGTCGACGGCGACGGCGGCCAGCAGCTGGAGGACTACTACACGCCGGCGCTCGCGGCCGGGGAGGTCACCTGGGCCCGCTGGCCGCGCGACGAGGCCGGTGCCCTGGCGTCTCTCGAACTGGAGGATTTCGCGGCCGTCCTGTGGTACGCCGGCGGCATGGCGCCCGGCCTGGACGACGCCGACCGCTCGGCGCTCGCCTACTACGTCCAGCACGGGGGCACGCTGCTGCTGGCCGGGCAGGACCTGGCCTGGCAGATGGGCGACCCGGCAAGCCCGTGGTACTCCTCGCAGACGGCCTCCTGGCTGCAGGTCGTGCTCGGCGCAGCCTACGCCGGGCCGGCCACGATGGTGACCGAAGTGGCGTCGCTGCCCGGCGCGCCGTTCGCCTGCTGGGGCACGCTCAACGGCACCGGCGGCGCCGGGAACAGCACCAGCCCCGACGCCCTGCAGGCGGCAGGCTCCGGGATCGCCGCGCACCACTACCGCAACGGCCAGTGGGCTGCGGTGGCCAGCACCTGGGGCGCCGGTCGCACGCTCTTCTGCGGTTACGCGCTGGAGTCGCTGGCCACCACCGAGCGCGGCATCCTCATCGACGGCTTCCTGGACTGGGCGCTGGGGCGGCCCAGCGGCGTGCCGGGCGGGACCCTGCCGCCGGCCGGCGCCGTGCGTGCGGCCCCGAACCCGTTCAACCCCTCGACGACGCTGCGCTTCGAGGTGGCCGCCGAGGGCGCCGTCCGCGTCGAGATCTGCGACCTGCGCGGCCGCGTGGTGCGCGCGCTGGTCGACCGCGTGCTGGCAGCCGGCCCCGCCCAGGTGGCGTGGGACGGCCGCGACGACCGCGGCGCGGCGCTGCCGTCGGGCGTCTACCTGGCGCGCGTGAGCGCGGGTGGCGTGAGCGGCGCGACGAAGCTGGTGCTGGCGAAGTGACCTCGAGCGCGCGCGGCCGCGCCGCGCGGACCGGAGTGGAGGCCATGTCTCTTCGCAGGATCCTGGGCGCGGCGGCGGCGATGCTGCTGGGCGCCGGCGCGGCCGGCGCCGCGTCGCCGACCCCGGCCTGGACGCAGCGCCACGACGGCGGCGGCCAATTCAACGACGACGGCTGGTGCGCGGTCACCGACCCGGCGGGCCACGTCGTGGTCGCGGGCGAGTCTGCCGACGGCGTCGGCGGCGTCGACCTCTGCCTGCGCAAGCTCGACCGCCTGGACGGCCACCAGCTCTGGCAGGCGCGCTACGAAGGCTACGACGGCAAGGACGTGACGGTCTCCGACATCACCTGGGACACGGCCGGCCAGCTGCTGGTCGCGGGCTACATCCGCGGCTGCGTGGGCTGAGGGCAGGGTGACGACGTCGTCGTCCTGAAGGTCGACGGCGCGACCGGAGAGGTTCTCTGGTCCCGGCTCTACCAAGGCGCGGCGGGCCTGGACGAGGCGGCCCTGGGCGTGGCCGGCGACGCGGCGGGCGACGTCTACGTCGCCGGGCGCGTCACGGTCGCCGGCCAGGGCCTGCAGATGCTGGCCATGAAGCTGCGCGGCGCTGACGGCACGACCGCCTGGATGGACGTCCGCGGGGGCTCGGGCGGCGGCGACGACATCGCCTGGGACGTCGTCGTCGGCCCCGACGGCGATCCGGTCTTCAGCGGGCACACCGTCGAGGCCGGCAACGTCGCCCGCTGCCTGACGCGCAAGCTGCGCGCGGCAGACGGCGGCGTGGTGTGGGAAGCGACGCTGGCGGGCGCGCTCAACGACGTGATCTCCCGCAGCGCCTGGCTGGAGGTGGCGTCCGGCGGCGATGTGCTCATGGTCCAGCGCGGCTACGGCGCTGTCAACGGCTACGACGTGCTGCTGGCGCGCTACCGCGCGGCCGACGGCCACGCCCTGTGGAGCCAACGCTACGACGGCCCGACCCACGGCGGCGACGACCCGCGGGCGATGGCGCTGACCGCGGCGGGCGACGTCCTGGTGGCCGGCGTGCAGGACACCTGGTGGAACTACAACTACCTCACCCTCAAGTTCAGCGGCGTCACCGGCGCCCTCCTGTGGACCGCGCCCGCCTACAACGGCCCGCCCGGCTGGTACGACGTGGCCACCACGGTCGGCGAGGGCCCCGGCGGCCTGGTCGTCACCAGCGGCCTGAGCGACGGCACGGGCACCAGCTGGGACATCGCCACCGTCGGCTACGACGGCGCGACCGGGGCGCAGCAGTGGGTGCTGCGGCACGACGGCCCGTCCAGCGAGAGCGACGAGGCGCGCGCGGTGGCCTTCGGCGCCGGCCGCCTGTTCGTGACCGGCTACGTCTACGCCGACGTCACGGGCAAGGACTGGATCACCCTGGCCTACGACCTGGGCCTGACCAGCGCCGCGCCCCTGCCCCCCGCCGCCGCGGCCCTGGCGCCGCCCTGGCCCAACCCCTTCAACCCGTCCGTAACCATCGCCTTCGACCTGGCTGCCCCGGCGCCCGTGCGCGTGGCGATCCACGCCCTGGACGGCGCCCTGATCCGCGTCCTGCACGACACCCAGACCCCTGCCGGCCGCACCACCCTGAACTGGGACGCCCGCGACGCCGCTTCCCGCACCGTCGCTGCCGGCGTCTACACCGTCCGCCTCTCCACTTCGTCTTCGACCGAGGTGCGCCCCATCACGCTCTTGAAGTGAAGGAAGCCTGCTCCCGGCACCAACGTGCCTGCGGACCTGAAGACAGGAGTGGCGGGTAATCCGCAGCGCCGAAGGCGCGAGGACATCCCGCCACTCCTGTCTTCAGGTCCGCAGGCAGGGACCGGCGCCGCTCAGGCTTCCTTCTCGCACCAGACGCCGATGAGGTGCAGGATCGTGTCGGAAGCCAGCTCCATGTCCTTGACGCACACCCACTCGCCGTAGCCGTGGAAGTCCTGCTCGCCCGTGAAGATGTTCGGCGTGGGCAGGCCCTTCGCCGAGAGCACGGCGCCGTCGGTGCCGCCGCGGATGAGGCCCAGGACGGGCTCCAGACCGGTCCGCCTGACGGCCTCCAGGGCGTACTCCATCGCGCGCGGCTCCTTCGCGATGTCGTACTTCATGTTCCGGTAGTACTCCTTGATCTCGACGCGGCAGCTGCTGCCCGGCCACTGCGCGCAGGCCTGCTCGGCGTAGGCGCGGATGCGGTCGGCCTTCGGCTTGAGCTGCTCCAGCTCGAAGTCGCGGATCAGCAGCGTCACTTCGGTTTCGCTGGTGTTGCCCTTGATCGAGATGGGGTGGATGTAGCCCTCGCGCCCGCTGGTGGTCTCGGGGGCGCCCTCGCGCGGCAGCAGCGACAGGAACGTGCCGGCCACCTTCACCGAGGGGATCATCTTGTCCTTGGCGTAGCCGGGGTGGATGTCGCGGCCGACGAAGGTGACGATGGCGCTGTCGGCGCAGAACGTCTCGTTCTCCACCTCGCCGCGCCGGCCGCCGTCCATCGTGTAGGCCACCTTGGCGCCGAATTTCGCCACGTCGAAGTGCTTGACGCCGCCGCCGACCTCCTCGTCGGGCGTGAACGCCACCTTGACCGGGCCGTGCCGGAAGCCGGGGTTCTCCACGATGCGGGTCAGCGCGTCCATGATCTCGGCGATGCCGGCCTTGTCGTCGGCGCCGAGCAGCGTGGTGCCGTCGGCGGTGATGATCGTCTGGCCGATGCACTCCTGCAGGTAGGGATTCTCGGCGGCGATGATCTTCTTCCCGTTCTTCGGCAGCAGGATGTCCTTGCCGTCGTAGTTCGGGTGGAAGGTGGGCACCACGTTCTCGCCCGAGACCTCGGGGTAGGTGTCCATGTGCGCGATGAAGGCGATGACCGGCACCTTTTGGCAGCCGGGCGAGGCCGGCAGCGTGGCGGTCACGTAGCAGTTCTCGTCGACCGCGGCGTCCTTCAGTCCCAGCGCCTGCAACTCGGAGACCAGCAGGCGCGCGAGATCGAACTGGCGCGCGGTGGACGGGTAGGTTTCGGAAGAGTCGCTGCTGGTCGTGTGGATCTTCGCGTAGGTGACGAACCGGTCGACCAGGCCGGGGAACGGCGAGCCGGGCTTGCGCTCTAGCATGGAAGGCCTCCGCGGGACGATGGGTGCTTCGGGACGCCGGGGCGGGCTCATAGTGGGCCAAGAAGCGCGCCGGGGCAAGGGCAGGCCGGGCGCCGCCAAGCCGGACCGGCGGGGTCGGGAACCGCCGGAGGGCGGGAACGGATTCTTGTCCTTTCGCCCCCACCATGTTACGGTGCCCGCCGGCGCCGCCATCCCGCGGCGCGCCGGGCGGCCGGTCCCCGCCGCGACCGCCCGTCACCCAGCGCGGAGGTACCCATGGACGTCAGCAGCGGCAGCAAGAGCCTGCCCGAAAACGCCTACCGGGCGCTGAAGCCCGGCGAGCAGTACACCCCCGTGGTCCCGGCGAGCACGATCGTCCCGGAGATCACGGGCTACTCCCTGACGATGGGCCTGGTCTTCGCGGTCGTCTTTTCGGCGGCGGCCGCGTACCTCGGCCTGAAGATCGGCCAGGTGTTCGAGGCGGCCATCCCCATCACGATCCTGGCGATCGGCGTCTCGGCCGGCCTCGGCAAGAAGAATGCGCTGCAGCAGCACGTCATGATCCAGTCGATCGGCTCGGCCTCGGGCGTGGTCGTCGCGGGCGCCATCTTCACGCTGCCGGGCCTGTACATCCTGGGCCTGGACAAGCAGACGAACTTCCTGCAGATGTGCCTGACCTCGCTGCTGGGCGGCTTCCTGGGCATCCTGCTGCTGATCCCCTTCCGCAAGTACTTCGTCGAGGAGATGCACGGCGAGTTCCCGTTCCCGGAGGCCACGGCGTCGACCGAGGTGCTGATGGCCGGCGAGGCGGGCGGCGACCAGGCGAAGGTGCTGGTCAAGAGCGGCGGCATCGCGATGGCGTTCCAGCTGCTCAGCGCCCAGACCATCGGGCTGTGGCGCGAGACCTTCACCACGACGGCGTACGGCTTCGGCGAGAAGCTCTCGCGCAGCATCCGCCTCGAGTACAACATGCTGACCGAGGCGGCGGTGCTCGGCCTGGGCTACATCATCGGCCTGCGCTACTCGCTGATCATCGCCTGCGGCTCGTTCCTGAGCTGGTGGGTGCTGGTGCCGATGATCGGCATCCTGGGCAAGGGCGTCCACGTGGGCGACGCCGTGTACCAGCTCCCGGCGCTGGCGGACCTCTCCACGACGCAGATCTTCCGCACCTTCGTGCGCCCGGTCGGCATCGGCGCCATCGCCATGTCGGGCCTGATCGGCGTCTGGAAGAGCCGCAAGATCATCGCCGGGGCGCTGAAGCTGGCCGCCACGGCCGGCAAGCACAAGCACGCCGGGGCCGAGCTGCGCACGCAGCGCGATCTGCCGGCCAAGCTGGTCACCACGCTGACCATGGCCGTGCTCGGCGCCGTGTTCCTGTACTTCTGGTTCATCGTCAAGGTCACCCTGGTGCAGGCGGTGACCGGACTGGTCATCGTCGGCGTCATCTCGTTCCTCTTCACCACGGTGGCGGCGCGGGCCATCGCCATCGTCGGCAGCAACCCGGTCTCGGGCATGACGCTGATGACGCTGATCATCAGCTCGGTGATCCTGCGCTCGGTGGGGCTGCGCGACGAGGACGGCATGGTGGCGGCGCTGCTGATCGGCGGCGTGGTCTGCACCGCCCTGTCGATGAGCGGCGGCTTCGTCAGCGACCTGAAGATCGGCTACTGGCTGGGCACCACGCCGGCCACGCAGCAGAAGTGGAAGTTCCTGGGCACCGTCGTCTCGGCCATCTCGGTGACGGCCGTCATCCTGCTGCTGAACGAGGCCTACACGTTCACCGGCGACAAGCTGTCCGCCCCGCAGGCCAACGCCATGGCCGCCGTGATCAAGCCGCTGATGACGGGCACTCCCGCGCCCTGGCTGCTGTACATGGCCGGCATCTTCATGGCGCTGATCCTGCAGTGGACCGGGCTGCCGGCGCTGGCCTTCGCGCTGGGCATGTACCTGCCCATGGAAGTGAACACGCCGGTGCTGGCGGGCGGCCTCATCGCCTGGTTCGTCACGCGCGGCGGCACCGACCAGCAGAAGGCCAAGCGCAACGAGCGCGGCACGCTGATGGCGTCCGGCTTCGTGGCCGGGGGCGCGATCATGGGCGTGATCGCCGCCCTCATCAAGTACATCGGCGGCGTCGCCACCGGGGACAACTCCTGGAGCGTGGCGCACGCCACCGGGCTGCACCACTGGGCCGAGGCCAACGCGTTCTCGGCGACGGTCACGCTCGTCGTCTTCGGGCTGTTGGCCTATTATCTGTACAAGGGCGCGCGGGGCGCCGTGAAGGACTAGGCGGCGCCCCGGCCGCGCGGCCGGGACCGCCACGACACGCGGGGCCGCCGCCGACAGGCGGCGGCCCTTGCCGATGGAGTCGACGATGAACTGCCCCTGCGGATCGGCGGCGGCCTACGCCGCCTGCTGCGAGCCCATCATCAAGGGCCTGCGTCCGGCCGAGACGGCCGAGCAGCTGATGCGCGCCCGCTACACGGCCTACACCAAGGTGGAGATCGACTTCCTGCAGGAATCGCTGCACCCGGACGCGCGCAAGGACAGCGACCCGGCCGGCGCGCGCGACTGGGCCGAGAACAGCGCCTGGCACGGCCTGACCATTCTGGCCACCGAGGCGGGCGGGCCGGACGACGACCAGGGCACGGTCGAGTTCGTCGCCTCGTACACCTACGACGGCGAGGACAAGCAGTACCGCGAGGTGGCCGAGTTCGCGCGGGTGGACGGGCGCTGGCACTTCTGCGCGGGCCGTCCCGCCGTCCGCAAGCCGATCGTGCGCGAGGAACCGAAGGTCGGTCGCAACGATGCCTGTCCGTGCGGAAGTGGCCGCAAGTACAAGCGCTGCTGCGGCGCCTGAGCGGCGCCCCGGACTCGGCGTCGGCGCGGCGGTGCTGGTGGCGCTCCTGCTGGGCGCCGCCGCGCCGGCGGCCGGCGATCCGGCCGGCGCGCCGCCGCCGCCCGCGGCCGAGTCCTGGCTCTCGCGGACCCTGCACCGCTACTTCAGCAACGAGGCGCCCGCCGGCGCCGAGCTGGGCGGGCAGGTCGTCGCCCTGAGCGACCGCTACGCCGAGTTCGCCGGCCGGCAGATCGCCGTGGTCATCGTGCAGCAGGTCGACCGCCTGCACCCCGACGGCGCCGCCCGCAGCGACCTGATGTCCTCGCTCGCCCGCACGCTGCGGCCGTACACGCGCGAAAGCGTGCTGCGCCAGTACCTGCTGTTCGACCGCGGCGAACCCCTGGATCCGCTGAAATTGGCCGACTCCGAGCGCCTGCTGCGCGGCATCGAGTACATCGCGGACGTGCGCCTGCACGTGGTGCCGCTGACGGGGCAGGAGGACGAGGTCGCGGTCGTGGTCGAGGTCCGCGACCGCCTGCCGGTCGGCGCGCGTCTGTCCGCGCGCGGCGTCGACCGCCTCGAGGCGGGCCTGTTCCACGCCAACGTGGGGGGGCTGGACCTGCGGCTGGGCGCCGACTTGCGCTACCGGCGCCGCGTGACGCCGGAGACCGGCTGGGGCGGCGAACTGCGCAAGCGGAACCTGGGCGGCCGGTTCCTCGACGTGGAGCTGGAGTACGAGGATTCGTGGCGCGCGCTCGGCCGTCGGGCGTCGGTGACGCGCGTCGAGGCGCACCCGGACATCCGCTGGGTGGGCGGCGTGGCCTGGAGCGACCAGGCGGGCCGCGACGCGGGGCAGCCGCGGTTCCGCACCGACGCCGCGGACGGCTGGGCCGGGCGCGTGATCCGGCTGCGGCCCGGCCGGGACGGCGCCACCGGCGCGCGGGCCGTTCTGGTGCCGGCGATCGGCTATGCCTGGGTCCACCACGACGAGCGGCCGGATGTCGCGACGGACAGCAACTTCGTCTGGCACGGCAGCCGGCAGCTCCTGGCCGGCCTGACCTGGATGCGTTCGCGCGACTACCGCACCAGCTTCCTGCACGGCCTGGGCCAGACCGAGAATTTGAGCGGCGGCCAGGGACTGAAGCTGTCGACCGCGTACGTCGACGGCGAGTTCCGCGAC
>CAYNPY010000081.1:0-3264 GCA_964399195.1 uncultured Fibrobacteraceae bacterium
CGGCGGCGGCGCCGCGCGCGCGCGACGACCAGCAGGAGCAGGGCGAGGGCCAGCGCTCGCGCCGCCGCCGGGGCGGCCGCGGTCGTGGGGGCCGCGGGCGCACCGAGCAGGGCGCCCCGCGCGAGGACCAGCAGCCGAACGGCAGCGTGGCCTTCGACGCGGCCGACGACACGTTCGAGACGCCGGCGCCCGGCGCTGCGGCCGACCGCGGCGACCGCGGTGATCGCGAGGAGCGCGGCGGTCGTGGTGGCCGTGGCCGTCGCGGTGGCCGTGGCGGCCGGCGCCGCGGCGGCGAGCGCGGCGAGCGGCCCGCCCGCGAATTCGACGGCGAGCGCGAGACGGTGGAGACGGCCGGGGTCGACGAGTTCGTGGTGAACGAGTCGCCCGGGCTCGAGCCCGCGGTGCCGCGCGAGCAGGCCCGCGAGCAGCGCTCGCGGCGCGACCAGCACGCGGGTGAAGCCGCCGCGCCGGTCGCCGGTCACGAGCCGGCGCCGGCGGTCGAGTCCGAGGTGATCGAATCGGCGGTGGTGGCCAACGTGGCCCCGCGCGCCAAGCCGCGGGCGTGGGGCGGGCTCGGCGCGCGGCGCGCCAAGCCGGCCGCCGAGTCGACGCTGCCGCGCGTGGAGCAGGAGTCGCCCGCCACGGCGGGCTCGGTCTACAAGCCGCCGCGCACCAAGCAGACGCGCCCGGTGGTGGAGCGTCCGGCGGCGGCCGCGAAGATCGACGCGCCGTCGGCCGGCGGCTACGGCGCGCCCAGGGGCGGAGCGTACGGCAGCCCGCGCAGCAGCGCCGACGAGGTGATCGCCTCCGGCATCGCCGCCACGGACTACGCCAAGGCGCTGGCGCCGGTCGATGAGGCCGGCCAGCCGGCCCTGCTGACCGAACTGACCAACGGGATGCTGGCCCGCGCCGGCTTCCCCTGCGAGGTCGAGACCATCCCGGGCGAGTACCACGCGGTGAAGGTGTCGGTGGACGAGGACGGCGCCGGCATGCTGATCGGCCGCGGCGGCCAGACCGCCGAGGCCGTCGAGCACCTGGTCGAGCGCATGGCCAGCAACGCCGCCGGCGACCGCGTGCGCATGAACCTGGACATCAACGACTACCGCGTGCGCCGCGAGGGATCGCTGCGCGAGCGCACGCTGGAGATCATCGCCGACGTCCGCGCCACCGGCGAGCCCTACCACATGGAGCCGATGGACGCGCGCGAGCGCCGCGTCGTGCACCTGACCGCCGAGGAGCAGCCCGACATCACGACCTACACGGTGGTCGGCTCGGGCGGCAAGCACGTGGTCATCGCGCTCCGCGAGGACGGCGCCCCCGGCGACGGCGACGGGACCGACGAGGACTGAACGCCGCCTGCCGCCGGCGGTGGGCTGACGGGTCGGGAGCGGCGCGCAGGCGCCGCTCCCTGTCTTGAGGGAGGTCGCGATGACGAGCAGCGACACGCCGCCGCCCCCGACGATCGTGGCCCGCGCCACGCCCGAGGGCGAGGGCGGCCTGGCGGTCATCCGCCTGAGCGGGGCAGAGGCCGTGGCCATCGCCGGGCGCGTCTTCCGCGGCCCGCCGTTGCGCGCGCGGCGCGTGGTGTACGGTGTTCTGCACGCGCCCGTCGCCAGCGAAGACGACGCCGTGAAGCAGCTCGACGTCATCGACGAGATCCTGGCGCTCCACCTGCCCGGCCCCGGCAGCTACACCGGCGAGGACACGGTCGAGTTCTTCTGCCACGGCGGCCGCCAGGTGGCCGCGCGCGCGGTGCGCGCCTGCCAGGCGGCCGGCGCGGCGGCCGCCCCGCCTGGCGAGTTCTCGCGCCGCGCCTTCCTCAACGGCCGCCTGACCCTGGACCAGGCCGAGGCGGTGGCCGACCTGATCACCGCCGGCAGCGAACTGGCCGCGCGCGCGGCGGTGGCCCAGCTGCGCGGCGGCCTGGACGCCGAACTGGGCGCCGTCGAGTGGCCGCTGCTGGACCTGCTGGCGCGGCTCGAAGGCTCGCTCGAGTTCAGCGACGACGACCTGATCGACACCGACGTCCCCGCCGCCGAGACGCGCCGCGTCCTGGACGAGGCGCGCGAGGGCATCGACCGCCTGCTGGAGCTGGCCCCGGCCGGCCGGCTGCTGCGCGAGGGCATCCACATCGCGCTGGTCGGCGCGCCCAACGCCGGCAAGAGCTCGCTGTTCAACCGCCTGGTCGGCAGCGACCGCGCCCTGGTCGATCCCGACCCGGGCACCACGCGCGACATCGTCACCGCGCCGGTCCGCCGCGGCGGCCGCCTGTACGTGCTGCACGACACGGCGGGGCTGCGGGAGGTGGACGAAGCCGCGCGCGTGGAGGCGCAGGGCATCGCGCGCGCGCGCGCGGCGGCCCGCGACGCGGATCTGGTTCTGGAGGTGGCGGAGGCGGGTTGCGCCGGCGCAACAGACGGTGCGACCGGGGCGAGTTGCGCCGGCGCAAGTGCGCCTGGCGCAAGTGGCCCGCCCGTCCTGCGCGTGCTGGCGAAATGCGACCTGGTCGCGTGCGCCGGCGCACGCGAGGGCGGCGCGGCCGGTGGCGCCGGCGCCATTCCCACCTCGAGCCTGACCGGCGAGGGCCTCGACGCGCTGTGGGCGGCCATCGAGGAGCAGGTCGCCGCCTGGGGGCTGGACGAGGCCGCCAGCCTGGGCGTGGTGCTCAACGAACGGCACCGGCAGCGCCTGCTGGAGTGCCGCGACGAACTGGCGCAGCTGGTCGCGCTGCTGGACGGCGCCGGCGGCGCCGTGCCGGGCGCCGAAGTGGTCGGCACGCTGCTGGCGTCGCTGCTGGCGCGGCTGGGCGAGGTGTCCGGGCGCGTGTTCACCGAGCAGCTGCTCGACGGGATCTTCCAGCGCTTCTGTGTGGGGAAATAGGCCGATGACCTTCGACGTCGTGGTGGTGGGCGGCGGGCACGCGGGCATCGAGGCCGCGCTGGCCGCGGCGCGCCTGGGCGCGCGCGCGGCGCTGGTCACGCACGCGATCGCCGAGATCGGGCGCATGCCGTGCAACCCCGCCATCGGCGGGCTGGGCAAGGGTCATCTGGTGCGCGAGATCGACGTGCTGGGCGGCCAGATGGCGCGCGCCATCGACGCGACCGGCATCCAGTTCCGCGTGCTCAACACGCGCAAGGGCCCCGCCGTGCAGTCGCCGCGCGCGCAGGCCGACAAGCACGAGTACCAGCGCTACATGCGCGAGGTGGTGTGCGCGCAGGCGCAGCTGTCGGTGATCGAGGGCGATGTCGTCGAGATCCTGGCCGA
>CAYNPY010000081.1:3364-16450 GCA_964399195.1 uncultured Fibrobacteraceae bacterium
CGCCGCCACGTCCGCGGCGTCCGTCTGGCCGATGGCCGCGAGGCGCGCGCCGCCCGCGTCGTGCTCGGCTCGGGCACGTTCATGCGCGGGCTGATGCACGTGGGCGAGGCGCGGTCGGCGGGCGGGCGCGAGGGCGCCGCCAGCGCCGAGGCGATCAGCGACAGCCTGCGGCGGCTCGGCTTCGAGCTGCGGCGGCTGAAGACCGGCACGCCGCCGCGGCTGTGGCGCGACTCGCTCGACTTCTCAAGGCTGCAGCCGCAGCCCGGCGACGACGACCCGCAGCCGTTCTCGCTGCGCACCGAATCGTTCGCGCCGCGCCAGGTCGACTGCCATCAGGTGTGGACCGGCGAGGCGACCCACGCGCTGATCCGCGCGAACCTGGCGCGCTCGCCGCTCTACGGCGGCATCATCGAGGGGCGGGGGCCGCGCTACTGCCCGTCGATCGAGGACAAGGTGGTCCGCTTCGCCGACAAGGAGCGCCACCTGCTGTTCCTGGAGCCGGAGGGGCGCGACGACCCGGAGATCTACGTCAACGGCCTGTCGACCAGCCTGCCGGCCGATGTGCAGGAGGCCATCGTCCGCACCCTGCCCGGGCTGGAGCGCGCCCGGCTGGCCCGGTACGGGTACGCGGTGGAATACGACAGCCTGCCATCGTGGCAGGTTCTCGACAGCCTTGAGGCGAAACCCGTTGCGGGACTTTATCTTGCGGGCCAGGTGCTTGGCACCTCCGGCTACGAGGAGGCCGCCGCGCAGGGCCTGATCGCCGGGGTGAACGCGGCGCGGTCGCTGGCCGGCGCGCCCCCGCTGGCCCTGCCGCGGGATCGGTCCTACCTGGGCGTGCTGGTCGACGACCTCGTCACCAAGGAGATCACCGAGCCGTACCGCATGTTCACGTCGCGCGCCGAGCATCGCCTGCACCTGCGCTGCGACAACGCCGAGGAGCGGCTGGGCGATCTGGCGCTGGAGCTGGGGCTGCTGGACGCGCGCGGACGGCAGGTGCTGCAGGCGCGGGCGGCCTACGCCGAGGGGTTGTCCGCGCTGCTGGCTTCAGCCCGGGTCCGGCCCGGCGACGGCGACCAGACCGTCTCGGCGGCCCGGTACCTGACCTGGCCCGGGGTGGACCTGGCCGCGGCGCTGGCGGCGGCCGTGGCGGCCGATCCCGAGATGGGTGCGCGGCTGCAGGCCCTGCGCGGCGAGCTGGCCGAAGCCGCGCCGGCGCCCCACATCAGGCGCGGCGCCGAGGCCCAGGTCGAGAACGGCCTGCGCTACGGCGGCTACATCACCAAGCAGACGCGCCTGTTGGCGCAGGGGGCCCGCCTGGAGGGCCGCGCACTGCCGTCCGATCTTGACTATAACTCCATGTCCGCCTTGAGTTTCGAGGCTCGAGAGAAGCTGGCGCGCATCCGGCCGGCCACCCTCGGGCAGGCCGGGCGCATCGACGGCGTCCGGGCCGGAGACCTGGCGGTCCTGACGGTGTACCTGCGGCGGCACGGCGGGCGGTCCGGCCCGGCCGGCGGCATCGACCGACCGGACCCCGGGGAGCCGGGAGGCGACGATGACAACGCCTGACCCCCGCGACCCCGCCGGCCTGCTGGCCGCCTACCGCGCGGAACTCCTGCGCTGGAACCAGCAGATCAACCTGCTGTCGCGCCGCGGGGCGGCCGCGGCCGCGGACCGGCTCATCGGGCAGTGCGCCGACGCCTTCGATCTGTGGTGGGGCGCCGCCGGGGCCCAGCTGGCGAGCGGTGGCCGGCTGCGCTGGTTCGACCTCGGCTCGGGGGGCGGATTGCCCGCGATCGTGTGGCTGGCGCGGCTGGCCGGGCGCGGCGTGGACGTGGAGGCGACGCTGGTCGAGCCGCGGGTCAAGCGCGCCTGGTTCCTGGAGCGCCTGGCGCGGTTGCCCGGGATGCCGGCATTCGGTGTTGTGGCCGCGCGCTGGGGCGAGGGGACCCGACGGCCGGGCGGCGTTGCTGCCGAAACCCCGATCCTGTTTACACTCAAGGCCTTGCGCCTGCCGGAACGAGCCGTCCTGGGTGGCTTGGGCGCCGCGATTCCGCCCGCGGATCTGGCGGTGGGCGTGGAAATCGCCATCGTCCGCTTCCAGCCGGCGACGGGCGTCACGGCGGCGGGGCTGGCTGTTGACCTCGAGGTTCCGGCCGCCGGCACGGAGCACGCCTGCGGCGGGCTGCGCTTCCGGTCGGGCGGAGGACGCCACCTGGCGCCGCCCCCTCCGGGCATCCCGGGCGCGGCGGGGCTCTTCGTGACCGGCCACCAATATCTGGGCGAGGGCGCCCCGGCCTGAGGGGCCAGGCGCCGGTTGCGGGCGCCCGCCCCGGCCGCGGCCATTGTTCCACGTGGAACATCGGACGACCGCCCGCGCCGCTCCTGCCGCCCCGCCCTCTCATTGTTCCACGTGGAACATCCCGGCCCTCGGTCTCCCGATACCCCCCGCCTGTCGCCCCAACGTTCCACGTGGAACATTCCCGGCGGACAACCGGCGAACAACTGCGCGCGCGTCTTGACGCACCGGGGCGCGCGCCGGTAGATTGGCGATTCCGAACCCGGCCCCGCAGCTCCCAACGGAAAGGCGGCGTTCCCGCCATGACCAAGATCGTGTCCATCTCGAACCAGAAGGGCGGCGTCGGCAAGACCACCACCGCCGTCAACCTGGCCGCCAGCCTGGCCGTCGCCGAGCGGCGAACGCTGTTGCTGGACTTCGATCCCCAGGGTAACGCGACCAGCGGTGTCGGCGCATCTGCAGGCGAAAAAACGAGTTACGAGTTCCTTCTCGGCTCGGCGGCGTTCGGCGAGGCCGTGCAGACGACCAAGCTGCCGTACCTGGACGTGCTGGCCACGGACCGCCGTCTGGCCGGCGCCGAGATCGAGCTGGTGGGCGAGGACAGCCGCGAAGGGTTCCTCAAGCGCGCGCTGGCGCCGCTGCGTGGCCGCTACGAGTTCATCCTCATCGACACGCCGCCGTCGCTGGGCCTGCTGACGCTCAACGCGCTGACCGCGGCCGATTCGGTCCTGATCCCGATCCAGTGCGAGTACTACGCGCTGGAGGGCCTGAGCCAGCTGCTCAGCACGGTGCAGCTGGTGCAGCGCGGCCTGAACAAGGACCTGCGGCTGGAGGGCGTGCTGCTGACGATGTTCGACCGCCGCCTGCGCCTGTCCAACCAGGTCGCGGACGAGGCCACCGACTTCTTCGGCGAGATGGTCTACGAAACCCGCATCCCGCGCAATGTCCGGCTCAGCGAGGCGCCTTCGTTCGGGCAGCCGATCTGCCTGTACGACGTGGAGTGCGTCGGCTCGCAGTGCTACCTGGACCTCGCGAAGGAAGTGATCGCAGACAACTCCTAACCGCACAACGAGTTGCGGCCGCGCGCCGCCGGAGTGGCAACGATGAACACGCCCGCCAACCGCAAGAACGTGCTGGGCAAGGGGCTCTCGGCGCTGATCCAGGGGGCCGACCTCAAGGGCGTGCCCCCGTTGGCCCCGGAAGCGGCGCTCGGGGGCCAGGCGCCCGCCGGGGCGCCTGCCGGCCACCCGCTGAAGCTGCCGTTGGCCAGCATCGGCGTGAACCCCGACCAGCCACGCAAGATATTTCACGACAACGAGTTGCAAGAATTGGCGGATTCGATCCGGCAGGTCGGCGTCCTGCAGCCGGTGCTGGTGCGGCGCCTGGGCCCCGGAGAAACGGCTTCGCGCGCCCCCGGCGAGGAGGGTGCCGGCACACCCCTGGAGTACTGCGTCGTGGCGGGCGAGCGCCGCGTGCGCGCGGCGAAGATGGCGGGGCTCAGCGAGGTGCCGGTGCTGCTGGTCAGCTACGCGCAGACCGAGGCGCTGAAGGTCGCGCTGCTGGAGAACATCCAGCGCGAGGATCTGGGGCCGGTCGAGGAAGCCACCGCCTACCGCCAGCTGATGAACGACTACGGCGCCACGCAGGAGGAAGTCGCGGCGATGCTCGGCCGCAACCGCAGCACGGTGGCGAACCTGCTGCGGCTGCTGACGCTCGAGGACGAGATCCTCGACCTGCTGCAGGACGGCCACATCACCACCGGCCACGGCAAGGCGCTGCTGGGGCTGCCGCCGGGGCCGGCGCGCGTGGCGTTGGCGAAGATGTGCCGCGCGCGCGGGCTGTCGGTGCGCGACTGCGAGCGGCGCGTGCGCGCCGGTGGCGCGAAGCCGGCGCGCAAGACGGCGAAGAAGCGCGGCGCGGCCGGCGCCGACGATCCGGCGCTGCGCGCGCTGGTGCAGCGGGCCGAGGCGGTGTACGGCTCGCCGGTGTCGATCGAGCGCGACGCGAAGACGGGCAAGGGCCAGGTCAGCGTGCGCTTCTTCAACGACGCGGACCTGATCCGCCTGCTGCA
Organism: uncultured Fibrobacteraceae bacterium; assembly: GCA_964399195.1. GTDB lineage: Bacteria > Krumholzibacteriota > Krumholzibacteriia > LZORAL124-64-63 > LZORAL124-64-63 > CAINDZ01. The sequence continues at coordinate 7,735 of CAYNPY010000081.1, forward strand.
GATCATGGGCGTGGACACGGAGCTGTGAGTCGGGCCTGATGAGACGATGGGCCAAATGGCTGGGCCGGGTGCTGCTGCTGCGCCTGCTGCTGGGCGTGCTGGTCGCGGCGTCGCTCGCGTTCCTGGTCGCCACGCTGGTGAGGCTGAGCAACGACTACGCGCAGGCCGGCTCGCTGCGCGGCCTGTGGCAGGCCGAATGGCGCGGCGGCCAGCTGCTGCGCGACGTCATCGGCAACGGCGTCTTCCAGTTCCTGGTGCTGGTCGTCGGCTGGAGCGCGTATACGAGGCTGCGCCTGCGCGAGCTGGGCCAGCTGCGCCTGCGCCGCAGCGAGCAGAAGTACCGCAACATCATCAACCACGCCGGCGAGTCCATCTTCCTGCTGGACGCCGAGGGCCGCGTGCTGGAGTGGAACAAGAAGTCCGAGGATCTCTTCCGCCGGCCGCGGCGCAACGTGCTGGGCCGGCGGCTGCCGGACGTGGCGCCGGAGCTGCAGCTGGACACGGCGCAGATCTTCAGCGATGTGGCGCGCGCGCGCCGCAGCCTGGCCTACGAGGTGACGCTGCCGCAGGAGGGCGGCCCGCCGCGGTTGCTGGCCCTGATCTTCTCGGCGATCCTGCCCGGCAGCGGCCCCCTGGCCGAGCGCGAGACGACGCACGTCGTGATCGCCCGCGACATCACCAGCGAGAAGCAGTTCGAGAGCCGCCTGAGCGAGACCGAGAAGCTGGTGGGCATCGGCCAGCTGGCGGCCGGCATCGCGCACCAGCTCAACACGCCGCTGGGCGCGATCCTGCTGTCGGCGCAGATGCTGGAGGAGGCCGCGCACAGCGAGGACGAGCAGGACGACATCCGCCGCATCATCCGCCAGACCGAGCAGTGCCGCGGGATCATCAAGGGGCTGCTGAACTTCGCGCGGCCCACCGGCACCGAGCGCGGCCGGCTGGACCTGGCCGCCATCGTCCGCGACACGGCGTACCTGATGGAGAAGAACCTGAAGGTGGCGGGCATCGAGGTGGCCATCGACGCCCTGGCCGAGGCCTGGGTCTACGGCAACCGCAACGAGCTGGAGCAGGTGGTCTTCAACCTGCTGGTCAACGCGATGGATGCGATGGAGGCCGCCGGCGGCGGCGGCCGCGTGGCGATCAGCATCGTCGACGGCGGCCCCGGCGAGCTGCGCCTGACGGTCGCCGACACGGGACCGGGCGTGCCGGCGGCCACGCGCGCGAACATCTTCCTGCCGTTCTTCACCACCAAGGACTACGGCAAGGGCACGGGGCTGGGGCTGTCGATCGTCGCGCGCATCGTGCACGAGCACGGCGGGCGCATCGAACTGCGCGAGCAGACCGGCCCCGGCGCCGCGTTCGACGTCTGGCTGCCGCGCGCGCGCGAGGGCGCCGCGCGCGAAGGCGGCGTGCAGGTGGCGCTGATCGAGGACGGCGACGGCGACACCGCCATCAGCGACCTGGAGGGAAGCGGCGATGGGCGAGCCACGGCGGACCCGGGTGACGATCGGCCCTGAACGCGCCGGCACGCCGGGGCGCGAGCTGCGCATCCCGCGGCCGGTGTTTCTGCTGCTGGTCGGCGTGATGCTCGTGACCTGGGTGGTGGCCGGGCTGCTGGTGGCCGGGGTGGTGCGCGGCCGCGACCGCGAGGCGCGCATCCTGGAACTGGAGCGAGAGCTGGCCGCCGCGCGCGTGGAGGCCCTGACCGCGCGCGCCCTGCGCGAGGAGATGGACCGCAACCGCGAGCTGCACGACGAGCTGCTGAAGATGCTCGGGCAGACGCGCGCCACGCTGGGGGTGGACGCCGCGGCGGATTCGGTCGGCGACGTGCCGTTCCTGAGCGCGCCGGACGAAGAGTTCGCCCCGCCGACCGCCGCCGACGCCGGCTCGCCGCCCTCGCGCTGGCCCGCCGCCGGCGTGATCGTGCGCGGGTTCGAGCGCGCTGATGCGGCCCGCGGCCGCGAGGGCCACCCGGGCGTGGACATCGCCGGGACCGAGGGCGCCAAGGTGGTGGCCGCCGCCGCGGGCGACGTCGACTTCGTCGGCGAGGACGAAGTGCTGGGCAAGTACGTCGAGATCCGCCACGGACTGGACTGGGTGACCGTCTACGCGCACTGCGCCTTGATCAAGGTGGGGCCCGGCCACCGGGTGCGCGCCGGCGAACAGGTGGCGAAGATGGGCCGGACCGGCGCGGCCACCGCGCCGCAGGTGCATTTTCAGGTCTGGCGCGATGGCGTCGCGGTCGATCCGCGACAATATATCAGTGGCGAACCGGAGCCCAGGTAGGGCATAGTACGGCCATCGTCGCGGCGACAGCCGCCGCGGCCCCAAGGAGGAACGCTTCATGTTCGGGAAAGAACCGGAAAACCAGACGGTCAACGCCGGCCAGACCTCGATCATCGCGCAGGGATGCAAGTTCGACGGCAAGATCGACGTCAAGGGCACGCTGCGGATCGAGGGCGAATACCGGGGCACCATCGGCACGCCCGAGAGCCTGGTCATCGGCAAGACCGGCGTCGTGCACGCCAACTGCACCGTGAAGAACGCCATCATCGGCGGCCAGCTCTTCGGCAACATCGTCGCCGAGAACAAGATCGAGCTGCAGAGCGGCTCGCACGTCGAGGGCGACATCAAGACCAAGCGCCTGGTCATCGACGAGGGCGTCTTCTTCGAGGGCAACTGCTCGATGGGCGCCGGCCAGCGCAAGACCCCGCAGGAGGGCGGCGCCCCGGCCCAGGCCGCGACCACGCCGCAGCCGGAGCCGGTGCGGAAGTAGCGCCTGTCCGCGGCGCCGGCGCCATCCGCGCGGATGCGCGGACGCGCCGACGGATCCGCCTGACCTCGACACCCCGGCGGGAGCGTCGGGGTGTCGATGTTTCGGTGCAGCGCGTGCGCCGGCGCACGTTCATCACGGCGCCGTGAGGGTTGCGCCGGCGCAACCCCACCCCCCAGCCGCAGGACCCCCCAGGACGAAGGCACCCGCATCCTCGACCGCGACGGCCATACCCTGCACGTGATGGACTACGCCGACGGCCGCATGATCCTGCTGATCACGATGATCGAAGAGGGCATCAACGACGGCTTCACCATCGGCCTGGCGCCGCCGTCGCTGGCGCAGGTGCGCGCGGGCGCGGACGACCCCGCCCTGGACTGGACGATCGGCGACCGGACGCTGCGCATCCTCGCGCGCGGCGACCGCGGCGGGGCCTGGGACCTGACCTTCACGATGAACGCGCCGCCGTTCCTCAGCGCGACCATCGCGCTGACGGTGGAGGAGACGGGGCTGATGAAGGCGGCGCTGGTGGGTTAGGGCCGGCGCGCGCTCGTCGCGACGAGGCAACCGCCCGCAATTGGAGGCGCCCGTGCCGGAACGAACCACCCCCCTGGACCGCGCGCAAGGCTGCCTGCTGGCGCACCTGGCCGGCGACGCGCTCGGCTCGCAGGTCGAGTTCATGACCGCCGAGCAGATCGCCGCGGCGCACCCCGACGGCGGCCCGCGCGACCTGGGGCCCAGCGCGCAGTGGGGCACGCTGCCCGGCCAGCCCACCGATGACGGCGAGATGATGCTCGCGCTGGCGCGCGCGCTGGCCGAGCGCGGGACCTTCGACCCCGCCGTCGCGCGCGCGGCTTACGTTCAATGGCGCGGCTCGCATCCCTTCGACTGCGGAACCACCATCGCCAACGCCCTGGCCGGTCGGCCCGGCCCGCAGAGCCAGGCCAACGGCGCGCTGATGCGTGCGGCGCCGCTGGGCGTGCTGGCGGCGCGGCACGGCCCCGCGCAGGGGCCGCGGCTGGCCGCGGTCTGGGCGCGGGCCGATGCGGCGCTGACCCATCCGCACCCGGTCTGCCTCGAGGCGAACGCGCTCTACGCCGCGGCGATCGCCCGCGCGGTGGCCGGCGGCGGCGGGGCGGCGGACCTCGTGGACTTCATCGACGAAACGGCGGCCGCGCTGGTCACCGAGCCCGCGCTGGCGGCCGTCGTCACCCGCTCGCGCGAGGCCCCGCCCGCCGAGTACCAGCAGCAGATGGGCTGGGTGCTGATCGCGCTGGGCAACGCGCTGTGGCAGCTGGGGCGGGGCGCCCCGCTCGAGGAGGCGCTGGTCGACACGGTCCGGCGCGGCGGCGACACCGACACCAACGCGTGTATTTGCGGGGGGTTATTGGGGTCGGTATACGGTATTCTGAATATTCCCGCCCGCTGGCTGGCCGTGCTGCGGGCGTGCCGGCCCGACCGCGGCGGCCCCGGTGACGCCACGTGCCGGCCGGCGGCGTACTGGCCCGGACAGGCGGAGGAGCTGGCGGCAAGGATGCTCGGCGTGGGCCGCGCTTGACGGCCCGGCCGCGCGGGTGTCCCATCACGTTCGGCCGCGCCCCGGTCCGGGCGCGGCCGCCGGCGCCCCCGCCCAGGAGGTCCGCGCCAAGAACCGCCGCACTGCCCGCTTCATCGCCCTGCTGCCTGCCGTCCTGCTCGCGCTCGGCGCGTGCGCCGGCGCACGCCCCCGCCTCGAGGGCGCCTGGGAGTGCGTGCAGCCCCCGCCGCGGCCGGGCCACGAACCGGCGGTGAAGATCCTCATCGACGGCCGCTTCGCGTTCGGCGCGGCCGCCGGCGAAGGGGAGCGGCCCTGGTCCGGGGGCGGCACCTACGCCTACGAGCCCGGCGCCGGCACCTACACCGAGACCGTGACCTACCACTGGGCGCGGGCGCTGGTCGGGCAGGTCATCACCTTCACGTGCGAGATGGACGGCGACCTCTGGCGCCACCGCGCCACCTTCACCGCGGACGGCGAGCCGTTCGTCATCGACGAGGTGTGGCGGCGGCTCAGGGTTCCGCGCGACTGACCAGGCAGGCGCCGACGCCGCGCCCGTCGACGGCGGTCACCACGAAGCGGACCCGCCCGCACTGGACCTGGTCGCCGACGGCGGGCGGGCGGTCCAGCAGCGCCAGGACCAGGCCGCTGACCGTGTCGACGTCCTCGTACTCGAGCTCAACGCCCAGAGCTTCGCCCACCTCGTCCAGGCGGACGGTGCCGCTGACCAGCAGCGTGTCCGCGTCCCGCCATTGCAGCTCCGGCGGCGCGGCCCCGCTTTCCTCGATGTCGCCGACCACTTCCTCGAACAGGTCCTCGAGCGTGACGATGCCGGCGGTGCCGCCGTGCTCGTCCATGACCACGGCCAGCTGCGCCTGCTCGCGGCGCATCGTGGCCAGGATCGTGTCCAGCTCCGCGGTCTCCGGCAGGTAGGGCACGGGCCGGACGTCGCCGCGGGTCAGCGCGCGGCCCGCCCGCAGGATGGGGAACAGGTCCTTGATGTGGATCATGCCCAGCACGTGGTCCAGATCGCCGTCGTACACCGGATAGCGCGTGTGGTGCGCGGCGCGGACGCGGGCCAGCAGCTCCTCGGCGGCGGCGCCGACCGGCAGGCCGTCGACGTGGACGCGCGGCACCATGACCATGCCTGCATCCAGCTCGCCGAACTGGAACAGGTCGCGCAGCACCTGCCCGGCCTCGGCGCGCAGCAGGCCGCCTTCCTGGCTCTCGCGCACCAGATAGGCGATCTCGTCCGAGGTGTGCAGCTGGCTGGCGTCGTGCTGGCGCCGCACGCCCAGCAGGCGCATGACGCCGTTGCCGATGCCGTTCAGGCCGACGACCAGCGGCCACAGGGCGAACTGGATCCAGAGCATGGGCGGGGTGATCCACAGCACCGTGCGGTCGGCCGACAGCAGCGCCAGCGACTTGGGGACCATCTCGCCGACCACGATGTGGACATAGGTCAGCAGCGCCACCGACAGGATGCTCGCCAGCACATGCGTGGCGATCCAGGCCGAAACCCCGGTGGGCTCCAGGCCGGCGGCGATCCAGCCGGCCAACGCGTGCTCGCCGTACATGCCCAGCCCCAGGCTCGCCGCGGTGATGCCCAGCTGCGCGGTGGCGATGAAGCGGTCCTGCCGCCGCGGGTCGCGCACGATGTGCCAGGCCTGCCGGGCCCTCCGGTCGCCCTGCGACGCCAGCCGCTCCAGCGTCGCGCGCGGCACGCCCACGATGGCGAATTCGGCCGCCACGAACAGGCCGTTCAGCGCGACGAGCGCCACGATGACCAGGATGGGAACGACGATGTCCACGCTCAGACGCCCTCCCCTTCGGGCGCCGCGGGCGTCACCAGCACCGATGCCACGGCGTGGCCGTCCATGCGCTCGACTTCGACGCCGAGCCCGGCGATCACCGCGCGGTCGCCGGCGGCCGGAATGCGGCCGAGAACCTCGACCACCAGCCCGCCCACCGTCGCCGCCTCGCCCTCCCAGCGGACGCCCGTCCAGCGCTCGGCGCCGTCGAGCGCCAGCAGGCCGGGCAGCCGCACGCGCCCGTCGGGCAGGCGTTCGGCCTCGGCGTGACCGCGCTTGAACTCGTCGCCCACCTCGCCGAGCAGGCCCGACAGCACGTCCTCCAGCGTGACCAGGCCCTCGACGCCGCCGTACTCGTCGATGACGATGGCCTGGTGGCGCCGCTGCTCGCGCAGCGCGGCCAGCAGCCGGTCCGCCGTCAGCGTCTCGGGCACGAACAGGGCCGGCCGCATCACCTCGGCCAGCGACGCGATGCCGCTTCCCTCCAGCTGACGCCGGATCAGGTCCTTCGTGTGCACGATGCCGACGATGTTGTCCAGCGAGCCGTCGCAGACCGGCACGCGCGTGTAGGGGCTGGCGGCGACGCGGTCCACCAGTTCATCGAGCGGCTCGTGGATGTCCACGGCCATGACGTGGCGGCGCGGCACCATCAGCTCGCCGGCGGTGCGCGAGGCCAGGCGCAGGGCGGCGTGCAGGCGCCGGTGCTCGTCCTCCTCGAGCAGGCCGCCGTCGCGGCTCTCGGCGATCAACAGCTCGATCTCCTCCGGCGAGTGGATGTGCCGATGGCCCCCGTACGGCACCCGCAGCCAGCGCAGGATGGCCAGCCCGCTGCCGTTGAGCACGGCGATGGCCCCGGCGAAGAACGCGAGCGACCAGCGCATGGGCGTGACCGTCACCAGCGCCGTCTGCGTGGAGTGCTGCAGCGCCAGCGACTTCGGCACCAGCTCCCCGAAGACCACCTGCAGCACCGTCAGCCCCACCAGCACGACCAGCGCGGCGGTCGACTGCGCGGCGGCCTCCTGCAGGCCGCCCAGGCCCGCGAACAGCGGCACCAGGTCCTTCGCCAGCGTGGCCTGGCCGAACGCGCCCAGCACCAGGCTGGACAGGGTGATGCCGATCTGGCAGGCGGCGACGTAGCGGTCCAGGCGCGCGGCGTCATCGAGGACCGGCACCAGCAGGCGCGCGCGGCGGCTGCCGCCGTCCGCCAGCTGGCGGATGCGGCTGCGGCGGGCGCTGACGGCGGCGAACTCCGCCGCCACGTAGAGGGCGTTGACCAGGATCAGCGCGATGACGATCGCCCAGGTGAGCGCGCTCATCGACGCACGCTCCGGTCCGGGAGGCGTCTGGCGGGGGTACTTTCGCCGGGTTCGTCCGCGGTGGCGACGCCGTCGGCGCGGTCAGGGGATTGCGGTCCGTTGTCCATGGCGCGGGGGCGCGAGCCTCCGTGGCTGGCGTTCAGGTGGTTCGGGACCACACCCTAGCCGCGGCAGCCGGCCGTGTCAACGGCAGTCGGCCGCGCCCGATTGACGGGGAACGGGCGGTGGGCCAGAATGCGGCGAGTTGCGCCGGCGCAAGTGCGCCACCTCTGCGTGCCCCGAGGAGCCGTCATGTTCCGCTGTCTGCGCGTCGTTGCGGCGGCGCTCGCGTCTTCCGCCATCGCCGCTGTTTCGGCCGTCGCCGCGCCTGAGGGCGACCTGGCGACCCTCGACGCCTGGCTCACCGGCAGCTTCTCCAGCGCCGCCCAGGCCGCCGCCGACACGAACTACTTCGACATCCGCCTGCGCATGGCGCCCCTGTGGACCGACCGCGCCGACGGGCCCTGGCTCTACGTCGAGCAGGCCACCGCGGCGGCGCAGGACCGGCCTTACCGCCAGCGCGTGTACCGGCTGCGGGACGGCGGCGATGGCACGTTCATCAGCGAGGTCTACGCGCTGCCCGGCGCGCGCCGCTTCGCGGGCGCGTGGCGGCAACGGCAGCCGCTGGCGACGCTCACGCCCGACTCGCTGCTTGCGCGCGACGGCTGCGCGGTGGTGCTGCGCCGCGCGCCGGACGGCCGCTTCACCGGCGGCACCATGGGCCAGGCCTGCGCCAGCGACCTGCGCGGCGCGGCGTACGCCACCTCGGAGGTCGCGGTGGGCCCCGACACCATCGAGAGCTGGGACCGCGGCTTCGCGGCCGACGGCTCGCAGGCCTGGGGCGCCACCGCGGGCGGCTACGTCTTCGTGCGCGAGCCGGCCGACGCCCCGTGGCCGCTCATCGCCCGCGCGGCCTGGCTGGCCGGCACCTGGGAGATGGGCGAAGCCGGCGACCTCACCGAGGAGCACTGGCTGCCCCCGCGCGGCGACACGATGCTCGCGGTCAGCCGCACCGTCAGCGGCGGCCGCCTGGCGTGGTTCGAGACGGTGGTGCTGCGCGAGACGGCCGGCGGCCTGGTCTTCGAGGCGCACCCGTCGGGGCAGCCGGGCGGCTCGTTCCCGGCGGTCACGGTGACCGACTCGCTGCTCGTGTTCGAGAACCCCGAGCACGATTTTCCGCAGAGGATCGGGTACCGGCGGACGGCAGCCGGCGGCCTCGAGGCGTGGATCGAGGGGAGCGGCA
>CAYNPY010000082.1:0-16239 GCA_964399195.1 uncultured Fibrobacteraceae bacterium
GGCCATCACGGCCGGGCTGGTGAAGTTCTCGCTGGCGATCATCTCGAGCTGGTCGCGCTGCCGCGCCAGCTCCGCGTCCAGGACGTCCGCCACCTGCGGATCGACCGTGCGCACCACGTCGTACATCGCGTCACTCCCCCGCTCGCGGACCGTTCTCGTAACCGGTGATCATCTGCACGCGCCCGGCATGGCGGCCGCCCTCGAACCGCCCTGCCAGGAAGGCCTCGGCGATGGGCCAGGCCTCCTCCGGCGTCAGGGCGTCGCCGCTCAGGCATAGCACGTTGGCGTCGTTGTGGCGACGCGTCCCATCCGCCTGCGCCGGCGTGAAACACAGCGCCGCGCGCACTCCGCGCACCTTGTTGGCCGCGATCGAGACCCCGATTCCCGAGCCGCAGATCAGCACGCCGAAGTCGGCCATGCCGCCGGCCACGCGCTCAGCGACGGCCAGGGCCGGCTGCGGGTAGTCGATCGGGCCGCCGGCCGGTCCGCCGCAGTCCTCGACCTGGTGCCCGGCCGCCGCCAGGCGCCCGGCCAGGAGCGCCCGCTGCGCCAAGCCGCGGTGGTCCGACCCGATGGCGATCCTCATTCCTGTCAATCCCTTCCGGCACAGACTTCACGAAACACTACAGCCCACGCGGCCAGATGCCGGTCAATCAGGTCCGCCACCTCCCGGTAGCGCTCGACCGGCAGCGTCCACGGATCGGGCACGTCGGCGGCGGCCTCCGGACGGCCGGCCAGGGCCGCTCCCGGCGCCCGCCAGTCGTGCCCCGGCAGCCCGAGAAGGCCCACGCGCCCGGGCCAGGCTGCGCTCAACCGCGCGCGCAGCAGGGCGACATGCCCGCGCGTCATGCCGATCGCCCAGCCGGCGCCGGCGAGCGCCGCCGCGTCCAGAGGCGCCGCGCGGTGCCCCCCGAGATTCAGGCCCCGTTCAGCCGCCACAGCGCAGGCGCCGGCGGCGGCCGGCTGTCCGGCCACCGCGTCCGTACCGGCGGAGGCGAAGATCAGAGGCAGGTCGGCGTACCGGGCCCGGGCCAGGACCTCGGCCAGCGGGCTTCGGCAGGAGTTGCCCGTGCAAACGAAGACGATCCGCCTGGGCATGACCGGCCTTTCGCGCCCGCGCCGCGGGGAACTGAAAGGTAGAAGTCGCCGCGCCGAGCGTCAAGAAACGGAGGTCACCCCGGAAGGCGCGGCAGCGGCAGCGGCCCGGGGCGCAGCACGCGCGGCTCGGCGCCGGTCAGATCGACCAGCGCGCTCGGCACGCCGCCGCCGGCGGCGCGAGCCGGCGCAGCGTCCGCACCGCCGGCCGGGTCCCCGTCCCACCACCCGGCCACACCGCCGCCGAAGGCCGCCACGGCATCGGCCAGAATCGTCAGCGGAGGCTGGCCGCTGCGGTTCGCGCTGGTGGAGGCCAACGGACCGCCGGCCAGGCCGACCAGCCGACGCAGGTCCTCGCGCGCGGGCACGCGCACGGCCACCGTGCCGCGCCCGACGTCGCAGACGGCAGGGTCAAGTCCGGCGCGGGCCGCCAGCAGGAACGTGAACGGTCCCGGCCACGCGGCGGCGCAGAGCGCCGCCTGAGCGCCGGTCACCTCCCGGCACAGCGAGAGCGCCTGCTCCGGCGTTGCCGCCAGCAGGAGCAACGGCTGGCCGTGCGGCCGTCCCTTCAGTTCGGCGATCCGCGCCAGCGCCGCCGGGCAATCGGCCCGCGCATGCAGGCCGCAGACGGTGTCCGTTCCCAGCAGCAGCACCGCGCCGCTGCGCAGCGCCGCCGCGGCGGCTTCCAGATCCAGCCGCGGCGCGCCCGGCGGCACGCTCATCGGGCGCCGTCGGCCAGTTCGCGCCGGAAGTCCTCGACCGCTGCGGCCACGCGCGAGTCGGCCACCCCGATGATGCGCGCCGCCAGGCAGGCCGCGTTGCGCGCGCCGGCGCTGCCGATCGCCACCGTGGCCACGGGCACCCCTGGCGGCATCTGCACGATCGACAGCAGCGCGTCGACGCCCGCCAGCGGCCCGGACGCCACCGGCACGCCGATCACCGGCCGGCCGGTGAGCGAAGCCACGACGCCAGGCAGATGCGCCGCCATGCCGGCCGCCGCCACGAAGACCAGCGTGCCGCCGCGCTCGGCCGCGCGCAGCAGCTGGTGCAGGCGCTCCGGCTGCCGGTGCGCCGAGGCCACCGCGATGCCGTGCGTCAGCCCGAAGCGCTCCAGCAGCGCGGGCATCTTCTCCACCACCGGCAGGTCGCTCTCGCTGCCCAGCAGCACGAGCACCTGCGGCGCAGGATCGCTGGCGTTCCACAGGGAGGTCATGTCAGTCCTTCCGTACGGCGATGTCGCGCCGGTAGGTCAGCCCCTCGAAATGTACGCCGCCCAGCAGGTCGTACGCCAGGCTGCGCGCTCCTTCCGCGTCGGCGGCCAGGCCGACCGCCCCGATGACGCGTCCGCCGGCCGATTTCAGCACGCCGTCGACCAGGCGCGTGCCGGCGTGAATGATCCAGGCGCCCTCGCGGTCGGGCGGCAGTTCGACGACGCGACCACTCAGGCTGCGCCCCGGGTAGCCGTCGGCTGCGCCCACGACGACCACGCAGTGGCGGCGCCATTCGGAGAGCCCGGCGCCGGCCCAATCGGACGGGTCGTCGTCCCCGGCCGGGAAATGCTCCAGGAACGCGCCCAGTTCGCCGGCCGCGGTCGCCGCGCACAGTTCGTAGAGATCCCCGCGCAGCAGCGGCAGCACCACCTGCGTCTCCGGATCGCCGAAGCGGCAATTGAACTCCAGCACCTGCGGCCCGGTCGCCGTCAGCATCAGGCCGGCGTAGAGCACGCCGCGGTAGGGGATGTCGCGGCGCCGCAGCTCCGCCAGCACCGGCAGCACGACGCGGGCGTCGATCTCCGCCCGCAGCGCGGCCGGCAAGGCGACGGGCGCGAACGCCCCCATGCCGCCGGTGTTGGGGCCGGTATCGCCCTCGCCGATGCGCTTGTGGTCGCGGCTCGGCGCCAGCAGGCAGTGGTCCTGCCCGTCGGTCACGACGAGCACCGAGAGTTCCGGGCCGCGGATGCACTCCTCCAGCAGGATGCGCAGCCCCGAGGCGCCGAAGCGCTGCCCGTCCAGGCAGTCGCGCACGAAGGCCTCGGCCTCCTCGCGCGTCGCGCACACCGCCACGCCCTTGCCCTGCGCGGCGCCGCACGCCTTGACCACCACGGGCAGGTCCATCGTGTCCAGATATGACAGCGCCGCTTCGGTGGTGCTGAAGGCGTGGAAGCGCGGCGTGGGCACGCCCGCCGCCTGCAGCACCTCCTTGGCGAACTCCTTGTCGCCCTCGAGGCGGGCGCCCAGCGCGCCGGGACCGAACACCGCGACGCCGCCGTGGCGCAGGTGGTCCGCCAGCCCGGCGATGAGCGGCTCCTCAGGCCCGACGATCACCAACTCGATGCCCTCGTCCTGACAGTAGCGGACCAGGGCGGCCGGATCGGCGACATCGAGCGCGACGTTGCGGGCCAGAGCCGCGGTGCCGGGATTGCCCGGCGCCACATGGATCTCAGGACGCAGGGGCGATGCCGCGAGCTGCCGGACGATGGCGTGCTCGCGGCCGCCGCCGCCGATCACCAGGACGGAACCGGGCATGTTCAAGGCCTCCTTCGAGCGGGCCTCAGGGCACGATGCGCGTGCCGCCGCGGCCGGCGATCGCCTCCAGGAGAAGTTCCGGCGACGTGATGATCACTTCACGGCCGCCGCCTTGCAGGAACGACAGCGCAGCCTCGATCTTCGGTCCCATGCTGCCGGCGGGGAATTCCCCTGCGGCGAGCATCTGCGCCGCGCGCGCGGCCGGCAGCTCGTCCAGTTCCTCCTGGTCGGGCTGGCCGTAGCGCGCGAACACCTTGGGCACCTGCGTGATGATGACGAGTGTGTCGGCGCCGATGAGCCGGCCGAGCAGGTCGCTGGCGCGATCCTTGTCGATCACCGCGTCGACGCCCTCGAGATCGCCGTCCGGGCGCCGCACCACGGGCACGCCGCCGCCGCCGACCGCGATCGTCAGCACGCCGCCCTGGACCAGCGTGCGGATGGCCTCCCACTCCACGACCTCGACCGGCTGTGGGCTGGCCACGACGCGGCGCCAGCCGCGGCCGGCGTCCTTGACCATCGCCCAGCTGTTCTCCAGCCGCAGGCGCTCGGCCTCCTCCTCCGTGTAGAAGGGACCGATCGGCTTGGTCGGCCTGGCCATCGCCGGGTCGTCGGCTTCGACGCGGACCTGAGTGACCACGGCCGCCACCGGCTGCGACAATCCGCGGCGCCGCAGCGCGTTCTGCAGCGCCTGCTGCAACATGAACCCGAGGCCGCCCTGGCTGTCGGCGCCGCAGACGAACATCGGCATCGGCGGGATGCCGTGCACTGCCATGCCGGCATCGCCGCGCAGCACGATGTTGCCGACCACCGGGCCGTTGCCATGGGTCATCACCAGCTGGTGGCCGTCGGCCGCGAGCTGCGCGACCAGCTCCATCGTCTGCCGCGTGATGGCCGACTGCTGCTCCCAGGTGCCTTCCTGGCCGACGGGGATGATGGCGTTGCCGCCGAAGGCGATGACGATGCGGCGCTGTCGGGGCACGAGGCTCCTCCGCGGGGTGGGCGCGCCGGGGCGGGTGCCGGCGGGCGAAATGTCTTCGCTGGGCCAAACCTAGGGGCGTCGTGCAGCCAAGTCAACGGTTGTGCCGCCAAGATTGTGCCTGGACCGTCACGTGCCACCGCCGGACATGCGCAGCGCCACCGACAACTTCGTTCCGCCCCACTGCCCCAATCCCAAGTGTCTGTACCATAATCACTTGCTCCATGATTGGCGATTCAAGCGCTGTGGCTACTTCTGGAGTCACTGCCAGCGCAAACGTATCCCCAGATTCCTCTGCCGCTGCTGCCGGCGCTCGTTCAGCTCCCAGACCTTTGCGACCAGCTATTGGCTCAAGCGGCCAGACATCCTGCCCCAATTGGTCACCAAGACCACCGGCTGCATGGCAAACCGCCAAATCGCCCGCGACCTGGGAGTTGCACCCACCACCATCGACCGGCAATTGGCCCGACTCGGGAGGCATTGCCTGCTCTACCATGCCGAACAAATGAGGCGCGCCCGTCCCGCTTCCGCTGTGGTCATCGATGGCCTGGTCACCTTCGAGTTGTCCCAGTATTGGCCCTTTCACCACCACTTGGCGATCGAGCCCACCTCCGACTTCATAGTCTACTTCACCGACAGCGAGGTACGCCGGTCCGGGCGGATGACAGCCGCCCAACGCCGCCAGCGCGATCGCCTCGAACGGCAATTCGGCCGACCGGACCCGCGGGCGGTGCTGAAGGACGTGACGCACCTGCTGGAGGTCGTGGCCGGCGGGCAGCGGCGGCTGGTAGTTCTCAGCGACGAACACCAGGCGTATCCGAAGGCCATCCGGCGCCTGCGGTGCGCGGTGGAGCATCTGGTGACGTCGAGCCGCGCGCGTCGAGACGCCAGCAACCGTCTGTACCCGGTGAACCTGGCGGACCTGCTGCTGCGACACGGGAGCGCGAACCACAAACGGGAGACGATCGCCTGGTCCAAGCGTCGGCAGGCGAGCGCGGAGCGGCTGGCTGTGTTCGTAGTCTGGCGCAACTACATGAACGGACGGCGCGAAAAAGTGCGGGGCAGCCCGTCGCCGGCGCAGGTGCGGGAGATGCGCTCAGATCGGTTGTCTGTGGGTGAGTTGCTGGAACGTCGGTTGTTCCCGAGCCGTATCGCACTGCCCGGGCGATGGGATGACTACTACTGGCGCCGGGTCAAGACGCGGGCATTGGGGCGGCAGCGCAGCCATGGCCTGAAATATGCGGCCTGAGCGGGCGGAATGACATGCAGACGCGTTCTCGCCGGGCACGGCCAGACACAATTTCCACGGCACAACCAACAGCTCACGTTAGCGAGTCGAGGTACCTGGCCACCTCGACACCGATTTCGCGCCTAACGCCCGTGCGGTCACTCGCCAGACGCTTGAGATCGACCTTCGAGACGTACTTCACGTGGATGAACTTGCGCAGCGTCTTGACCGGGACGTTCACCGGGCTGCGCAGGCAGGCCAGCGGCACCGCCTTGTTGGCGAAGCCTGTGTGAAGCGCGCGGTTGCCGACCACGACCTCGATCACCTGCGAGTTGCGCGTGCGGTTGACCACTTCCGCCACCAGGCCGGGAATGGACGTCACCTTGGGATCGCGCAGGTACTCCAACAGGACGCTCGTGGACATGATGTTGTCCAAGACGAGCTTGCGCATGCGCATGCGATCGAGGGCCAGCTTTGCCGCCTCGGCTTCGGGGTCGTCCGCCCCGGCTCCGTCGGCCGCCGCCGGCAGGCGGTCGCCGAGGGCCGAAAGCCCGCCGTCGACAAGCACGGGGAAACCGTGCGGGAAGTATTCCGGCTCCTGCTCCAGGTCGATCAGGACGAAGCCCGGCGCCAACTGGATGCCGGCGAGGCTGCCGCACAGACCGCCGCGGAACGGCCGCGGCGCGGCCAGCACGCGAGCGACGGCTCCCGCGAGGGCGCGATCCACCGGCAGGGCGACCTGTCCATTGCCGTGATTGGCCTGCACGATGGCCGCGGCGGCGACCAGGTCCAGGCCACTGTCGCGCTCCCCAACCTGGCAGAGCTGGTCTGCCAGCGAGACCATCCGCAACGTGGCGCCGGCCAGTTGCGGCAGGTCCAGGACGCCGGTCTCGCGCGCGCGCACGAGTTCTGCCAGGGGCTCCAGGCCGGGATGGCCGTCCACCGCCGATGCGCAGAGCGCATGGTCAGGCTGCATCCAAAACGCCGCCAGGAGGCGAGCGCCGCTGGCCCCGCCCGCGGCCGCGAGCATTTGCAGCGCCGCCAGACGCTCGACGAGCGCCGCGCCGGCGCCCGGGCCGTCCGCGAGCAGCGATTCCAGCGACTGCGTCCACGCGAACGGGTCGTCCGTGCGGGCGACCAGCGCGGCGACCTCTTCGAGGGCCTCGTCGGTGGGCGTCAGCAGCTCGTGGCCGAGGCTCGAGTGCAGCAGCGAACTGCCGGGGCACTGGATCAGCAAGGGTCCTTCCTCGATTCGGGTGGGGCGCCGTCGGGCCGGGCGGCGCCCCGACAGGCATCGGCAGGATGCCGGGCGGGTTGACGCCGGACATGCCGGTTGCACGCCTTGGCCTGGCGCGGCGCGCGGACGGCGGGGAACGATGCGCCCTCACCAGCCAGCCCGCGCCTGCAGCCAGGCTTCCCGCACGGCGCGGCGCGTTGCCGGCGTCTCGGCGTCCGGCAATCGCTGGGCCACGGCCAGGTGCACCTCGAACGCGCCCCACCGGCGGCCGCCGCCGACGACCGTCTCCGCGCGCGAGGAACCCCAGTGCCGCGCCGTCACCAATCCGGGCAGCGGGACCACCGCCCGCGCGAGGTCGACGTCGTCCCCCCACGCCGTGGCCACGTCGCACCACGCCTCCCAGCCGCCGGACCAGCGCCGGCTCGCCGACAGCGCCAACAGTTGCCGGTTGCCGCGGGTCGCGCCGCCGGCGGCGGTGAACGAGCGCCACTGCGCGGCGGCGCGCCGACCGCCGTCCTCGTACTGGAGCCCGGCGCTCAGGGAGGTCTTCAGCAGCGGCTCGCCGCGCGCAGCCGGTAGCCACGGTTCGCGCGGCGACCAGTCGAGATCCTCGCGCGCCGTGCGCCGGCAGCGCACGTGCACCGTCAGGACGCGGGCCGTGCGCCTTTCCCACGCCGCTTCCAGCACGCCTGCCCGGCGGCGGGCGGGCGCCGCTTGCGCCAGCGGACCGGACGAACCCTGGGCCAATATCTCCAACGCGCCGGTCGCCCGGTCACGCCAGGCCAACCGCGCGGCCCAGCCTTGTCGCGCGCCGCCCGGCAGGACCGCGGTTGCGGCGTGAGCGGGACCGTCGGCCAGACCCGCCATCAGTTCCAGGCGCAGGCGCCCCGTCGCCCGCCAGCTCGCCGCGGTCACCAGAGCCAGTTCGCGGGGACCGTCCGCCGGCGCGAGGCGGGCCGCCTCCCAGGAGACCACCAGCGGCGACCGCTCCAGCCGACCGGCTCCGCTGACGAAGGCGCCGGCAGCGCCCGTCCCCGCCGCCAGGGCCCAGCGGCTGCGGCCGCCGTCCCGTTCCAGGCGCGCGGCCCATCGCCGTCCGTCGCCGATCTTGCCCGGCAAATCACCGGCGCCGGCCAGCCGCCAGGCTCCGCGGGCGATCTCTGCGGCCGCCTGCAGGCCGTCGGCAGCCGAACCGGCGGCGGTCCGGGCCGCCAGGCCGCCGGTGATCCCGCCCAGGCCCTGGTCGGCGGCCAGCGCTCCTCGCCGGCCGGGAGCCTGTCCCGTCAGCCCGAAGCCGTGCCGAAGCGCCAGGTGACCGAGCCAGAGGCCCAGTCCTCCCACCCTGACGCTTCCGGCCCCCGCGGCCTCCGGCGTCCGGTCCGGCCGCAGCCTGAGCACCCCGGTCCCGCGCCAGGCTCCGGCCGTCAGTTCGAGGCGCGCATCCTGCCGGCCGGTGCCGGCTGCCGCACCCCCGCGCCAGGACGCCCTGAAGCCGTCGGCCGCCGGGATCGCCACGGACGTCGGGACCGACGGGTCGCCCAGGTCCCGCCAGGGCAGCGGCTGGTCGGCCTGCTCCAGTTCGGCGATGACTTCCTGCAGGTCGCCCGGCACCTCGTCGGCGCCCAGGGAATCGGGCGCCGCCACGTCCTGCGCCACAGTGCGCGCCGCCGCTGCGACGACCCACAGTGCCATGGCGGCCAACCGCGCGTGCCGGATCCGCGCGCTGTACGGGCCGGCCTGTCGCCGGCGGCCGGTCACCATGGCGACGCCCCCGGGCGGCCCACGCCGATCTCGATGCGATGGGTCAAGCCGAGGTCGGGGTGCGCCAGGTGGCTGGTGCGCAGGCGCAGGCGCGCGCTCCGCCAGATCAGCCCGCCACCCATCGCCCCGCTCGCCCGGTCGGCCCGCCAGGCCACGCCCAGACTTCCGCCAAGGCCGGCGAGCGCCTCCCAGCCGAAGACCGGCCGGCCGTCGGCGGCCACGTCCAGCCTGAGCGCCAGAGCGCGTCCCGGGGCCGCCAGGGCCGCGCGGAGCCGCGTTTCGGGCTCGGCAGGCAGCCAATCGTCGGCGTCGCGCAGAAGCGGCCACTGCGTCGCGACCGACCAGGCGCCCAGCCACGGCCGGCGGCCTTCGGTCATGAGTTCGAGATCGACCGCCAGCCCTCCGCCCGCCGGCCCCGGCCCGGGGCGCAGGCTGCGTCGCCCGACCCACAGGCCCAGGCGCCAGCCGCGCCCGACGGTTCCCCGTGCCGTCAGCCGGTCGTCCCGCAGCGCCTGGCCGCCGAGGGCCTCCCAGCCGATCTCGGCGGCCCAGCCACGGCCCGCCACGCCGGCCGCCAGCAGGCGCGCCGGCAGTTCCGGCAGGCCGAACAGACGCGCATGTGCGGCCCGCAGCCAGGGCCCGGCGGCTGTTGGCGGCGCGCCGGGCGATTCCAGCAGGACCTCGTGCAGCGCCGCCGGCAGCAGCCAGGCGCCGTCCAGGCGCCGCATTCCGGTCGCCTCGGCGGGCAAGGCCAGCGCCAGGCAGCATCCCGCCACCAGCAAACCGAGCCGGCTGGAGGCACACACGGGTGCCGCCACACGACCGAGCCCGCGCCTCATCGGACGACCACCAGTCGGCGCAGCGGCGCGCCCGGGTATCCGCTGCCGCTGCGCCAGCTCAGCGCCAGCAAGTAGCCGCCGGCGGCGACCGGCAACGACCGGTCGTCCCGCAGGTCCCAGTACAGGGTGCGTGGGCCGGGCCCCAGACCGTCGCCGCCCAGATCCCGCACGGGCCGGCCATCGACGTCGAACACGCGCAGGTCCCAGCCCGAGGCGCCCTGCGGCACCTCGAAGCGCAGGTGCACCGACGCCTGGCCGCGCGCGCGCTCGGCGAGCGGCGGGTCCACCGCCAGCGCGACGTTCGGCCCGGCGCCGGCGCCGGCCGGCGGCTCGACACTGTTGCGGCAGCCCGGCGTCGCTCCCGCGGCGGCCAGGGATTCGGCCCAGGACGCGGCACCCGCACCGCCGGCGCCGGCCGGGACCCGTTCGAGCGAGCGGTCGCCGGTCAGCGGGCGTCCATCAGCGCCCAGGTCCACGTGGTCCAGCACGGTTCCCAGTGAGTCGGCCAGCAGCACGCGGTCGGCGCGGGCGCGCCCGTCCGGCGGCGCGTTGTTCAAGGCCGGCCAGGGCGCCAGGGAAAGCAGCGGCGCACCGCAACCGCCGGCGTCCGGGGGCCCGTCGCGGTTGGCCGCCAGCCAGCCCGCCAGCGCCAGCGAATCCTGCGTGACGAGCAGGCGCTGCCCCGCCGCCAGCAGCAGCGCGGGCAGCGGAACCCAACCGCCGTCGTCGTCGCGCAGCCGGTAGGTGCCCGCCGCGCTCGCCACGTCGGCGAGAGCTTCCAGTTCGATCCACTCGCCCTGCCCGGAACGGGGCGCGGCGAGCACTTCCCCGAGGCGCAGCTCGGCCGCGCCGACCTGCAGGTGCCCGAGCGGAACCACGAGGGTCTCCGGCGGGGACGGCAGTTCGAGCCGCAGTTCCAGCGGCCAGCGGCCATCGTGCCGCGGGCGCAGCAGCCAGTCCACACGGCGCACGTCGCCGCTGGCCAGCCCGTCCAGCAGCGCCCCGACGCTGTCCGGCCCGCAGGCCAGCCGCAGGCGCGCCGAGGGCAGGTCGTAGACCCCGTCATTGCGCAGTTGCACGGCGACGGCCACCGCGGCGCCCGCCCGGTCCAGGCTGGGCGGCTCCAACACGCTCTCGATCGCCGTCAGGGCGCGCAGCGCGAAGTTCGGCGCGCCCGGCGTGGGCTGCGCCGACACGAAATCGGCGCGGTTGTCCCCCGTGTCCCGCCCGTCGGGCCGCCGCGCCAGCGCCCTGCCGGGAGCCACGGGCGCGGGCCGTCCTTCCGCCAGCAGCGTGTCGGTGAGCGCGCCGTACCCGACCAGGTCCAGGACCGTGCCGCCGCGCACGAGGCGGATCGCGTCGGGTCCGTTCTGAAGGGCCAGCGCGACTTCGGCGTCCGCGCGCACGGCGCCGGCCCAGCCGCGGTCGACGATGAGCAGGCGCGCGCCCGGCGCCAGCTCCTGTCCCGCCGCCCCGCTCCAGCGCAGTTGCCAGACGGGACCGTCGGCGCCATTGGCGAACTCCAGGCGCACGCCGTCCAGGTCGACAGGAGCTTGACCGTCGTTCAGCAGCTCGACGAATTCGCGCCCGCTGTCGGCGCCCTCGGGGTCGGGCAGCAGTTCGTTGATGACCAGTTGCGCCGTGCTCGGCGCCGCCGCCAGGAGGCAGACGGCGGCCAACGGACCGGTGACGGTCCCGTGCATCGCGATCCGGCTTTCCGGGAGGAAGTCGGTTCAGTCGCTCACAACAGGCCGTGCCGCCGCCGCAGGAACCATTCGGCGCCCAGCAGCAGCGTCACCGCGGCGAGGAACGGCCAGCCCGCGCGCAGGTCGAACCGCCAGCGCCGGTGCTCCTCGACCGCGCCCCAGTCCAGGGCCAGCAGCTCGGCCTCCAGTTCCGCCAGGCTGCCGGGCCGGCCCAGGTCGCGGTACGTGCCGCCGGCGCGGGCGGCCAGTTGCTCGAGCCGGGCGCGATCCTGCCTCACCTGCGCGGTCTCGACCGAGGCGTCGCTGACCAGCAGTTCCGCGACGGCGTCAGCGACCGGCGGTTCGTCCTTCGCCGCCAGGCGGACGCGATAGCGACCCGGAGGCAACCCCGAGATCTCGACCACGCTGTCACCCGGCTCGCCCGGCACCGGCGCCAGCTCGAACGTCCTGAGCGCCGTGGTGTCCGCGCCCGCGCTGTCCGGCCGCAACTCCAGCTGCGGCAGGCGGTCGGTCACCGGCTCGCCGCGCAGGTCGCGCCAGCGCGCGACGATGCGGATGGGCTGCCCCTCCTGCCAGGCGCCGGGCCGGACGGCGAAGCCGAGCCCGGCGCTGCCGTCCCCGCCCGCGAGCCAGACCAGCAGATTGCGCAACGTCCGCCGCGCCGGTTGCTCGCCGCCCTGGCCCGGGCCCCCGGGCAGCTCCCAGAAGGCCCATTCCCAGACGTGCCGCACGCCGAACCAGGCCACCCGCCCTTGCCCGCGCGGCGCCACCACCAGCGCCGGCAGGCCGTCCGGTTCGCCGGGGGCCGCGCCGTCCAGGAGCGTCGTCGCCTCGGGGCGGGGACGCACCCGAACGATCTCCCGCCACGGTGGGAGCGCGGCCAGGGCCGTGCCGGCCGCCTCGGAGGCCACTCCGTCGAGCACCGGATGGCGCGCGCCCGCCGCCGTGGCCGCCGCAAAGCGGGCCCCCGGTTCCCAGCGCCAGGGTGCCGCGTCCACCGGCAGCAGGGCCGCCAGCGGCGCCGGCGGCGCCACCGCGGCGGGCCGCCCGCCCGGCCCGGCCGGCGCCGAGGGAAGCACCAGCAATCCGAGGCCGCCGGCCACCGCCTCGCCCAGCGCGCTCCAGTCCAGCGTCGCGTCCCGGCCGCTCCACCCGGTCAGCACCACCGCGTCCCACCGCGCCCATCCCGCCGTCGAGCGCGGCGCGGGCCAGGGCTGCAGGCTGTCGGCAAGGACCAGGCCGCGCGCGGACGGATAGGCCACCGTCAGGTCCAGCCGCGGCTCGGCAGCGGCGGCCACCGCCAGGAAGCGGACGTCCCAGCCGGGGGTGCCGGCCACCACCAGCACGCGCAGCCGATCGCGCCGAACGTCCACCACGGTCGACACGACGTTGTTGCCCAGGAAACTCTCGTTGGCCAGGGGCGACGCCTCCAGACGCAGCGGCAGCAGCCCCGCCGCGCGCGGCCGGAACCGGAGTGATCCCGGCTGCAGAGGACCCGCCGCCCGCAGGGTGTCGGCGGCGACGATGCCGTCCGGATCGCTCAGCGTGACGACGACGTCGGCGCCCGGCGGCGGCTGGGTGACGGTGAACTCGACGCTCACGTCCTGGCCGACGTAGGCGGTCTCCGCATGGCGGACATCGACCAGCGCCCGGTCGGCCAGCCCGTCGCCGGGGCCCACGCCCAGCACGCGCAATGGCAGCGCCGCCGCAGCGTTGGCCAAGGCTGCATCCTGAGCGTCGCGGTCGGTCTCCGCGCCGTCGCTGACCAGCACCACCGCGCGGACGGCCCGCCCGGCCGCTCGTTCGCGCAGGCCGCGCGCCAGCGCGGTCAGGGACGTTCCGTGCCGAGCGGGCGCCGGCACCGGCCCGTCGTCGGCGGGGCCGAACTCCTGCAGCGGCAGCAGGCCGTTGCCGCGCAGCCACGCGCGTTCCACGTCAGGGTGCGCGCGGGCGAAGACCGAATCGAGGTGGGCCAGCGCCCCGAGCGCCCGGGTCCAGCGCGACGGCGTCCCGGCACCGCCCGGCTCGGCCGCCAGCGCCATGCTGGCCGAATCCTCCACCACCAGGAGCAGCTCCGCCGGGACCTGCCGCGGCCTGAGGCAGGACGTCGCCGGCCCGGCGGCCGCCACCACCAGCAGCGCGAGCGCCGCCGCGCGCAGGGCCGTCAGGAGGCGTCGCAGGCGCGGCCCCGGGTCCGGCGCCGTGCGCCGGTACATCGCCACCGTGTAGACGATGGCCCCCGCCGCCACGACCAGCAGCAGGGGCCAAAGCCAACCCGGCACGGACCACTGGATGGCCATGGTCCGCCCGGCCGCCTAGCGGCTCTTCTCGCGGACCACGACCTGGGCGGCGGCCAGGCGCGCGATCGGCACGCGGAACGGCGAACAGCTCACGTAGTCCAGGCCGACCTTGTGGCAGAACGCGACCGAGCTGGGGTCGCCGCCGTGTTCGCCGCAGATCCCCAGGTGCAGGTGCGGGTTCGCGCGCCGTCCCTTGTCGGCGGCCATCTCCACCAGCTGTCCGACGCCGCTCTGGTCCAGCTGCTGGAACGGGTCGGCAGGCAGCACGCCCATCTCGACGTACGGCTTGAGGAACGGCGCCGAGTCGTCGCGGCTGCAGCCGAGCGTCATCTGCGTCAGGTCGTTCGTGCCGAAGCTGAAGAAGTCCGCCACCTCGGCCATCTCGTTCGCCAGCAGCGCCGCGCGCGGTACTTCGATCATCGTGCCCACCAGGTACGGCACCTGCACGCCGGCCTCGGCCAGCACGCGATCGGCCACGCGCACGGTCATCGCGCGCAGGTCGGCCAGCTCGCGCTTCATGCCCACCAGCGGGATCATGATCTCCGGACGCACGTCGACGCCGGCCTTTCGCACGGCCACGGCCGCCGCCATGATCGCCTCGACCTGCATCTCGTAGATCTCGGGGAACGTCATGCCGAGGCGGCACCCGCGATGCCCCAGCATCGGGTTCATCTCGTGCAGGCTCTCGGTCTTGCGGCGGATGGCCGCCACCGAGACCTTCATTTCGTCCGCCATGACCTTCATGAGCTCCTCCGTCTGCGGCAGGAACTCGTGCAGCGGCGGGTCCAGCAGGCGGATCGTCACGGGCAGGCCGTCCATCGCGCGGAAGATGCCCTCGAAGTCGGCCTGCTGCATCGGCTTGATCTTGGCCAGGGCGGCCAGGCGGTCTTCGCGCGTCTCGGCCAGGATCATCTCGCGCATTTTCTTGATGCGGTCCTCGCCGAAGAACATGTGCTCGGTGCGGCACAGGCCGATGCCCTGCGCGCCGAACTCGCGGGCGCGCGCCGCGTCCTCGGGCGTGTCGGCGTTCGTGCGCACCTTCAGGCGGCGAGTCTGGTCGGCCCAGTCCATCACCTTCCGCAGGTTGGGATCGTCCAGCGCCGGCGGCACCAGCGCGGGCTTGCCCAGGATGAGCGCGCCGGTGGTGCCGTTGATCGTCACCCAGTCGCCCTCGCGGATCACCTTGCCGGCGATGCGCGCCTCGCCCTTCGCCGCGTCGACCTCGAGCGCGCCGCAGCCGGCCACGCAGGGCTTGCCCATGCCGCGCGCCACCACCGCCGCGTGGCTGGTCATGCCGCCGCGGGCGGTCAGGATGCCTTGCGCCCGGTTCATGCCGGCGATGTCCTCGGGACTGGTCTCCTTGCGGACGAGCAGGACGCGCTTGCCGGCGTCGGCCTCCTCCACGGCCTTCTCGGCGCTGAACACGGCCATGCCCTGCGCCGCACCCGGCGAGGCGGGCAGGCCCGTGCCCACCACCTCGACCTTGGCCTTCGGGTCGATCTGGTCGTGCAGCATCTGGTCCAGGTGCGCCGGCTCGACCAGCAGCAGCGCCTCCTCCTTGCCGACCAGGCCCTCGGCCACCAGTTCAGCGGCGATCCGGATCGCCGCCACGCCGGTGCGCTTGCCGTTGCGCGTCTGGAGCATCCACAGGCGCCCGTCCTGGATCGTGAACTCGATGTCCTGCATGTTGCGGTAGTGCCCCTCCAGCCGCGCGCGGATGTCGTCGAGCTGCCGGTAGGCCTCCGGCATGATCTCCTCGAGCGTCGGCAGAGAGCCCGCCTCGTTGCCGGCGGGCAGCTTGGCGCGCCCCGCGATGTTCAGCTGCTGCGGCGTGCGGATGCCGGCCACCACGTCCTCGCCCTGCGCGTTGACCAGGAATTCGCCGTAGAAGTGCTTCTCGCCGGTGGACGGGTCCCGCGTGAAGGCGACGCCGGTGGCCGACGTCTCGCCCAGGTTGCCGAACACCATCGCCTGCACGTTCACCGCGGTGCCCCAGTCGCCGGGGATGCCGTGGATGCGGCGGTACTCGATGGCGCGCGCCGCGTTCCAGCTCTCGAAGACCGCCCTGATCCCGCCCCACAACTGCTCGTACGGGTCGCTCGGGAACGGCCGGCCGGCGCCCTTCTCGATAATGCCCTTGAACGTGGCGATGAGACCCTTGAGGTCGTCCACGCTCAACTCGGTGTCCAGCTTGACGCCGCGCTTGGCCTTGAGCGCGTCGATCGCGTCCTCGAAGTGCTCGCTGTGCACGCCCATCACGACGTCGCCGTACATCTGCAGCAGGCGGCGGTAGCTGTCGTAGGCGAAGCGCGGGGCGCCCGAGACCTTGGCCAGCCCCTCGACCGTCTGGGCGTTGAGCCCGAGGTTCAGCACCGTGTCCATCATCCCGGGCATCGAGACGCGGGCGCCCGAGCGCACCGAGAACAGCAGCGGGTCGGCGGCGTCGGCGAATTTCTTGCCCATCACCTTCTCGACGCGCGCCAGCGCGTCCTTCACGTCCGCCTTCAGTTCCGCCGAGAGCTCGCGCGCCTGCTGGTACGCGGTGCACTGTTCGGTGGTGACCGTGAAGCCC